>NZ_DASWTE010000307.1:0-15418 GCF_036402295.1 Phenylobacterium sp.
GGCCGCGGCGTGGTCACCGACGGCCCCTTCGCCGAGACCAAGGAGCATTTGCTGGGCTTCTACGTCGTCGACTGCGCCACCCGCGAGGCCGCCATCGAAGCCGCCCGCGACCTTAAGGAGGCCAACCCCAGCGCCGTCTACGAGGTCCGCCCGATGGTGCTCTACATGCCCGGCAACGCGTTCCCGCAAGCCGACGCCGGCCTCGCCCACGTGCGGCCCAACCGCGAGCCGGCCTAGCGGGTCCCGCCGGCGGCGAACTTCTCTATGGCGTCGATGTTCGAGCGGTCGACGAAGTAGGGGCCGGTGAGCACCGGCGCGCCGCCGCCGATGACGTTGCCGTTGGTCCGCTGCAGCCACAGGCCGTCCACCGCCAGATAGCCCTGCAGATAGGGCTGCTGGTCGATCGCCCACTTCAGCTTGCCCGACCGGATCGCCGCCGGGACCTCGCGGTTGGTGTCGAAGGTCGCCACCTGCGCCGTGCTCCCGGCATCCTTCGCCGCCTCGATCGCCGTCAGAGCGAACGGCGCCCCCAGCGCGATCACCAGGTCCACCGACGGGGCCTGCCGCAGCTTGGCGGCGATAGTAGAGCGGACCGAGGGCATGTCCGTACCCGTCACATAGACCTTGTCGAATCGGCCGCCGAAGCCGGTCCGCACGCCGTCGCACCGCGCCTCCAGCGCCACGTGGCCCTGCTCCTGCGACACGCACAACACGTGCTGCGCCCCGTCCGCCATGGCCCGCTTGCCGGCCTCCACGCCCGCGTGGCCGTCGTCCGAACCGAAGTAGCCCAGCGCGCCCACGCCCTTCCACTGCTCGATCCCGGCGTTCAGCACCACGACGGGAATCCCCGCCGCCACAGCCTTGCGCACCACCGCATCCAGCGCCGCGGGCTTGGCGAGCGTCACGGCGATGGCGTCCACCCGGCTGTCGATGGCGTTCTGCACCAGCGTCGCCTGGGCGCCGCCCTCCGGGTCGCTGGCGTAGCGCAGGGTGACGTTGTCCTTCGCCGCCGCGGCCTCCGCGCCCCGGCGCACGATGTCCCAGAAGGTGTCGCCCGGCGCCTGGTGCGTGATCAGCGCCACCGTCATCGACCCGCCCGGCGCGGCCGCCTTGCGCTCAGCCCCCGCCTTGCCGCCCTGCGAACTGCACGCCGCCGCGAGCAGGCACGCCGCCAGCGCCAGCCACCCGCGCCGGTTTAGAGGTCCCATGGCCACTCCCCTCAGCCTTGCAGTTCGTGGGCAAGCGCGTCGAACTCGGCGCCTCCCGACATCCGGCGCGTCAGATCCTCGAGCGTGATCTCGGCCCGCTTGAAGCACCCGTGGCTCTCGCCCCGCTGCAGCAGCAGGAACCGGTCGCCCACCGCGTAGGCGTGGTGCGGGTTGTGCGTGATCAGGATCACCCCCAGGCCGCGCGCCTTGGCCGCCGCCACGTGGCGTAGCACGACGCCGGCCTGCTTCACGCCCAGCGCCGCCGTCGGCTCGTCCAGCACCAGCACGCGGGCGCCGAAGTGGATGGCGCGGGCGATCGCCACGCACTGCCGCTGCCCGCCCGAGAGGTCGGCGATGCGCCGGTCCACGTCGGGCAGGTCAACGCCCATCTCCGCAAGTTCGGCGCGCGCGATCTCGCGCATCCGCCCGATGTCCATGCGCCGCAGCGGCCCGCGGCCCTTGGTCAGCTCGCGGCCCAGGAAGAAGTTGGCCCACACCGGCATCAGCGGCGCCACCGCCAGGTCCTGGTGCACGGTGGCGATGCCCAGGCCGATCGGCTGGCGGGGCGAGCTGAACGTCACCGCCTCGCCCGCCACCTCCAACTGCCCGGTGTCGTTGGCGTGGATGCCGGCGATGATCTTGATCAGCGTCGACTTGCCGGCGCCGTTGTCGCCCAGCACGCAGCACACCTCGCCGGCGCTGAGCTCCAGGTCGACCCCCCGCAGCGCGCTGACCGCCCCATACGACTTGCCGACCCCCGTCAGCCGGATGAGCGGGGCGCTCATGCGCGGGCCGCCTGCCAGCGGCGGACGCTGGCGTTCAGCAGGATCACGCCCACCAGCAGCGCCCCCACGAAGAACTTGAACCAGTCCGGGTTCCAGCCGGCGTAGATGATGCCCTGGGTGGTCATGCCGAAGATGAAGGCGCCCAGCACCGCGCCCACCGCCGAACCCTGGCCGCCGGTGAGCAGGCAGCCGCCGACCACCGCGGCGATGATGTAGTAGAATTCCTTCCCCACGCCCTCGCCCGACTGCACCGTGTCGAACGCGAAGAGCTGGTGCATGCCGACGAACCAGGCGGCGAAGCCCACCGCCATGAACAGTCCCACCTTCACCCGCCGCACCGGCACGCCGGACGCCCGGGCGCTGGCGGGCGCGCCGCCGACCGCGAAGATCCAGTTGCCCAGCGGCGTGCGCCGCAGGACCCAGGTCGCCAGGCCCGCGAACAAGAGCCACCAGATCACCGTCACCCGCACGTCGACGCCGGCCACGTTGATGCTGGACGCGAACAGCGCCTGCGCCGCGCCGAAGCCGTCCATGTCGGCGATCGAGCGGCTGGCGACCGAGCCGCTGACCAGCCGCGTCACCGCCAGGTTCAGCCCCGCCAGCATGAAGAAGGCCCCCAGCGTCACCAGGAAGCTCGGGATGCCGGTGCGGACCACCGCCAGCCCGTTCGCCGCGCCGATCGCCAGCGCCACGGCCAGCGAGACGCCCACGCCCACCCAGGCGTTGGCCGTGAGCTCGTAGCTCAGCATCGACGCCAGCAGCGCCGAGCTCACCACCGCCACCCCCGCCGACAGGTCGAACTCGCCGCCGATCATCAGGAGCGCCACGGCCAGCGCCGGGATGCCGTAGATCGAGCTCACGTAGAGCACGGTCGACAGCGCCGCGAGATCGCGGAACGGCGGGGCCACCGCAAAGAAGAAGGCGTAGACCAGCACTGCGCCCACCAGCGCGCCGGCCTCGGGCGTCGCCAGGCGCTTCGACCAGGCTGCGTTGAACACTGCGCTCACCGCCGCACGATCCAGTCGTGGGCGGGGTCGTTCCTGAAGATCCACGTACGCTTCGGTCCGGCCATGACGTTCAGGTAGTAGAGGTCATAGCCGTGCGGCGCGCCGACCGGATGGTAGCCGCGCGGCACCATCACCACGTCGCCGTCCTCGACGCTGACCGTCTCGTCCAGGCTGCGATCGTCGGTGTAGACCCGCTGCACTGCGAAGCCCTGCGGCGGGCTGAGCCGATGATAGTAGGTCTCCTCCAGCTGCGACTCCTCCTGCGCCACGTCGCGGTCGTGCTTGTGCGGCGGGTAGCTCGACCAGTGTCCGCCGGGCGTGATCACCTCGACGACCAGCAGGCTGTCGGCCGGCTCGGTCTCCGGGAGGATGTTGCGGACGTAGCGCGTGTTGGTCCCCCGGCCGCGCACCTCGCGAGACATTTGCTCGGCGTCGATCCTCCGCGGCGGACGGCCCGCCGCGCCCGGCGCCGAGCAGATCGCCACCTCGGCGTCGGTCGTCGCCGTGACCGCATAGGCCGCGCCCGCGGGCGCATAGACAGCGCCCGGCGCGGCGTCCTCGAAGACGCTCCTCCGCCCGCCCACGCCGGCGAAGCGCTCGCCCGCCACCTCGATGTCGACCGTGCCCGACAGCGCCACTAGGCAGGCCTCGCGCCCCGCCTCGCCGCCGCGCGCCGTCTGGCCGGCCGCCAGCTTGCAGACCTTGAAGCCCACGTGCCCCCAGCCGGCGCTCTCAGGGGTGATGTCCAGGACGCAGCCCTCCGGGTCGGGCGCGTGGGGGCGGACGCGAAGGGTCATGTCACAGCTCCTTCTCAGGCGGCCTGTGCAAGGCCGGCTTCCGCCGCCCGCTGCTGCAGGGTCGCAAGGCCCAGCGCGGCGTAGGTCCGCGGGTCGGCCTTGGCCGGGTCCTGCTCGGCCTCGATGATGATCCAGCCGGAATAGCCGTTGTCGGCCAGCGCCCGCATCACCGCGCCATAGTCCAGGTCGCCGTCGCCGGGGACGGTGAACATGCCGGCCAGCACGCCGTCCAGGAAGCTCATCCCCTCGGCCCGCACCCGCTCGAACACCGCGCCTCGCACATCCTTGCAGTGCACGTGGGCGATCCGCTCCGGGTTCGCCCGCAGCGCCGCAACGGGATCGATCCCGCCCAGCGCCGCGTGCCCGGTGTCCAGCGTCAGGCCGACGCTGGCGCCCGTGGCCTTCAGGAACGCCTCGAGGTCCTGCGGCCGCTCCACGACCGTGCCCAGGTGGTGGTGGTAGGCGAACTTCAGCCCCTGCCCTTCGATGTAGTCGGCTACCTCGGTCACCCGCGCGCCGAAGGTCTTCCACTCCCCCTCCGCCAGCCGCGGCGTCGCCGACAGCGGGCGGCTGCGGTCGCCGTGGATCGCGTTGCTGGTCTCGGCCTGCACGAACACCGTGCTGCCCATGGCCTTCAGCAGCGCCAGGTGGTCCTGCAGCGCGGCGATCTCCTCGGCCGCCGTCCGCCGCAGCAGTTCCGCCGAATACCAGCCGCCCACGATCTCCAGCCCGAACCGCCCCATGACCGGCTTCAGCACCGCGGCATCGCGCGGGAACTTGCCGCCCAGCTCCACGCCGGCAAATCCAAGGTCACGGACGTCGGCGAGGATCGCCTCCAGCGGCGTGTCCCCACCCAGCTCGGGCATGTCGTCGTTGGCCCAGGCGATCGGGCTCACGCCAAAGCGGATGCTCATACTCTAATCCCCGGTCCGCTGCTGCTTCGTCATCGCTTCGTAGGCCTCGCGCGCCGCGCGAACCGCAGGCGCCTCGGACACCTCGGGCGTCGCCACGTCCCACCAGGCGCCGCCGGCCTCAGTCGAAGCGCGCGGGTCGGTGTCGATGACGATCACGCTCGTCCGGTCGGCCGCCTGCGCCCGTTCCAACGCCGCCTCCAGCCCGGCGATCCCGTCCACCTTCTCCGCCAGGCACCCCAGGCTCTGCGCATGCGCCGCGAAGTCGATCTGCGGCAGCACCGCATGCTCGGCGTCGGCCAGCAGGTTGTTGAACCCCGGCTGCCCGGTCGAGCGCTGCAGCCGGTCGATGCAGCCGAAGCCGCGGTTGTCGAGCACCGTCACGATCAGCTTCTTGCCGAGCATCACCGAGGTGGCGAGCTCGGAGTTCATCATCAGATAGCTGCCGTCGCCCACCATCACGTGCACGTCGCGCCCCGGCTCGGCCAGCTTCACGCCCAGGCCGCCCGCGATCTCGTAGCCCATGCAGGAATAGCCGTACTCGAGGTGGTAGCCGCCCGGCGTCCGCGTCCGCCAGAGCTTGTGCAGCTCGCCCGGCAGCCCGCCCGCCGCGCAGACCACCACCGCGTCGGGCCGCGCCTTGCGCCACACCGCCCCGATCACCTGGGCGTCCGACGGCAAGGCGTTGTCACCAGGCGACGCGGTCGCGGCGTCCCAGGCCGCATTCCAGCCGGCGAGCCCGGCCTGGGCCTTCGAGGTCCACGCGGACGGCGCGCGCCAGTCGCCGAGCCGCGCCTCCAGCGCGGCCAGCACGGCGTCGGCGTCGCCCACCACCGGCCGAGCGCCGTGCTTGTGCGCATCGAACGCCGCCACGTTCACCTGCACGAGCTGGCGGTCCTGCCGCCGGAACAGCGCCCGCGAGCCGGTCGTGAAGTCCTGCAGCCGCGTGCCCACCCCTACGATCAGGTCGGCGTCCTCGGCCGCCGCGTTCGCCGCGCTGGTCCCGGTGACACCGACCGAGCCCAGGCACATCGGGTGGTCCCACGCCAGCACGCCCTTGCCGGCCTGCGTCTCGGCCACCGGCAAGCCGAACCTGTCCGCGAACCGCGCCAGCCGCCCCTCGGCGCGCGAATAGAGCACGCCCCCGCCGGCCACGATCAGCGGCGCTTCGGCCGCCCGCAGCCGATCGGCCAGTTCGTCCAGCTCCGCCGGGTCGGGATGCGGCCGCCGCACCCGCCAGGTCCGCTCCGCGAAGAACGCCTCCGGGAAGTCGAAGGCTTCGGCCTGCACGTCCTGGCAGAAGGCCAGGGTCACCGGCCCGCACTCCGCCGGGTCCAGCAGCACCGCCATCGCCCGCGGCAGCGCCGCCAGCAGCTGCTCGGGCCGCGTGATCCGGTCGAAATAGCGCGAGACCGGCCGGAAGCAGTCGTTGGCGCTCACCGTGCCGTCGCCGAAGTCCTCGACCTGCTGCAGCACCGGATCGGGCCTGCGGCTCGCATAGACGTCGCCCGGCAGGAACAGCACCGGCAGCCGGTTCACGTGGGCCACCGCCGCGGCGGTGACCATGTTCGTCGCCCCCGGGCCGATCGAGGTCGTGCAGATCATCGCGCGGTTGCGCCGCTCGGCCTTCGCGTAGGCGATAGCGGCGTGCGCCATGGCCTGCTCATTGTGCGCCCGGTAGGTCGGCAACGCGTCGCGTACGCCCTGCAGCGCCTCGCCAAGCCCTGCCACGTTGCCGTGGCCGAAGATCGCCCAGACGCCGGCGAAGTACGGGACCACGCCGTGCGGCGTCTCCACCCGCTGCCGGGCGAGATAGCGCACCGCCGCCTGCGCCCCCGTGAGCCGCACCGTCCCGAGCCGCACCGTCGTCATGCCGCCTGCTCCACCGCCGCGCGCGAGCGCCGCCAGGCGTCCACCAGCATCGAGAGCTTGTCGGCCAGCATGCCGATCGCGGCGTCATCGTCGATACGCCCGGCCAGCCACTCGCGGGCCGCGTCGTTGAAGATGGTCCGGCCCACCGCGAAGCCTTTCACGATGCGCGCCGGGGCCGCCGCCTCGAACGAGGCCAGCAGCTCGGCTTCGGGCGCCGAGAGGCCCAGCAGCAGCACGCCGCGGCACCAGGGATCGTTCTCGACGATGGCCGCCTCGATGTTGCGCCAGGCCGCGGGCTCGCCCGCCGGCTCCAGCTTCCACCAGTCGGGCCGGATGCCCAGGCCGTACAACCGCCGGATCGCGCGGGAAACGGTCATGTCGTCCAGCGGCAGGCCGGCCGGGGTGATGATCTCCAGCAGGAACTCGTGGCGGGTCTTGCGGCAGGCGTCGAAGAGGCGCGCGAGCTGCCGCTCCTGCGCGGCCCGCAAGGCGGCCTCGTCGTCGGGGTGGTACTGCACCAGGCACTTCACCACGTGGCGCAGCGGCCATTCGGCGAGCTCGGTCGCCACGTCGGCCGTGCTCTCGAACTCCAGCGGCCGCGACCGAGGAAGCTCGATCGGGCGGCCGATCCAGTAGGGATAGTCCGACGCCTTCGCCAGCGCCTCGGCCCCGTGGCGGCCGTCGATCAGCACGCCGAACCGCGGGTCGCCCGCGGCCAGCCGGTGCACCGCCTCCAGCGCCAGCGTCTTGAAGTGCGAGATCCGCGCCGGGTCGGCGTCCAGCTCCGCGGCGAGGTCCTCGAACTGACGCCGGTGGTCGACCGCCAGCACGGTCAGTTCGTCATAGACGCCCTCGCGGGTCGTGGCCCAGTGGGTGTGCTCGAGCTCGGCGTCCTCCCGCAGCCGGAACGGCCGGTCCTCCGCGTCCAGGAACTGCTCCAGCTCGGGCCAGGTCGGCATGGCCGGGGCGCAGCCGTGTCGCGAGACGACGATCGCCCCGCAGGCGTTGGCCAGCTCGCAGCAGCGCGCCAGCGGCAGGTCGCACAGCCAGCCGCGCAGGAAGCCGGCCATGAACGCGTCGCCCGCGCCCAGCACGTTGAACACCTCGACCGGGAACCCGCCGACCAGCAGCCCGTCCTCCACGCGCGCCGGGATGGCGCCGGGAAACGCCACGCAGCCGCCGGGCCCCAGCTTCAGCACGATCAGCGCGTCCGTCTGCGCCCGCACCGCCGCCAGCGCGGCCAGCGTGTCGGTCACGCCGCCCAGGATGTGGATCTCCTCCTCCGTCCCCACGATCAGGTCGCAGAGCGGCAGGACGGCCTGCAGCGTCTTCGACACCTCCGCATGGGCGACGAAGCGGTTCTCGCCGAGGTCGCGGCCGGTCAGGCCCCACAGCACCGGCCGGTAGTCGACGTCGAAGACCACCTTGGCCCCGTTCGCCCGAGCCTGCCGCGCGACGGCGGTGCTCATCTCGAACACCGAGGGTCGCGACAAGTGCGTGCCGTTGATCAGCACCGCGCGCGCGGCGGCCACCAGCCCGGAATCCACGTCGGCGAGGCTCAGCGCCATGTCGGCGCAGTTCTCGCGGTAGAAGATAAGCGGAAAGGTCTCCTGGTCGCGGATACCCAGGACCACAAGGGCGGTCAGCCGCTCGGGGTCCGAGATCACCCCGCGCACGTCGACGCCTTCGCGTGTCAGCTGCTCGCGGATGAAGCGGCCCATGTGGTCGGCGCCCACCCGCGTCAGCAGGGCCGTCGACAACCCCAGGCGCGCGCCGCCCACCGCGGTGTTGGTCGGGCTGCCGCCCACGTACTTGGCGAACGACGCCATGTCCTCCAGGCGCCCGCCGACCTGCTGACCATACAGGTCCACGCTGGACCGGCCGACGGCCAGTAGGTCTAGAGGCTTTGCGTCCTGCGCCATCCCGGTCCTGTCAACGAGCCGCCCGGACACTTTCCGGACAGGTCGTGTAACGAATATTCTACGTATCCATGACTCGCAATGATCGTTTCATTTTCGTCGCCGCCTGGCCTGTCCCGACGCGCGGAAGGCGAAGCCGATCACCAGCGCCTGGGCCAGGCACATCGAGGCGGCCAGCGAGCGGAACGAACGCACCTCCGCCTCCCGCACCTGCAGCACCTGGGTCGCGTTCTTGGCGATCGGGCTCACCAGGCTGTCGCTCATCGCCAGCACCTTGGCGCCGCGGTCGATGGCGATGTCCACCGCCTGCAGCGTCTCGTCGGAATAGGGCTGGTAGCTGACGGCGATCAGCAGGTCCTTCGGCGTGATCGTCTGGGTCTGCTGGCGCGAGAGCCCGGCCACGCCGTCCACGAACTGCGTCCGCTTGCCCAGCTGCTGCAACGAGTAGGCGAGGTACGACGACACTGGGAAGGCGCGCCGGAAGCCCACGACGTACAGCGTCTCGGCCCGCGCGATCAGGTCCACCGCGGCGGCCATGTCGTCCGGGCCGATCGCCTGGCCCAGGTTCTGGAGCGCGAGCACGTTGCCCTCGACGAACTCCGCCAGCACCTGGCCGCCGTCGTCGCCGCGGCGGTTGATCGCCTCGTTGAAGTTGCGGACCCGCTCGCCGTAGCCCAGCGCCGTGGCGCCCGACAGGAGGCCGTCGCGGAACAGCCGCTGCATCTGGCTCGCGCCGGGATAGCCGAAGGTCTTGGCGAACCGCACGATCGCCGACGGCTGCACGCCCGACCGCTCGGCCAGCACCGCCAGCGTCTCCAGCGCCACCTCGTTCGGCGCGTCCAGCACATAGCGCGCGATCTGCTGCAGGCGTTTGCTGAGACTGTCGTAGCGTTCGAGGATCGCGGCCCGCAGGTCCTCCGCCGTCTCGGGCGGAGTGGGGTGTTCAGCCATTCGTTCCTCGCACGCGCATTCCGAGATTAGAATATCCGTTCCGACCCGAAACACAACGCCACGGCCGACCTTCCATTTTCCATATGGAGGGAATTTTCGTTCCAGTTTATGCGAAGACCCATGCACCAAATCGCGCTCATCGGCGCCGGCCGCATCGGCCGCATCCACGCCGCCAACGTCGCCGCCCGCCCGGAGCTCAAGCTCAAGACCGTGGTCGACCCGGTCGCCGACGCCGCCCAGTCGCTCGCCGCCGCGACCGGCGCCGCCGTCGCCACCCTTGACGACGCGCTCAGCGACCCCGCCATCGCCGGCGTCGTCATCGCCAGCTCCACCGACACCCACCTCGACTACGCCTGCCGCGCCGTGGCCGCAGGCAAGGCGGTGTTCTGCGAGAAGCCCATCGACCTCGACCTCTCCCGCGCCCGGGCCGCCGCCGACCGGCTGGCCGGCGCCCGCGTCTTCCTTGGCTTCAACCGCCGCTTCGATCCTCACTTCCAGGCCCTGAAGGCCCGGCTCGACGCCGGCGAGGTGGGCGGCCTCGAGAGCCTGCACATCATCAGCCACGACCCCGCCCCGCCGCCCGCCTCCTACGTCAAGGTCAGCGGCGGCCTCTTCAAGGACATGGCCATCCACGACTTCGACATGGCCCGCTGGCTGCTGGGCGAGGAGCCGACCGAGGTGTTCGCCACCGCGAGCTGCCTCGTGGACCCGGCGATCGGCGCGGCCGGTGACGTCGACACCGCCAAGGTCCTCATGCGCACCAAGGGCGGCAGGCTCTGCATGATCAGCAACAGCCGCCGCTCGGGCTACGGCTACGACCAGCGCATCGAGGCGTTCGGCTCGGCGGGCGCGCTCCGCGCCGGCAACGTCCTGGAGAGCACGGTCCAGACCTGGACCGAGGCCGGCCCGGCCGCCGACCGCTTCCAGAACTTCTTCCTCGACCGCTACGCCGAGGCCTACCGGCGCGAGATGGCCCACTTCGTCGACATCCTCGCGGGCGCCGCGGCCCCCGCGGTCGGGTACGCGGACGGCGTCGCGGCCCTGGCGCTGGCCGAGGCCGCCGGCGAATCCGCCCGCACCGGCCGCCCGATCCGGGTATGAACCGCACGCCCCGCACGGTTGCACGAACTTGACTTTCCGCCCCCTCCCGCCAAGTTGAAACACAACCCCCCGGTTGCTTCAGCGGTAGAGTGAAATGGAAGCACCGAGCTTCATCGACTATTATGAAGTGTTAGAGATCAGTCCGAACGCCAATTCGGAAACCGTCGAGCGGATGTTCCGGTACCTGGCCCGGCATTACCACCCGGACAACCTCGCCACCGCCGATCGCGACCGTTTCGACTTGATCCTGGAAGCGCACAACGTGCTCCGCGATCCCGAGAAGCGCGTCCGCTACGACCTCGACTACCGCAAGCACGTGGGCGCCCGCACCGAGTTGGCCGAGAAGGCCAGCGACGGCGCCGGCGTCGACCGCGACCAGGACGTCCAGGGCAAGCTCTTGGCGATCCTCTACGCCAAGCGCCGCCGCGACAGCCACGACCCCGGCATCGGCAACGCCGAGCTGCAGCACCTGCTGGCCTGCCCGATGGAGATCCTGGAGTTCAATCTCTGGTACATGCGCGAGAAGAAGTGGGTCCGCACCAACCAGAACGGCACGCTGGAGATCACCGTCGAAGGCGTCGACCGCATCCAGGCCGAGACCAACACCCACGCCGCCGCCCGCAAGCTGCTGACCGACCAGAGCTGAGCGGCCAGCGCGACTCGTGGAGCGGGCGAGCGTCCCCGACAGGGTCCCGAACAGCCCGACCCCAGGACCCGTCGGCCGCTCGCCCGCCTCCACGGCGCGCTCTACGCCGGACGAGCCGGCGGTTCAGCGCGCTCCCCTCCCGCTGCACCGCGGGAGAGGCAATTCTACCTACCTCCCGGCCTGTCGCTGAAGCCTGTCCCCGGACCGCGCCGCGAACCGCCCGAGCATTCGCCCGCCCAGCGACCCCATGCCGAAGACCCGACGGCCGTCCCGGCAAAGTTCGACGCCCAGGTGATGCGACGACTCCAGCATCGCCTTTTCCGCACTCTCGCGCGCGCCCCGCTCGTCGGTCATCGCCAGGAGGCGCAGCGTGGTGACCGAGTAGCGGTCATCTTCGATGAACAGTTGGTAGGTCGCCATTTCGGCTTCCACTCGTGGCCGACAGAAGCGGAACTCCGCGTCAGTCATCAGCCTGCGCTACAGCTAGGCCGCAAGTTGTCCCGGAGTCTGTCGGCTGACCGACTCTTTGACGCCAAAGTTATCGCCTCGCCTATTTCATGCGGGGCCGCCGTCAGCGCGCGCCTGATCTCCTCTGGCCCGGCCGTGGATCAGTCTCCGGAAGTGCTGGCTCGTCGCGTAGCATTCGCAGGACTTGGCCTCGAGTCCGGCCCTGTCCACCAGGGTGACCATCGCGCGGCGATAGTTGATCAGGCCCTCGTCCCGCAGCTGGGCCGCGATCGACGTGACGGTGGTGCGCTGCAGCCCCAGCATGGCGGCGAGGAATTCCTGCGTGAGCGGCAGCCGGTCGCCGCTGGCGGCCCGGTCCTGGCATTCCAGCAGCCACCAGGCCAGCCGCCGGTCGGCCTGGTGGTGCGCCATGCAGGCGATCGCCTGCCGGCCCTCCGCCATGTTCAGCTCGGCATGCTCGGCGACCGCCCGGGTGAGGGTCTTGCTGCCGTTCAGCGCCTCGCGGTAGCGCCCGGCCGGCAGGCGCAGCGCGTTGAGGTCGGCCTGGATCAGCGCGCGGGAGAGGTAGATGCCCGACCCCGCCGCCTCCACGAACCCGACCGCGCCCTCGCGGCCCACCACCGCGGACTCGGCCGTCGCCCCCGACAGCATCACGCTGATGACCGAGATCAGCCCCTGCTCCGGGAAGTACACCCACTCCACCTCGGCCTCGGGCTCGTAGAGCACCGCGCCCGCGCGCGCCCGGAAGCGATCGAAGTGCGGCGCGAGCCGATCGAAGTCGTCGCGCGAGAGGGCCCTCAGGAGCCGGTTGCCTGTCTCCATCTCGTCCCCATCCGCCGTTGGACCCCAGGTTACTCCGTTCGATGCTGGCGCGGAATTCAGGACCCGGGGCGGCGACGGCCCGCGGGTTCCTGCGGCCGGTCCGGGCTCCACGCCGCGTCCGTCACCCCGAGCAGCACGTTGAGCTCGGGCGTCGGCGCGATGTTCCAGCGCTCCATGGCGCGCAGCGCGCAGCGCCGCGCCTCCTCCAGGTAGCGGGGGTCGCGCTCGCGGATCGCGCCACGCAGGTACACTTCCAGGCCCACGGCGGTCCGCAGGTAGTTGGCCAGATCGGAGGGGCTCCCGCGCTCGGACATGGACTAGGGTACCAATGGCGACGGTTGATTCTGAAGGCCGGCGCCACCGCTCGCCACCCAGAGCCGCCCGTGTTGTGAAGAATTAAGGACCTGGCGTCCGGTTCCCGTCCGCTACGGCGCCGCCGCGCGAGAAAAGCGGCGCGCCAGGGGAATGACGCGCCGCCGGGTAGTTCTCGTGCTTCCAACCAGCGGCCGCCGCTTCGAGGGACGGGAGAGCGCGACGGCCCCTGATGACCGCAGCATCGGCCCTCCTGGCTGAACGCCGCCTGAACCACGGCGACGCTGGCGCCCGGCCGTCGTCCTGCGGCTAGAAGCCCTCGGGCCGGGGGACAAGCAGTCTGGCCGAGGGCTTCCGCAGCCCGCCCATGGCCGGCGGATACGCAGCCGGCCAGCGGCGTAAATGACCACGCCCGCGAACGGTTCCGCCCCATAAGAAACCCCCGGTCCGGATGGGGGATCGGGGGCTCTCAGCGACCTTGCCTGCAGAGGGGAAAACGGCCGGGCCGCAGCTTCAGAATGCGCAACAAGCTTGAGTGTTCCAGGAACGCACGCTTCCGCGCCCCGGCGGCGTCCTCTATCCTGGGGCCAGCCTCACGGAGCCCGCCGCACATGTCGTTCAAGTCGCTTGCCCTCGCCGCCGCCCTCAGCCTGTTCGCCGGCGGCGCCGCCCTGGCCGCCGAGGCCTGCTGCTGCAAGGAGGGCGAGAAGATGGAGTGCTGCGACAAGATGAAGGGCAAGGGGGCCGACGCCTCGAAGCCCTCGGACGCCAAGCCCGCCCAGCCCGAGCACCAGCACTAGCCATGCTGCGCCGCCGGTTCCTCGCCCTCGCAGGCGCCGGCGCGCTCGCCGGACCCGCCGCGGCCGCGGCCGCGAGCGGACCGGCGATCACCGTCTACAAGGCCTGGGGCTGCACCTGCTGCGAAGGCTGGATCGCCCACATGCAGCGCGCCGGCTTCCGCACCCGGACGGTGGTCGTGAGCGACCTCAGCGTCGAGTGGCGCCGCCGCGGCGTCCCCGACACCATGTCCTCCTGCCACATGGGCCTGGTGAACGGCTACGTCACCGTGGGCCACGTCCCGGCCGCCGACGTCCTGCGGCTCCTCAGGCAGCGCCCCAAGGCCATCGGCCTCTCCGTCCCGGGCATGCCCGACGGGTCCCCCGGCATGGAACGCCCCGACGGCAAGCGCGAGGCCTACGACACCTGGCTCCTGCTGCCCGGCGGCCGCTCGCGCGTCTTCGCCCGCCACGCCTGACTACCGCCGCCGCCCCGCCCGCTCGCGCTCCAGCCGCGCCCTGAACGCCTCCGCGCGCGCCCACGCCTCGGGCGTCCCCATCGGCGGGCGGATCTCCCCGTTCGGCCCGACGCCCGCCTCGTACGGCCGCCCGGTCGCCTCCACCCAGGCCTCGGCCTCCCGCGCATTGCGCGGCGGCGCGGCCAGCACCCGGCCCCCGACGTTCTCGAAGCGGGTCACGCTGAACACGATCTCCAGCGGCCCCCCATCCCCGCCAATGCCGTCCTCGTCCCCATCGGCCCCGTCCGCCGCCTTCGCCTCCGCCGCCACCAGCCGCTCCAGGTACTTCCGGGGCGCCAGCCGCGCCGTCTGCCAGCGGATCACGTCGAACTGCAGCCGCGCCGCCGCCACGCCCCCGTCCCCCCTGGCCCGCTTCGCCCCCTTCGCCACCTCGCGCGCCTCGTCGAACAGGTAGTCGCCCTGCACGGTCCGCGCCGCCACGTACATCTCCTGGAACTCGGGGAACCGCTTCACCCACTTCAGCACCGTCCCATAGACCGGCATGCCCTCGTCCTCGCAGATCGCGATCAGGCTCTCGCCGGCCTCCAGCCGCGCGCAGATCCTCTCCCCCAGCTCCGGCGTGTACTCGCTCGCCTTCCCTCCGCGCCCGTCGCCGGCCGCCACCCGCGCCCGCTGCCGCGCCGCCACTTCCGCCCGCCGCTCCGCCTCGTCCATCCGATCCTTGCGCCGCTGCGCCGCCATCACCTGCCTCCGAGCCTCGAAGAGCGCCGCCCCGAAGTCCGGATGCGCGACCGCCCACCTCCTCACCGTCGTCCGATGCGGCCGCCCCGGCTCCGCGCAGATCGCCCGCACGCTCCGCCCCGCCGCCACGCCCGCGACGATCTCCGCCGCCACGTCCTCGCACCACACACTCTCCCCCAGCGCCGCCGCCCCCGGCCGCCGGGGATCCCACCGCTCCGGCCCTGCCATCACACCTCCAGTCAAAGCCAAGCTCGCACCCTACCACGAAAGGCTGCAAAATGAGAACAAAAAGCGAACAAATAGTTCCTCCCCCATAGAGGGAAGGGACCGCGAAGCGGTGGAGGGAGGCTTCCGCCCCAAGCCCATCCCGCTCCCACACGGCCGCCGCCTTGCACGACGACCCGCGGCGGAACAGCATCGCTTGATGAAACTCCGGCTCGCCCTCGCGATCGCGCTCGCCATGTCGGCCTCATCGGCGCGGGCTGAGCAAGGCCGACTTCGATGCGAGCGTTTTGGCGAACTCCCTCTGGGTAGAGAGGCCCAAATGGGTGAACGACACCGCAGCGCGCGGCCTGAGCCAGCGATACTCTGTGCTCGAAGGGACGTTCCGCGCTGGTCCGACA
>NZ_DASWTE010000308.1:0-6929 GCF_036402295.1 Phenylobacterium sp.
GTTGTCGTCCGGGCGGCGCTCGACTTCCTGCTCGGTGCGGAAGTCGATGCCCCTCGTCGGCGGGATGTCCACCGGCGACGGCAGGTAGTCGACCACGGCGTCCAGCAGCGGCTGCACGCCCTTGTTCTTGAAGGCCGAGCCGGCGAGGATCGGATAGAATGCGCCGGTGATCACGGCCTTCTTCAGGCACTTCTTGATCACCTCTTGGCTCGGCTCTTCGCCGGAGAGGTAGGCCTCCATGGCGTCGTCATCGAGCTCGACGGCGTTCTCGATCATGTAGTGGCGAGCTTCCTCGCACTTTTCCTTCATGTCGGCCGGGATCTCGGCGTCGTGGTAGTTCGCGCCCAGGCCTTCGCTTTCCCAGATCACCGCCTTCATGCGGACCAGGTCGACGATGCCCTTCAGGTTGGCTTCCGAGCCGATCGGAAGCTGGATCGGAACGGCCTTCACGCCCAGGCGCTCGCGGATCGTGCGCACGCAGAAGTCGAAGTCGGCGCCGATCTTGTCCATCTTGTTGACGAACACGATGCGCGGAACGTTGTACTTGTCGGCCTGACGCCACACCGTCTCGGTCTGCGGCTCCACGCCCTGGTTGCCGTCGAGCACCGCCACGGCGCCGTCGAGGACGCGCAGGTTCCGCTCCACCTCGATGGTGAAGTCCACGTGCCCGGGGGTGTCGATGATGTTCAGGCGCTTGTCGTTCCAGAACGTCGTCGTCGCCGCCGACGTGATGGTGATGCCGCGCTCCTGCTCCTGCTCCATCCAGTCCATGGTGGCCGCGCCGTCATGGACTTCACCGATCTTATGGCTCTTGCCGGTGTAGTAGAGGATCCGCTCCGTCGTCGTCGTCTTGCCGGCGTCGATGTGCGCCATGATGCCGAAGTTGCGGTAGTCTTCGATTTTATGCGTGCGGGGCATAGCGGATGCCTTGCGAAAAAAGGGCTGTTCGGAAGAGGCTGAACGAACGGCGCGGGCGGTTTATCTCAAACCGCCCGCGCCGGAAAGCTCACTTGGAAGTCGGGCTTACCAGCGGTAGTGCGAGAAGGCCCGGTTGGCTTCAGCCATCTTGTGCGTGTCTTCACGCTTCTTGACGGCCGAACCGCGGTTCGAGGAGGCGTCCAGCAGCTCGCCGGCCAGCTTCTCGGTCATGGTGTTCTCGCCGCGGTTGCGGGCGGCGTTGACCAGCCAGCGGATGGCCAGGGCGCGGCGACGCTCGGGACGCACTTCCACCGGAACCTGGTAGGTGGCGCCGCCGACCCGGCGGGAACGCACCTCGATGGCCGGAGCCACGTTGTCCAGGGCGGCGTGGAAGGTCTCCAGCGGGCCCAGGTCCTTGCGGCGGGTCTCGAGGATATCGAAGGCGCCGTAGACGATGTTCTCGGCCACGGCCTTCTTACCTTCGTACATCACGTAGTTCATGAACTTGGTGACGACGAGATCCCCGAACTTCGGATCGGGAAGGACGACTCGTTTGTCTGCGCGACGGCGACGGGACATCTCTGGAATTCCTTACTTCGGACGCTTGGCGCCGTAGAGCGAACGGCGCTGCTTGCGGTCCTTGACCCCCTGGGTGTCGAGCACGCCGCGGAGGATGTGATAGCGGACACCCGGAAGGTCCTTCACACGGCCGCCACGGATCAGGACCACCGAGTGTTCCTGCAGGTTGTGGCCTTCGCCGGGGATGTAGCACACCGCTTCGATGCCGGTGGTCAGGCGCACCTTGGCGACCTTACGCAGAGCCGAGTTCGGCTTCTTCGGGGTCGTGGTGTAGACCCGGGTGCAGACGCCGCGACGCTGCGGGCACCCCTTCAGGGCCGGGACCTTGTTCCGCGAGGGCTTGTCCTGGCGCGGCTTGCGGATGAGCTGGTTGACTGTCGGCATCTACTCTCGCTTCGTGGAGGCGTGTGCCGTTTGGCCGGGGCGCCTCGGTTGGGGTCGTTGTGGTCATGGTTCGAAACCGACCGACGAAACGCAAACAATCGCCGGAGCACCGTTCAGGCGTTCCGGCGGGAGCGGCTCATCGGAGCTGGGAAGAATCCCCGGCCTCGAAAGAGCGCGCTACATAGTCGGGAAGGACCGTCGCGTCAATCTCGTGTGCTGCAGTGCAGCCATGCCGCGGCTCGGCCATGAATTCGCCTCGCAGCGCCCCCTTCCCTAAGGCGCAGCTCCGAGGGGAATAAGGAGAGTAGATGCCGGCGGCGCGACGGAGCCGAAGGTACGGGATCGTGGCGGCCTCCGTGGCCGTGCATGCCGCCCTGCTGACCGCCGTCGCGGTGCACGCGCCACGCCTGAAGATCCCGCCGCAGGAGTCCGGTCCGCCCGAGGCGGTGATCCCGGTACTGATCCTGCCGCGCGCCCCGCCGCCCAACGCCGCGCCCGGCGCCAAGCCGTCGCCGATCCGTCTGCACCGCCGGCCCCAGCGGTTCGCTGACGACCTGCCGCCGATCGCGCCGCTGATCGCACCCACCGAGGAAGAGCCCGCCGAGGAACGGGCCGCGCCGACGCCGGGTCCGCGCGTCTTGAACCTGCCCACCCAGGAGGACGCCTTCGCCGCCAACGCCCGCAACGCGCTGCGCAGCCGCCTCAACTGCGACGATGCGCGACTCAGCCGCGCCGAGCGCGAGAGGTGCCTCGAGCGATTCGGCGCCGCCGGCCGCGACGCGCCCGTCCTGGGCCTGGGCGTCGATCGCGACAAGGCCTCCGAGCTAGAGGCGGCGGCGCGCCGCAAGGAACAGGACTATGGCTACAAGCGCTCGGCGCCGGGCGGCGTGGGCGTCTCCGGAACCGGCCGCAACGCGGGCGCTATCGAGCGGCCCGGCAACCCGAACATGGGCATGGGCGCGACGTCGGAAGACCTCGGGCGCGCCACGGGGAACGACTCCCGCCGCGAGCTCAAGGTCCCCTTCTAGGCGGCCACGCGGGACTTGGTCTCGAGCGGCGCCTCCAGCACGGCCCAGTCGATGGCGCCGTCGTGCTGCATGCTCTCGAACTCAAGCACGCCCAGCTCCTCGAACTTCGGCCGGATGGCGTCGGTCAGCAGTCCTACGCGCTTCAGGTTCGGGATCATCCTTTCGAACAGGAACTTGCGGAATGCCTGACCGCCCTGGCTCGCGGCGTTGATCTCCAGGGCCTCCTCGCGCGTGAAGCCGAACTCCTCGGCGACGGTGGTCGAGATCAGCCGGTTCTTCATCACGACACAGGCCTCGTACGCGAAATTGGCCCGTTCCTCGATCTGGTCCTGCGGCAGCGAGCGGATCCAATCCTCCAGGTAGTTCACGCCGAACGCCACGTGCCGGCCCTCGTCGCGCATGACGAGTCCCACGATCTGCCGCAACAGCGGGTCGGGCGTCTGGGCGTGGATGGTCTGGAAGGCGGCGAGCGCCAGGCCCTCGATCAGGATCTGCATGCCGATGAACTTGAGGTCCCACCGCTCGTCGGTCAGCACCTTGTCGAGCAGGAGCTTCAGGTTCAGGTTGATCGGGTAGATCATATGGCAGCGTTCCATCAGGTAGCGGTGGAACACCTCCACGTGGCGAGCCTCGTCGAACGTCTGGGAGGCGGCGTACAGCTTGGCGTCATGGGTCGGCGCGCAACTCACCAGTTGGGACGCCACCATCAGCGCGCCCTGCTCCCCGTGCAGGAACTGCGACAGCGTCTGTGCCGACGTGCGTCGCATGAAGTCGGCCTTCTGCCCGGCCGTCAGCGCCTTCCACTTCGGATGATCCCTGAAGCCCTCCGGACCGTCGTCCTCGGCCAACACGCGCGGCTCGGCCTCGAGCGTCCAGTCGACGTCGAACTCGGTGTTCCAGTTGAACCGTTTGCCCAGCTCGTAGAGGCGCCGGATCCGGCTGTTCGCCGCCTCGTAGTCCCAGTTGTACGATCCGGTCAGAGGCGTCCGGAAGATCTCCCGGATCACTTCGACGTCGTGGTCGGTAAGGCGGTGGGCGAGTTCGTCCTCGTCGAAGTACTGGACCTCGGTCGGCGGCCCCTTGACCTCTTGGACGTTCAGCATGGCGATCTCCCTGGCCCAGTTCCGGGCTTCGGGAACATCGTAAAGATGACGCCTGCGTCATCTTTGATCTGAATCAACCGGCGCGCCGCGTCAATCGAAGATGTCGAAGATATCGAAGCCCTTCTTCTTCTTCCGGTAGTGGTAGTCGTCGTCGTAGCGGTGCTGGCCGTGCTTCTGGTCGTAGGGATGGCGGCGGCGCCAGTCCTCCGGATCGCGGTGGAAATCGCGCACCTCGCGGTCGAAGCGCTCGCGGTCCTGCTGCTGCCCGCTACGCTCCTCACGCTGGCCCTCGAGCAGCTTCTCCAGCTCGCCGCGGTCCAGCCACACGCCCCGGCAGCTCGGGCACATGTCGATGTCCACGCCGGAACGGTTCACGTTCTGCATGGAGGTGTTGCAGTTCGGGCAGAGCAGCAGCGGCACGGGCGGTCTCCTTGAGGCGTACGCGTGATCTAGGCGCCCGTACGCGTATGCCAAGGGACTGTGTCAGTTCACAGGCAGGTTCTTCGCCAAAAACTGTTCGAGCGCCTCCAGGGCCCGCGTCCGGTTCGCCGTCTTGGTGAGATAGTGGTTCTCACCAGGCAGGATGACCAAGTCGTACGGCTTGCCCGCCGCCTTCAGGCGCTCAGCCATGAGCTGTGACTGACTAGGCAGAACCACCGTGTCCTTGTCGCCGTGGATGAGCAGGATCGAGGCTTTCACGGCCGCAGCGTGGCGCGCCGGGGACTGCGCGGCGAGCCTATCGCTCGAAGTCGCACCAAGGTCGGCTTTCAGCTCATCGATAGCGGCGGCCTCGCGCCCGTGCGTGCGGGCGTCGTCGATAATCAGCTGTCCCAGATCGGCGACGCCGGCGATGGACGCCGCGCAGCGATAGACATCGGGGTGGAGGCTCGCACCGGCGAGCGCCGCATAGCCACCGAAGCTTGCGCCAACTATGCAGACGCGCTGCGGGTCGATGTCGTTCGACGCCGCCAGGGCGGCCACACCGTCGAGAAGATCGGTCTGCATCTTGCCGCCCCACTCGCCCCGACCGGCCGCCTCGAAGTCGTCTCCAAATCCCCACGAGCCGCGAAACTGCGGTTGCAGGACCACGTAGCCGCGGGTCGCCAGAAACTGCGCAACGAAGTCGAAGTCATAGTTGTCGCGGGACCGTGGTCCGCCGTGCGGATAGACGATCAATGGCAGCTTCGCGCCCGGCTTGGCGCCCGGCGGCAGGGTCACATAGGCGGGGATCTCCAGTCCGTCGCGCGCCTTGTAGGTCATCCAGCTCGTCGTCCCGAGCGCGGCGCCTTTCAGCTCCGGGTACTCCTCGCCCAGCGGCGAGACCTCCTTGCGCGTGCGGTCGTAGAGGTACCAGACGCCCGGTGAGTTCGGCCCAGCGACGCGCGCCAGGAACCGAGTACGATCCCTGGACCACCCCTCGAGGTTTACCTCCTCGGCCTTGAAGGCGCGGACGAGCACATTGGCCGCGGCGCCAATCTCGGGATCGAGCCACTCGTAGATGGTCCGTTCCCCGCCGGAGGAGATTCCGACCGCGGTGTTGCGATGCTCGTCCCAGACAAGCCTCAGCGAGGGGCCGCTGCCGGTCTGGCCCAGCGGCTCGACCGTGCCGTCGCCCAGCCGCTTCTTCACCAGCCGACCTTCCTGGGCAAGGTAGATCGCATCGTCAGGCTCGGAGTAGCCGTAGTACAGGCGGCGGCTCTCGTAGCTGCCGCCATCCCAGATCGGTTTCCATTCGCCCTTCCCGCCCGGTTTCCCGAACACGGAGAAACGGTGGTTGATCTCGTCGATGTCGAGCCGGACGCGCGGTTGTCCGGCCAGATCGACTTCCCAGCTCGTGGTGTCGTCGTTGCCCCGCTCCACCAGCTTGCCGTTGCCCGTGTTCGGATCCACCGACCACAGGGCGAAGAGCGTACCGCTTGTCCCCTTGCGCTTCATCCGCGTGTCGAAGCGGTCGTCGGAGCGGCCGTTGTCAACGAGACCCAGGACCAGCGCGCGCGTCGGCGCCGTATCGGTGATCCCGAGGATTGGCTGGCGCGCGACGAATTGTGACAGCACATCATTGTCCAGGAGCCGCGCGACAGGCTTGGCGTCCGGCGCGATGGAAATGTTGCGTTCCAGACGATAGGCGAGCCGTGGCCCCGTGCTCTCCCAGTATGCGATCCGCGCCAGCACGTGGTCGTCGCCGGCCCAGCGCACGCTTACGGCTTCGACCTGGCCGAGAGGCAGCGCCGGGAGCCCGGACTGATCGATCGTGGCGATCGAGACGAAGCGCTGCTCGCTCGTACCGCCCAGGATCGCGATCCGTTGGCCGTTGGGCGAGATTGCGGCGTCCACCACGGCCGGAACGCGCCCGAACGCCGACGCCGGCGGTGGCGCAGCCTTGGCGGGCGCAAACACGCAGGCGGCCGCCGCCGCCATCCATAGAGCTTTCACGAACGCCACCCCCGAGTGTTCCCCAACGAGTCGCAGCCTAGCCGCGATGTCGAGGCGGCGCCTAGAGCAAGGCCGCGCAAAGACAAAACGGCCCGGGATTGCTCCCGGGCCGCTCGTTACGCGTGACAGGTACTGGAGAGTTTAGGACTCCACCGTCTCGGCGACCGCCGCATCGGCGATCTCCGCCGGCAGCGGCTCCATGGCTTCCTCGCGGCTGGCCGTCAGGGCTTCGTCGCGCTTGGCGGCGATGCGCTGCAGGTTGCGCAGGTACGAGCCCGTGCCCGCCGGGATGAGGCGGCCCACGATCACGTTCTCCTTGAGGCCTTCCAGGGTGTCGTTCTTACCCTGGACCGCGGCTTCGGTCAGCACGCGCGTCGTCTCCTGGAACGAGGCCGCGGAGATGAAGCTGCGGGTCTGCAGCGAAGCCTTGGTGATGCCCAGCAGGACCGGCTGCGTGAGGGCCGGACGGCCGCCACGCTGTTCG
>NZ_DASWTE010000309.1:0-2801 GCF_036402295.1 Phenylobacterium sp.
ACGCGAAGGCGATGGTTCGGCGCGAGCCGGTCCAGGTCGGCGCGGGCCAGCTCGCCGGCCATGGTCTCGTGATAGCCCAGGACGCGGATCCAGGCGCCGGGCGGCCGGGCCGCGGCGGCCTCGGCGATCCGCGCGGCGAAGGCGGCGGCCGTCGCAACGCCGTCGAGGCTCACGGACTCCGCCCGCGCCGCCAGGCCGAGGAGATGGATGTGGTGGTCGCAGAGGCCGGGGATCAGCGCCCCGCCGCGCCCGTCGATCTCTTCGTCGCGCCCGGGGAGCTTCGGCCCGATCTCGGCGATCCGGCCGGCCGCGAGGCGCACGTCCAGGCCGGGTCGCCCGGCGACCTCGACGTCGCGCAGGATCATGTCGCCAGACCCAGCTTCGCCGCCGCCCCGGCCGCCGACCGCGCCAGCGACACGTCGACCAGCACGCCGCCGCCCTGTTCCAGCGCTCGCAGCGCGCCGGCCGCCGCCGCCAGCCCCGTCACCGGGTCGGCCAGGGCGTCGCCCAGGAAATGCGGCGCCTCGTCGGCCCATCCCACCAGCCCGCCGGCGGCCGCGGCGTCGTCGCCGAACGCGACGCGGCCCGATGCCTCGCCGGCCCAGCCGTAGCCGGTGATCGCCACCCAGACGAGCCCGGGGTTGGCCGCGAAGACGCCTTCCGGCTCCAGACCCAGGCCGGCGAAAGCGCGCGGCCGGGCGCCGGTGATCAGCACGTCGGCCGCCTCGACCAGGCGGCGCAGGCGCGCGCGCCCTTCCGCCTCGGTGAAGTCGAACGCGAGGTGCATCTTGCGGCCGTTGAGCCGGCGCGCGAACTCGGGCGTCACCTCGCGGGTGGGGTCCGGGCGGTGGACGCTCTCCACCTTCGAGACCGTCCACCCCATGGCCGCCAGGATCGCGCCGCACAGGGGCCCGGCCCAGAGCGCCGACAGGTCGACCACCCGCGGCGTCCGATCGCGCCGCGCCGGGCGGCCCAGCGGGAGCGCGGGCGCGGCCACGCTGTCGCTTCGCACCTCCCCCACCGCCGCGGCCGGCAGCCCCAGCAGGGCCGCGCGCTGCACAAGCTCCTCGCAGTCCAGCCCGCCCAGGTGGGTCTCGACGGCCTCCCAGGCATCGTCCGCGCCGTTGCGGCCCAGCCAGGCGGGAACCAGGTCGCGGTCCTCGGGGCGAGCCAGGTTCAGCGCCATCCAGCCGTCGGTGGCGCGCACCATGCGGCAGGCGCGATTGCACGAGATCCGCCCGCCCGGCGGGTCCAGGTCGAGGTGACCGCGCCGGTTGGTGACACCCAGGTCCGAGACGGCGACGCGGCGGCCCAGGCGCTCGGTCAACTCGCCGATCTCGGCCTCGAAGGCGCTGAGGACAGGCCGGAGCGGGTTCACACCGCCACCTCGTCCACCAGACCCCAGGCCAGGGCCGTGGCCAGGTCGATCTCGGCGCCCGAAATGGCCATGTAGGCGGCACGGCGGCGACCGACGCGGCGCGGGATCGTGGCCGTGCCCCCGGCCCCGGGGATCAAGCCCATCGAAACTTCGGGCAGCCGGAACATCGCACCCGGCCGCGCCGTCACCCTTCCGGCCGCGGCCGGGACCTCGATCCCGGCGCCGACGCACGCCCCGTGCAGGTGGACGGTCAGACGCTCGGCAAGGTCGTGCGCCAGCCGGGCCGGCGAGCGCAGCGTGCGGATCAGGTGCGCCCGGCCGGGGTCGTCGGCGCGGCCGAACTCGTCCAGGTCGCCGCCGGCGCTGAAGGCGGGGCCTTCGCCGCTCAGGGACACAGGCAGGGCGTCGGGATGGTCCACGGCGAACGACAGCGCCTCCGAGAGCTCGTCGCGCATGCGCGCGTCGAATGCGTTACGGGCGGCGGGCCGGTTCAGACGGATCACGATTTCGCGCCCAACGGCGATCTTGACTCGCGGCGCGCCGTCGTCGGGCCGGTCGCGGGGCGGATTGGCGCGGCGCCAGGCCTTGAAGCCGTCCGACGCCAACAGCATCGAGTAGGCCAGCGACTCCAGCGCCAGCGCCTGGTCGAACGGCAGCGCGAGCGTCATCCGCAGCACCTGCGCGCAGGCCGCCGCCGCCGCGGGCTGGCGGGCCACGGCGGCCCTCAGCTCGCCGATCACGGCGTTCACCTGGGGCGGCGCAACGCCCACCCAGGGCCCCGGCGCGGCCGGATCGGCCGAAAGCAGGATGTCGAAGGGCTCCAGGCTCCCGCCGGGGACCGGCCCGTCGCGATGCACGCCCAGCTGCACGGCCCCGGCCGTCGGGGCCAGCGGCGGCGGATCGACCCCCAGCTCGGTCACGACCAGCCCGGCCCCACCCAGCTCGGTCAGATCGGCGATGAGGGCCTGGCTGCTCATCCTGAAATATTCGGTAGCGCGAACCCGGCGGGTTAGCGAGCCATCTCGGCCTTGAGCTGACGGCGCAGCAGCTTGCCGGTGTCGTTATAGGGCAGCGCGTCGCGGAAAGCCCAGACCTCCGGGGTCTTGGACGAGCGCAGGCGGGCCTTCACCCAGGCGGCCAGCTCATCGGCCGACGGCGTCGTCTCGCCGGCCACCACCACCGCGGCGACCTTCTCGCCCCACTCGTTGTCCGGCACGCCCAGTACGGCCACGTCCGCCACGCCGGGGTGCTCGCGCAGCACGTCTTCTATCTCGCCCGGACTCATGTTCTCGCCGCCGCGCACGATGACGTCGTCGAGCCGGCCTTCGACGAAGAGGTAGCCCTCCTCGTCCAGGAAGCCGCCGTCGTTGGTGGCGAACCAGCCCTCGTCGTCGATCACCTTCTTCGACGTGTACTCGCCCGA
>NZ_DASWTE010000310.1:0-3835 GCF_036402295.1 Phenylobacterium sp.
GCGTCGAGGAGCTTGCGGACCCGCCGCGCCAGGCCGGGGGAGCCGGGCGGCGCGAAGTCGAGCCGATAGGTGTGCTCGGGGAAGCCGTAGTAGTCGAACTCGAGGGCGGGCCACTGGCCCGTCCCCACGGTGAAGGCGTCCGCCTCCCAGTGGCCGGAGATCACCAGGATCGCCTTCGGCCGCTCGGGCAGGCTCGCGACCAGGCCGCGGAGGTAGGCGGCGGTTCGGTCCCAGGTGTCGGCCGGACCCCTTGTCCACTCCATGAAGAAGCAGGGGCCCGCGCCGTGGGGGAGGAAGACGGTGGGCAGGGTCATGGCGTCAACCTGGGACCTGTTCGCCCGGGGGAGCGAACGCTAGGCGGCCTTCGCCGTAGCGGCGACGGGCGCGATGGTTTCGATCCAGGCCGAGAACTGCTGGCCATAGGCGCGCAGGAACTCGGTGGTGCCGTCGTTGATCAGTTCGCCCTGGTCGTCGAACAGGCTCCAGCTGTTGCTGACGTAGGCCTCCTGGCTCAGCAGCGGCACGTTCAGGAACACCAGCGACTGGCGCAGGTGGTGGTTTGAGCCGAAGCCGCCGATCGCGCCGGGCGACTGGCTGATCACCGCGCCGGGTTTGCCGTTCCAGACGCTCGAGCCATAGGGCCGCGACCCCACGTCGATGGCGTTCTTCAGCGCGCCCGGGACCGAGCGGTTGAATTCCGGGGTCACGAACAGGACGGCGTCGGCCGCGGCGATCTCTTCGCGGAAGCGGACCCACTGGGCCGGCGGATCGGACTCCAGGTCCTGGTCGAAGTGCGGCAGGTCGCCGATCTCGACGATGTTGAACTTGAGGTTGGGCGTCAGCGCGGCGAAGGCCTTGGCGAGCTTGCGCGAGACGCTGTCCTTGCGGAGCGAGCCGACGATCACGGCGACGTTGCGGACCTGGGTCATTGGGGTGGCTTCCTTTGCGAGAGGGGCTGCCGATCGCTCGGCATGGCAGGAAGATGGTCCGCGCCCGTGCCGTTGATAATCCGGCCGATCTGGAAGACAGTCTCACCAGGTAGGAAACAATCCGATGGACCGTCTGGACGAGATCCGCGCCTTCGCGGCGGTGGCTGAGGCGCGCAGCTTCACCCAGGGCTCGCGCAAGCTGGGCGTATCGGGCGCGCAGGTCTCGAAACTGGTGGCGCGCCTGGAGAACCGGCTGGGCGCGCGGCTCCTCAACCGCACGACGCGCGACGTCTCGCTGACCGACACGGGCCAGGCCTACCTCGAGCGGGCGCGCGACCTCCTGGAGAGCTTCGATGCGCTGGAGAGCTCGGTCCGGGACCAGAGCGGGCCGTCGGGCAACCTGAAGGTCTCGGCGCCAGTGTCCTTCGGGAAAGGCCAGCTCACGCCGGCGCTGCTGGACTTCGCCTCGCAGTGCCTGGCGGTCTCACTGGACGTGAGCTTCTCGGACCGGGTGGTGAACCTGGTGGAGGAGGGCTTCGATGTGGCCGTCCGCATCGGCCACCTGTCGGACTCCTCGCTGGTGGCCCGCAGGCTCGCAGCGGTGCGGATGGTGACCTGCGCGGCGCCGGCCTACCTCGCCGGGGCGGGCGTGCCCCTGACGCTGGCCGACATGGCGGCGCACGAGGCGATCCTCGACACCAATGCCCGCGACGCGACCCTCTGGCGGTTCGGGCGCGGCGCCGATGCGCAGGAGGTGCGCGTGCGCGGGCGGCTGCGCTTCAACGGCGCCGAGGCGTGCGTGGAGGCGGCCGTGAAGGGCTTCGGCATCATCCGGACGCCGGCGTTCGCGGCGCAGGACGACCTGCGCCTCGGACGCCTGACGCCGGTGCTCTGCAACTACGAGCCCGAGGAGATCTATGTGCACGCGGTCTATCCGCACGCCCGGCACCTGGCGGCCAAGGTGCGCGCGTTCGTGGACTTCCTGGCCCAGCGCTATGCCGGTGAGCCCGAGTGGCACAAGGGCTGGGGCAGCCGCCACCCGGTACAGGTGGCGGCCGGCGGCTAGGCGAAGGCGATCCAGCGGCCAGCGGCGGCGGTCGTCACCCAGACCAGGATCGCGGCGTAGGCCAGCGCCTTGGTCGCCGGGCCCGCGCCCTGAGGTCCGCGCCCGGAGCTCACGATCTGCACGCCCGCCGCCGCCAGGATCAGCGCCAGGTAGACCAGGATCATGATCTTGTTGGCCGGATCGAGGTGGGCATAGTCGTCGGGCTTGTAGATGAGGTGGTGGATCGCGAGCTGGGTCGCCATCAGCGCCACGAGGGCGGCCAGGTAGATGATCCGGGTGAGGCCGCGGGTCACGAACAGCACCAGCAGCGCCGCGGCGGTGATCACGTGCCACAGGCCCGGGTTCACCAGCTTGGCCACCGCGAACACCCCGACGCTCAGGCCGAAGAAGGCGAGGCCGATGGCGGCGGCGATCGACGCGTTGCGACCCAGGCGACCGTCCTGCTTCGCGGCCGGCAGGCTGACTCCGTAGGTGAGGATCAGCGCGGCGGCGAGGCCCAACATCTTCGCCGTGAAGGCCTCCGACGTGTACAGCCGCTCGGGATTGGACGTGCCGATCAGGACGCCGGTGACCAGGATCCCGATCACGCCGAGATTGAGCCACGGCAGTACGCTGCGGCGCACCTCGGACGGCGAGTCGTCGGTGAGGCCCACGCCGATCAGGCGCAGGTTGAGGAGCAGGCTCGCGCCGCCCAGCAGGGCCAGCGACAGGAGGTGCCCGACCTCCCACTGGGCGAAGTAGGGCTTGATCCAGGCGCCCGGGAAGGTGTCGTCGAGCTGGTTCACCCAGTCGGCGATCTGCGGGAAAAAGTCCTGCGGGGCGATCGTCATTGCGCCAACTCCGTGACGTCGATGGCGCCCCGTTCGGAGATGGCGCACTCCTGGGCCACGTTGGCCCATTGGGGCAACGGCTTGCCGCATTCGAACCAGTCGTAGGCGATGAAGCGGCCGACGGTAATGACCGCCACCCAGGCCAGGATCGACACGACCGCCGAGACTCGCGCCTTCACCGGCGGCTTCTCCGCGGTGTCCCACGCATCACGGTCGTTCTGGACCCGGTAGTGGAAGATGAAGATGTTGATGACGGCGATGGCCAGGAAGATCAACTTCAGGCGGAACCAGAGATTGTGGTAGTAAAGCAATGGCTTGGCGTAGAAGAGCGCGACGCCCGTCGCCACCATCAGCACGAAGCCGAAGATCGTCAGCGGCAGCACGCGGTCGCTGATCACCGACACTGGCGTCTTCTTGAAGCCCACGCCCAGGAGCCGGATGTCGACCAGGAAGATGGTGCCGGCGAACAGCATCAGCGACAGCACGTGGGTGCCTTCGAGGAGGCCCCAGACGTTGAGCGTGCTGGCGAGCGCCTCGCTCCAGGACGGATCGTATTCGCCGGGACCTTTCCCGACCTTCGTGGCGAGCCACACCAGGACGTCGCGGATCAACGCACCTCTCCCCCAAAGGCCAAGCCGGCCCCAACTCCATACCGCGGCTTCTATAGCGTTCGCCGTTCGCGTCCATTGCGGATTGCGTCGCCGCCGAAACACCGGTCGGCGGAGGCTAGTGGGGTCCGCGTGCGGCCGCAATGCGAGCGTCAGGCGGCCTTGGACACTGCCGACAGGCCGTCATGGAGCAGGGTGAGCGCCACACGCAGGGCGCTGAGCCGCACCTCGGCGCGGCCGACCTCGCCGAAGCACTCGACACGGTGGCGGACCGGGCCGCCCCGGCGCGCACAGCCGAAGTGGACCAGGCCGGCGGGCTGGCCCGGGGCGCCCTCGGTAAATCCGGTGATCGAGACCGCGACGTCGGCCCGCGAGTTCTCGAGCGCGCCGCCGGCCATGGCG
>NZ_DASWTE010000311.1:0-15760 GCF_036402295.1 Phenylobacterium sp.
TGGTGATCGGCAGGCTGTCGAACTCGACCCGCTGGACCAGCGGCTCGTCGATCTCGCGAGGCAGGTTCGGCCGGATCTGGTCGATCCGCGACTGCACCTCGTCGGTCTTCTTCTGGATGTCCTCGCCGATCTCCAGCTCGAGCATCGTCGTGGACGCGCCCTGGGTGACCGTCGACTGGATGTTGCGGACGTTGGAGATGGACGCGACCGCGTCCTCCACCTGGCGGGTGATCTGGGTCTCGATCTCGCCGGGCGCCGCCCCGCTCTGGGTGATCGTCACCGAGACGGCGGGGAAGGTCACGTCCGGGAAGTTCTTCACCGCCAGGCCGAAGTAGGCGATCACGCCCGCCAGCACGAGGCCGACGAACAGCACCGTCACCGGGACCGGGTTGCGGATCGCCCACGCCGAAATGCGCAGTTGCGGGGCGCCCATGGGGTCGTGGCCATGGCTCATGGGGTCAGGGCCTCTTGGCGGTCGCAGCGGCGGTCTTGCCGGCAGGGGCCGCGGCGACCACGCGGCCTTCGACCGGCTTGATCAGGTCGTTGTCGAGCAGGAAGGCCGCGGCGTTCTGGACGACGCGCGTCCCGGCGGGCGGCCCCTTGACCAGCTGGACATAGCTGCCGCCCCGCGCGCCGGTCTGGACGCTGACGCGCTTCACGCGGTTCTGGGCGTTGACGGTCATGACGCTGGCGCCGTCGGCGTCGTAGCGGATCGCGGTCTCAGGTACGGTCAGCGCCGTCCCGGCGGCGTCGGAGAAGACGGCGCGGGCGAACCCGCCGGCGCGGATGTCGGGCCGTACGGGCAGCAGGATGCGCACCTGGCCGAGTTTGGTCTGCGGGTCGATCTGCGGGCTGATGAGCCGCACGCGGCCCTGGGCGACCGCGCCGCTGGACAAGGTGACGGTGGCGGTCTGGCCCACGCGGACTCGGGCCAGGTCGGCGTCGGTGAGCTCCGCGGCGAGCTCGACCTGACCGTCGCGGGCCAGGCGGAACCACGGCGTGGCCCCGCCAGCGGAAAGGTCACCCGGCCGCACGGTGCGCTCCAGGACCACCCCGGAGACCGGCGCCACGACCGCCAGCTTGCGCCGCTGGGTCTGCAGGTTGCGCAGCGTCGCGCGGGCGGCCTGGGCCTGGAACCGGCGCTGGGCGATCTGCTCCTGGCTGAGCACGCCCTGACCGTCGAGGTCCGCGACGCGGTTCGCCTGGTCCTCCGCCTGGGCGGCCTGGGCCTGCGCCTGGGCGACCTGGGCCTCGAGCAGCGATGGGTCGAGCACGACCAGTGTCTGGCCCGCGCGGACGTAGTCGCCGAGGTCCGCCGTCACGCGCAGCGCTCGGTAGCCGGTGACCTCGGGCAGGACCGCGGCCTCCTCCCGCGGGAGCAGGTCGCCGGAGGCCGAGAGACCGCCGACAATGGCGCGGTTCTCGACGCGCACAACCTGGAAGGCGCGGGCGCGGGCGGCCTCGGTCTCTTTCTCGGGAGGCTTCTTGCAGGCTGCGAGCGCCAGCACTGCGCAGATGGGAACCAGGGCTTTGGCGAGCTTCATGGCTAGCGTCTCATCTTGCGGCGTAGGCCTGGGCGGGCCAGCCGCCGCCGATGGCCTTCATGGCCTGGACGGAGCGGCGAAGCGCCTGGACCTGGGCCGAGGTGAGCTGGGTGCGCACGCCACGCCAGGCCTGCTCGGCCGAGAGGGTGGAGGTGAGGTCGGTGAGCCCGCGGGCGTAGCCGGTGCGGGCGGCTTCGTAGGCGCGGCGCGCGCGAACCTCGCCGTCCGCCAACAGCGCCACGCGGCGGCGGTCGGCGTCCAGGTTCACCAGCGCGCCTTCGGCTTCCTGGAAGGCGGTCTGGAGCGCCTTCTCGTAGGCGGTGACCGCCTGCTCGGTGCGCGCGTTCTGCACCTTCAGCTCGGCCATCAGGCGGGGGATCGACAGGATCGGCTGCATCACCGAGCCGGCGATCGACCAGTTCTGGGTCTCGGACGAGAAGCCCGGCTGCTCGATGCGCGACCAGCCGATGCCCGGCGACAGTGTGAACGACGGGAAGAAGGCCAGGCCCGCGAGCTTCTGCTGGGCAGCCGCCGAGCGCAGCGCCGCCTGCGCCTGGCGCACGTCAGGCCGGCGCTGCAGCAGGTCGCTGGGCAGCGATGCGGGCACGGCGGGCGGCGCGCCCACCTCGGGCGGGGCGTTGATGTTGTTCGTGGGCTCCACCACCCGGCCGGCGAGGATCAGGATCGCCCGCTTCTGGACCTGCAGCTGGGCCTCCAGACCCTCGATCCCAGCCCTGGCCTGGGCGAGGTCGCCGGCGATGCGGTCGGGCTCGGACGACGCCGAGAGGCCGAGCTGCGCCCGCTTGGTGGCGAGGTCGTAGAGGTCCTGCTGGATGCGGGCCGTCTCGCGCGCGTCGGCGAGCTGGATGGCCAGGCCCCGCGCCTGGAACCAGGCGTCGGCGGTGTCGGCCGCGAGCTGGGCGCGGGTGACCTCGTAGGCGTAGCGGGCGCGGTCGAGCTCGGCGCTGGCGGCCCGGTAGGCCACGAAGCCGCGGCCCCAGGGGTCGACCTCCCAGTTCACCGTGAACCCGGCCTGGTACTGCTCGGAGACGCCCGCCGTGGAGAAGCCCGGGATGTTCGCCGCCGTGCCGCCTATCTGCCTGGTGTCGGTGCGCCGGCCGGAGGCCGTTGCGTCTCCTTGCGGCAGATACTGCAGGATCGCGCTCGTCCGCTGCGCCTTGACCTCGTCGAGGCGCGCGCGGGCCGTACGGATGTCCGGGTTCCGCGCCAGCGCCTGTTCGACAAGGGTCGTGAGCTCGGGGTCGCCGTAGGCGGTCCACCAGGTGTCCAGAGCGATCGCGCCCGCCGGAGCGCCGGCGGGGCCCTCGAAGGCCGCCGGCAGGGCAAGGTCAGGCTTGCGCGGGCTGGCGCAGCCGGCGAGCACGAGAGCGGCCAGGACGGCGTAGGAACCGGGGCGACGAAGCATGGGCGTCTGGATTGATGGACCGGCGTTGTTGAACAGGACTCGCACGCCCGGCGCAACGGCGCGTGGGCCCATATCCCGGATGTCGCCTCCGCCGGCGACTCTGTCGGCCACCGTGCGGCAGCCCGTCTCGCTTAAACTCTGTATGATGTAAAGTGTTTTCTCGGTAATGTAGCGAGGACCATGACGCGGGACGTGACCGGCGGGGCAGACCCCAAGCGCAGCATCGATCTGCTGTGGGGCGCCGCCGAGCCCGGCCGGCGCGGGCCCAAGCCGCGCTATTCCGTCGAGGACGTGGTGGCCGCCGCCGTCGCCGTAGCCGACGCCGAGGGCCTGGCGGCCATCTCGGTGCGCCGGATCGCCATCGAGCTCGGCGTCTCGGCGATGTCGATCTACACCTACGTCCCGTCCAAGGCCGAGCTGATCGAGCTGATGTTCGACCGCGTGCTGGGCGAGGGGGTCGAGCCGGCGGCTGCGGCGACGGGATGGCGCGAGGCGCTGACGGGGCTCGCGTTCGAGCGCTGGGCGCTGGGCGAGCGGCACCCCTGGATGCTGGACCTGGCGCTGCACCGCCCGCCGCTGGGCCCCAACCTGCTGCGCCGGCACGAGGCGGCGCTGCGCATCCTGGACGGCACCGGCCTGGACGACCTGACCAAGGACCTCGTGATCGACGTGCTGCACAACTACCTGCTGGGCGCCCTGCAGCACGCCCGCGAGGCCCGCGAGGCCGAGAAGCAGAGCGGGCTCACCGACGAGCAGTGGTTCGCGCTGGCCGAGCCGGCGCTGACGGCGAAGCTGGATCCGTCCAGGTTCCCGCTCGTCCTGCGCCTGGGCGAGGCCTGGCGCGCGGCCGACAAGGCAGTGGTAGCCGATCCCCTGTGGCGCTTCCGCTTCGGCCTGGACGTGGTGCTGGACGGGATAGGGGCGTTGATCCAGGCGAAGCGGGCCGCGGCCTAGCGAAGGACCAGCGAACCCCTTAGGGTCGCGCAACTTTCCTCCCCCCAGTACGAGTGCGTACATGCAAAAGCTTCTCCTAAGCGTCGCGGTCATGGCGTTGGCCGCGAGCTCGGTCGCGGCCGCGCCTTCCGCGGTGGACGCCCAGCGGATCCTCCGCGACACCCAGGTGCTGTCGTCCGACGAATACGAAGGCCGGGCGCCGGCCAGCGAGGGCGAGAGGAAGACGGTCGCCTACCTCACCGAACAGATGAAGGCGGCGGGCCTGCAGCCGGCGGGCGACCCGCTGCCGGGCGGCGGCCGCGCCTGGACCCAGGACGTGCCGCTGGCCCGCTTCGCCACCACGGGGCCGGTGGGCGTGGGCGTCGTCGTGAACGGCCAGGCGCAGACCTGGACGCAAGGGCAGGAGGTCGCCATCCGCGCCGCCCAGACGGGGGCCGACCGCATCACGGTCAGGGACGCGCCGGTGGTGTTCGTGGGCTATGGCGTCACGGCGCCCGAGCGGAACTGGGACGATTTCAAGGGCGTGGACCTGAAGGGCAAGGTCGCCCTCGTCCTCGTCAACGACCCGGACTTCGAGACGGGCCAGGGCGACTTCGGCGGCAAGGCGATGACCTACTACGGCCGCTGGACCTACAAGTACGAGGAGGCCGCGCGACAAGGGGCGGTGGGCTTCCTGGTGATCCACGAGACGGCGCCGGCCTCCTACGGCTGGGCCACCGTCAAGAACTCCAACACCAACGAAATCTTCGACACCGTCCGCAAGAACCCGGCGGAGGCGCACGCGCCGATCGAGGGCTGGGTGCAGGGGAATGTGGCCGAGGGCCTGATGAAGGCGGCCGGCTTCGACTTCGACACGCTGAAGAAGCAGGCGCAGACCCGCGACTTCAAGCCGGTAGCGCTGACCGGTGTGACCTTCTCGGCCGACTATGCGGTCGACGTGCAGAAGGTGGTCTCGAAGAATGTCGTCGGGGCCGTCATGGGTTCGAAGCACCCCGGCGAGCGGGTGGTCTACACCGCCCACTGGGACCACCTGGGCGTGGGCCAGCCCGACGCCAAGGGCGACCGGATCTACAACGGCGCGCTCGACAACGCCTCGGGCACGGCGCTGCTGCTCGAGCTGGGCCGCGCCTTCGCCAAGGCGCCGAAGCCCGATCGGACCGTGATGTTCCTGGCGGTGACCGCCGAGGAGAAGAACCTGCTCGGCTCGGAGTACTACGCCGACAATCCGCTCTACCCGCTGGCCACCACCGTGGCCGTGCTCAACATGGACGGCGTCGGCCCGAACGGCCTCGCCAAGGACTTCACCACCTCGGGCAATGCGCCGCTCACCTTGCAGGACGAGCTGATCGCGGTGGGCAAGGCCCGCGACCGCTACTTCAGCCCCGACCCGCGGCCCGAGGCGGGCAGCTTCTACCGCTCGGACCACTTCTCCTTCGCCCAGAAAGGCGTGCCGGCGATCAGCTTCGGCGGCGGCCAGGACCTCGTCCCGGGTGGCAAGGCGGCCGGCCAGGCCAAGCGCACGGCCTACACCGCCGACAAGTACCATCAGCCCGCCGACGAGTTCGACCCGGCCTGGGACCCCAAGGGCTTCGAGGCCGACGGGACGCTGCTGTTCGACCTGGGCAGGAAGCTGGCGAACAGCCGCATCTGGCCGGAGTGGAAGGACGGCGCCGAGTTCAAAGCCGAGCGGGAGAAGACGAAGGCGATGCGGAGGTAGCTGTCCAACGCATTGCCCCTTCCTTGCTCGTCATTCCCGGCCTTGTGCCGGGGATGACGGACACGGAGGGCGCGAGAGAACATCTTGAGAACGTCCCCAATCGCCGCTACCTAAGTCGCACGAGACGGGAGGACGCCACATGGCCAACGCAGGTCGGATCCGGTGTGGGATCGGGGGCTGGACGTTCGAGCCGTGGCGGGGGGTGTTCTATCCGGCGAAGTGGCCGCATGCGCGGGAGTTGGAGTACGCCAGCCGCCACCTCACCGCGATCGAGATCAACGGCACCTACTACTCATCGTTCAAGCCCGACAGCTGGGCCAAGTGGCGCGCGTCCACGCCCGACGGCTTCAAGTTCTCAGTGAAGGCCTCGCGGTTCTGCACCAACCGCAAGGTCCTGGCCGACGGCAAGGCCAGCATGGACATCTTCCTGAACCAGGGACTGACCGAGCTGGGCGACCGGCTGGGTCCGATCCTGTGGCAGTTCATGCCGACCAAGAAGTTCGACTATGACGACTTCGCGGGCTTCCTCGACCTGTTGCCCGAGAAGCTGGGCGACCTGTCCGCCCGCCACGTGGTCGAGGTGCGCAACGCCAGCTTCAACGACCCGAAGTTCATCGGTCTCTGCCGCGATCGCGGCGTGGCGATCTGCAACTCCGACAACGAGAACTACCCCTTCATCTCCGACATCACCGCCGACTTCGTCTACCTGCGCCTGCTGTCGGCCGACGACAGCGTGCCCACCGGCTACACGGCGCCCGAACTCGACCAGTGGGCCGGCCGCTTCAAGGCCTATGCCGAGGGCCAAGTCCCGGGCGACTTCACGCCGGTCGACCGCACCGGCCCAGCCGAAGGCCCGCGCGACGTCTACGCCTTCGTGATCCACGAGGGGAAGGTGCGCGCCCCAGCCGCCGCCATGGAGTTCATCAAACGGGTCGACCCGACCTTCCAGATCCCCGCCGACTGACTCACGCTTAGTGCGCGACCGCACGGTCCTCGTCGAAGGTGGGCCGCTCCACCTCAGGCGGCTCGCCGGGCTCGGGATCGAAGGGTGCGGAGATAAGGCAGCGCACGCCGGCCGGCAGGAAGCGGATCTCGACTTCACCGCCCAGCTCATGCGCGAGCCCGCGCTCCAGGAGGCGGGCGCCGAAGCCGAGGGTCTTGGGCGGCGTGACCTTGGGCCCGCCGCGCTCGCGCCACTCCAGCACCAGCCGGGCTGCCTTGCTCCTGTCCTTGCCCTTGTCCGGGTCCTCCAGCCGCCATTCGATCTCGACCTGGCCCTTGTCGACCGAGAGCGCGCCGTACTTCACCGCGTTCGTGGCGAGCTCGTGCACGCCCATCGCCAGCGCCAGCGCCATCTTGGGCGAGATGCGCAGGTCCGGCCCCTTGAGGTCCACGCGGCCCGCGCCATGCGGCGTCATGGTGCGCGACAGCACGGTGGTGAGCGAGGCGCCGGCCCAGCGCTCGCGGGTCAGGATGTCGTGCGCCCAGGCCAGCGCCATAAGGCGGTTCTCGAAGTCGGCCAGCGGCCCCGCCCCGCCCGCGCGACCCAGGCTCTGGCGCGCCACCGACTGCACCGTCGCCAGCATGTTCTTCACCCGGTGGTTCAGCTCGTGGATCAGGAGCTGCTGGCGCTCCTCGGCGCGGCGGCGCTCGCTCACCTCGCGCTTGAGCTTGGCCTCGGCCACCTTCGGCTCGGTCACGTCCAGGGTCACCCCGACGACCCGAGCCGGCCCGCCGTCGCTCCGCCGCTCGACGACCGCGCAGCTCGAGCGCAGCCAGCGGTGCCGCCCGTCGGCGGCGGCCACGCGATACTCGAAGGTGATCTCGTCGCGGGCGAGTAGCGCGCGGACGCTCTCGTTCACCCGCTCCATGTCCTCGGCCACGACGAAGTCGCGCCAGTCGGCCACCGCCTCGTCCTCCGCCGCGGCCGGAAGGCCGATGAGGGCGCGCGCGGCCGTGATGTCGAGCCAGCGCATCGGCCGACCGGTGCGCCACTCCCAGGTCGCAGCGCGCGCGGCCTGGTGGGCGACCTTCAGCGTCTCGTTGGCGGCGCGCAACCGATGCTCATTGCGCCGGAGCGAGCGTTCGCTGCGCTCGCGCTGGGTGACCTCGCGCAGGATGAACACCATCCCGCTCGTGATCGGCAGCCCCACCACCTCGACCCACTCGTCGCGGCCGGCCGGGCGCGCCACCACGAACTCGATCGGCGAGTCGTCGCGCAGCGCGCTCAGGAAGCGCAGCTCCAGCGTCTGGTCGTCGAGGCCCATGAGCAGCTCGGCCAGAGGGCGGCCTCGCGGATCCTCGTCGCCCATGCGCAGGAAGCCGGCCGCGGCGGCGTCGCAGAAGCTGACGGCGGCGGATCGGTCGCAGGCAAACAGCCCGTCCTGGCTTGCGCCACGTAGCAGAGCCTCGCCGATTTCGCGCGCGAGGTCGCCCGGATCACCGGGCACACGAATATCGGCCGCCATCCAGCTCCCTCGATGCGGCCCCCGACCCGCGGCCAAGATGGCGTAAGCCGAGCTGTTGTGCGGCACGGCGCAGTGTCGCAGGCGATCAGGTGCGGTTGTACAGCGCTAGCAGGCGCCCGTTCTCAGCCAGCCGCTCGGTGCGCTCGACGCGCGCGCGGGCGCCCAGCGCGGCGAGGAACGCCGGGACCGTATAGTCCGGGAATATGTCTTCGCGCGTCGAGAGCAGCCGCTGAACCATCGGGTCCTCCTTGGGCGGGAACTCGATCACGCCGCGCGGCGCCATGCCGATCAGCCAGTCCAGGGCCATACCCATCGGCACGTTCCGGCCGATGACGATGTGGTGAATGAAGGCAAGCGCCACCAGGAAGTCCCCACTGGCCCGCTCGGCCAGACCCTTCCGCTCCTGCTGCGCCCAGCCCTGCGCCGGACTCGGATTGGCCGCGTCCAGCCACAGCGGCAGAAACGGCTTCGACGCTTTGTGGAAGCGATGGTAGGCCTGCTCGAGCGCGCCATGGTCGTAGTCGAAGCCGACGACGTACTGCGCCCCCGCCTCCAGCGCGACGTCCGAGTAGTCGCCGGTGTTGCAGCCCAGGTCGAACATGAGTGTGGGCTTGGCGGCCGCGACCGCCTCGCCCACGAAGGCGCGCTTCGCTTGGGCTTCGACGGCGGCATAGCTGTTGTGGGTGGCGTAGTCGCCCCACACCGTGGCCTTCGTCGGCGGCTTCAGGCCGGCCACGTAGTCGCGAAGGCCTGTCAGCATCGCCTTGAAGCCTGCTAGCGGCAAGCTCGCCGTGGGCGCTGCCGAGCCCCCCGACTTGATCGAACGATTCTGCAGCGCCGCCTGGGCCACGACGTGGCTCATCACCGTGAACGACAGCTTCTGTCGCCAGGGCAGAAGCGGCGCAAGGTCTTCTGGTGGGATCCCCTCGAGCGAGCCGCGGAACCAGGCGTTGGGCGCCACCTTGAGCAGCGACCACATGAGGAGCGGGTTCAAGAACTGCTCGCAGAACTGCCGGTGCCCGATCCAATACTCGCCGTCTCGGTAGGGCCGTAGCGACAGGTGATCGATGAACACCGGGCGGGAGCCCACGAACTGCACGTTGTAGGCGGTCGCGTCCGAGAGCGTGAAACCCCGCTCCAGGGCCTGCAGGTGCAGGTCGAGTTGGTGTAGCGCCGCGCTCCGATGGAGCGAGAAGCTCCACTCATACGGATAGCTGATGAACGGGATGCGCGGATGCTCCAGCACGTAAGCCGGCTGCGGCTCGAGGCCGTCCAGCACCGCTGGGTCCACCTCGCGCGAGCCTAGCAGCAGCCGCCGCTCGGCGAAGTCATCGAATAGCCCCGCGTCGCGCACAGCCACATAGGCGTCGGCGCTCACCGGCATGACGGCGCGCAGGATGCGAGAGTCCTTGAGGAAAATCCGCCCGCCCGGATCCCTGAAAGAACCGGGCTCGGCGTGCGGAGCCGTCATTCGGCGTCCTGCGCCTCAGTCTTGCGTCCCCGGGAGAAGAAGTTCTTCACACGTGCGATCTGAGATCGCCAGAACACCAAAGTCGTCGCCGCGCCTGCGATCAAGGCTTGAAGTATCAGGCTGCCGGTCGCGCCATCGAGATAGGCATAGGCAGGCGTTGCGATGACGGCGTAGCTTGCCGCTAGAAGCAATGCGGTTCTCATCCCAAGGACCCTCTGGAGACCCCAACCGTCACAAAACTGTTGCCCGTCTGTCGTGAAAGTCAAACGCTTTCCCCACCTTCACCGTGGGCTTGCCGCGAGCTGCAACCCAGGCGCGGGGACCGGCGCCCACGATTCGGGCATCAGGACGGCGCGGGTGGGACGCCATAAACGATCCTCGAGGACGATCCTCCGATCGTCCGCATGAGGCCGAGGGGCGCGCGCGAAGTCGGCGGCGACCAGGTCGGCCAGCAAACGGTCAATCGGCGCGGCCGCGGCCTCGTAGCCAGGCGCAACGCCCGGCGCTCGGACCGCGAAGATTGTGGCGTAGCTGGCGACGAGGTCGGAGTCGTCGGGACGCTGCGACGCGGTCGGGTCACGGCGCGTGATGCGCGATCCGTGGTCGCCATGGACGATCACCACGAAGCCGTTCCTCGCCGGAGACCGTTCCAGCGCCGCCACAGCCTCTTCGACGATGCGCGACGCGCACAGGACCTGTTCGAAGCTCGCGTCCTCCCGCTGGCGCAGGTCGCCCAACTGCCGCCGGTGCCGCCATTCGCGCCTGGGCTTCAGCGTGCAGTCCTCGCGGGCCACATACGGATAGTGCGGCAGCAGCAGGTGCGCCACATAGGCCTGTCCGGGCTGGGCGCCGGCCAGGTCCGCGGTCAACCGGCGCGCTTGGCGCAGGGCTTCCAGCGAGCTCGTCAGGTCGTGCTGCGCGTTGGCGATCGGCGGCAGGCGCACACCCATGCGCGTCGCGACTGGAATTACGTGACGGTCGTACCAGCGCGCGATCCGGCGGCCGGCCGCGGACAGCGCCAGCAGGTTGTAGGCCACCAGCGCCGACTTGTCTGACCGACTGAGGGCGGTCTCCCACACCCCGTCGAGACCCGTCTCCGGGTACCGCAGGCACCGGATCTCCCGGTCGTGGGCGCAGAGGTTCACCCAGCCGTTCTGGTAGACGGCGACCCGGTAGCCGAGGGTGCGGAGGCGGTCGAAGTACGCGTTGCGCCGGACCGCCAGGCCACCGTCGCGGTTGTCGCGCCGCACGGGCTGCGTGGCTCCGAAGTTCATCACCTCGGGCACTGAGTTCGTGGTGCGCATGTGGCGGCTGAACGCCCCACCGTACAGGTGGAAGCCGTGGCTCAGATAGAATGCCTTGAGCTGCTCGCGGCGCTGCGGCGACCGCGGATTGTCGGCGTGCAGGCCCTCTACGCCGACATGTTCGTCGAGGATCAAGTGCAAGATGGCCGGCCGGTCCGGCGCACCCGCGGCGAGCGGCGGCGCATCGGGCGACGGCCGTCGCTGGATGCCGACGCCGGCGACGCAGAGGCCGAACAGGACGAGGCCCGCGAACGCGAGAAGGGGCGCGAGCGGTCGGCGGAGGAAGATCGAGACGAGCAGCGTGATCGCGAATGCGGCCAGGGGCGCCAAGCCTTCCGTGTTCAGGTCGACCAACGCTGCGACCAGCGCGGCCTCCAGCAGGATGCGCAGCGGGCGTGGCGAAGCGAGGTACAAGGCGCCGCCTGCCAGCGCCGCCGCCGCCACCACGGCGTAGATGGGCCACAGCTCAGCCGCCAGAAGCGGGTAGCGGTTGAACTGCAGCATATTCACGATGCTGGCGTACGCCGGCAGCGCCACGGCGGCGACGGCGACTGCGAGGTTCGGCAGCAGGCCCGGGCGCTCCAGAACCCGGCGGCCTTCCGACAGCTCCATGCCTCACTCCCCGTCGATGCGCGACAGGAGACTTTGCGTTCCGCGTCCCGACGGATCAACCGGGGAGCGCCGCCGCGAAGCCGCTGTCAGGCGATCTGCGGCCGCGGCACCCACGTCTCGCGCAGGGAGAGTGGCAGGTTCGTCAGCGCCACGGCGCGGCCGCCCACCGGGGCAGGCACGGGCGCGCACACCGCCGGCCCGGTGACGAACGGGATGCGCAGACGCGAGGCGGTCTCGAGCTCGGACGAACGACGCACGTTGGTGACCCCGGGCCAGATCCGCCGCTGCTTGTAGTGGACGAGCCGCTCGGCGAAGCGCCGCAGGGCCGAGGTGCGCTGGTGCGCGTCGCCTTCGGGCAGCATCAGCGTGACGCTGTTGGCCGCCTCCGGGGGCAGCTTCTCGATCTCGAAGCCGGGGTCCGTGATCCGCAGGTCGATGGCGGAGACATACGGCGCAAGCAGCGCGCGCACCTGCCGCAGACCCGTGAACGCCGGGTCGCGGGGGACGTCGTAGACGCTCGCCGCCAGCTCCGCCCGCCGCCCGGACGGCAACTCCATCAGCATAGCCTGGTAGGCGTCCCGCATTGAGGGCCGCACCAGGCTGGAATAGCACATCGGCAGGAACAGCAGCGACCCGCGCGGCCGCTCGGTTAGCATGCGGACGGCGATCTTCAGGCACGCCTCGTCGAACGCGACCGCGTCCCGGGGCATGTGCTCGGGCCCGTCCACCAGGCTGAGGTGCGTGCGCGCGTTGGCCGGCACGCACATCACCACGTCGCCGTAGAACAGCTCGCGGGGCGTGAAATAGATGCCTTGGAAGCCCTCCCAGGCGGGCGCGGCCGCGGGCGGGGCGGCGGTCAGCTCGCGCCTCAGCGCGGAGTCGTCGTCGGGAGCCCATTCCGGGTCGGCCGCAACGGCGGCCGGCGCGCCGGCCGGCTCGCGCCATTCGGCGACGATGCGCGTGAGCCGGCCGCCCGGAGGCAGCAGGCTCGGATCCTTAACGGCGGCCGCGACGGTCTTCGCGTCCAGGGTTGCGAAGGCGGTGACCGCCGCCTGGTGGCCCTCGAACACCAGGAGCGCCACTTCGCCTTCGTCGCCGGTCCCGAACAGGTGCCGCTGCAGCTCGTCGGACAGGCGGCGCAGCTCCCCCAGGTCCAGCTCGTCGGACCGCGGATCGATCAGCAGGAAGCAGAAGGCCGTGAACGGCGAGAAGCGACGCGGCCAGGACCACCGCGTCTCGAGATAGGCGGACGCGAACTTCTGCACGAGCGGCGCCAGCACCTCGGGCGGCATCTGCGCGCACTCGCCGCTGACGTCCACGCGAAGGCAGGCCACGGCGCTCATGTCGAAAAAATCCCCGAAAAAACAGACCGTTGAATCTCAGGTAAGACTAGCGCGCCCTTAAAGATCGTTAAGGTTGTATGCGACAATCTGACCCACCATGGCGCGACTTGCCGAGCTTGCGGCGGGGCGCGCCATTGACCGCCCCCGCGTCATGCGGCCGCATGTCGGTCAAAAGGGAGAAAGCCGCGATGACCGAACTCACCCTCGACGACCTGATGTTCAAGCCGGGCCTCATGAAGGGCCAGCGGATCCTCATCACCGGCGGCGGCACCGGCCTTGGGAAGGTGATGGCCGAGGCCTGCGCCATGCTGGGCGCCGAGGTGGTGATCTGGGGGCGCCGCGGGAACATCGTCCAGGAGACGGCCAAGGAGATCGCCGACGCCCACGGCGCCAAGGTCACCGGCATGGCCTGCGACATCCGCGTGCCCGAGGCCATCCACGACGCGATGGACGAGGTCTGGGCGGGCGGAGCGCTCACCGGCCTGGTCAACAACGCCGCCGGCAACTTCATCAGCCGCACCGAAGACCTCTCGCCCCGCGGCTTCGACGCCATCGCCAACATCGTCTTCCGCGGCTCGTTCTTCGTGACCCTGGACGCCGGCAAGCGCTGGCTGGCCGAGGGCCGCCATGCGTCGGTGGTCTCGATCCTCACCGCCTGGGTCTGGCACGGCGGGCCGTTCACCGTGCCCAGCGCCATGTCCAAGGCCGGCCTGAACGTCATGACCCAGTCGCTGGCCGTGGAATGGGGTGGCCGCGGCGTCCGCTTCAACGCCATCGCCCCGGGTCCCTTCCCGACGGAAGGCGCCTGGGCGCGGCTCAATCCGGGCGGCGGCGTCGGCGCGAACGGCGAAAAGCCCGATCCGACCATCCCGCTCGGCCGCAACGGCGAGATGCGCGAACTCGCCAACCTGGCGGTCTATCTGCTGGATCCGGGCTCGGCCTATGTGAACGGCCAGACCATCGCCATCGACGGCGGCGGCCATCTGCGCGGCGGCGGCGGCTTTGCCCGCCTGTCCGAGTGGGGCGACGCCGAGTGGGAGGCGGCCCGCAACGCCATCAAGGGCGCCAACGAGAAAGACCGTGCGCAGCGCACGGTCTGACGGGACCCCAAAAATAAAAGACGCCCCGGGGAGGCGGGGCGTCTTGGTGTGGTCCGTTCCTCGGTGTGACGCTTACGCGCCGCCCGGGAAGCGCATCGGGATCTTCACGTCGCCGGCCTTGTCGCCGATCGGCATCGCCGCGGCCACGCACAGGGCGGCCTTGTCGAAGCCCTTGCCCGGCGCACTGTCCGAAAGAACGGTGCAGCCATCGAGCTTGCCGCCCGACGCCGTGCATTGAAGCATCACGGTCGCGGAATCCTTGGTGTTCGCATTCTTAACAAGGCATTTAGCCATGTTTTCCTGGAACGACGCAGCGCTTACGCCCGTCGCCAGCATCAAACTCAGAGCAACACCACCGAAAAGAGAGACAGCCTTCTGCATCCCCACCTCCTGTTGAAGAAACAATATGAGGGGAATACCGGGAGGCGGTGAATCATCTCTAAATTTCCCGAAAAACTGGGAAAAGTGAGAATCCGTTAGGGACCTCCGTTCATTGTGAACACGCTCGCGGGGTGTGTCCCCAGGCAGAAGGAACCTTGGGGGGTACCCTCGCATGAAACGCTTTAGACTCGATGACCTGCCGCTGATGGTGAAGGTCGGCTTCGCGCCCGCGCTCGCGCTGGTGATGATGGCCATTCTCGCCACCGGCGCTGTCGTTCTGCAGCAGAAGCAGACGAACGAGCTGCAACGGGTCGTCCAGACGGACATGCCCAACAGCCTGCGCATGCAGAAGATCTCGGAACGCATCACCGGCGTTCACGGCGAGCTCTACCTGCTGCTCACGCACCAGGCCGCGCAGATGGAGCCGGAGAAGATCGGCGACCAGAGCAAGGCCCTGCTGGCCGACATCGACCAGATCACCAAGGACGTGGGCGTCGCCCGCAACGCCGCGCCGGCGTCGCAGCGGCCCGCCTATGACAAGCTGATCAAGGACCTCAAGGAAACCCGCGACGCGCTGGACATCATCGTGTCGATGATGAGCGCCGACTTCGCCTCGGCGGCCGGCTTCGCCGCGCCCTTCGAGGACCAGTACAAGAAGATGAGCGCCAACCTGCAGTCGATCGTGACCCAGGCCCAGGCCGAGACCGACAAGAAGGCCAAGGCCACCACCGACGCGGCCCAGGCCGCGCAGATGGCGACTATCGCTGCCGCCGTGATCACCCTGCTGGTCGTGGGCGCCATCGCCGCCTTCCTTGTGCTCAACATGAAGAAGGCCGTGCAGCGCATAGCCGGCGCCACCGAGCGCCTGTCGCGCGGCGACAACGACGTCGACGTCGAGAAGCTGGAGCGCAAGGACGAGCTGGGCGCCATCGTGAAGTCGCTGGCCGTCTTCCGCGAGAACCAGCTCCACCTCGAGCGCATGCGAGCCGAACAGGAAGAGCAGCGCGCCGCCGCCGAGGCGACCCGCCGCGAGAACGCCGCCCTCGCCGAGGCTTCGGCCGAGGAGCAGGGCCGCGTGGTCAGCTCGCTGGCCGGCGGCCTGGAGCGTCTGGCGCAGGGCGACCTCACGGTCCGCCTGCAGCAGGGCTTCCCGGGCGCCTACGAGAAGCTCCGCAACGACTTCAACGACGCCGTCGCCAAGCTGGAGAAGGCGCTGGCCGCCATCGCCGTGTCGACCAACGCCATCCGTTCCGGCGGCGGCGAGATCGCCTCGGCCACCGACGACCTGTCGCGCCGCACCGAGCAGCAGGCGGCCACCCTCGAGCAGACCGCCGCCGCGCTCGACGAGATCACCACCACGGTGCAGCGCTCGTCCGCGGGCGCCAACCAGAGCCGCGAAGCCGTGGCCTCGGCCAAGGCCGAAGCCGAACGCTCGGGCGA
>NZ_DASWTE010000312.1:0-2586 GCF_036402295.1 Phenylobacterium sp.
TGGCCGCGTCGAGCGTGAACTCGAAGGTGTGCACGAACCCGCCGACGTCGTCGGTGATCGTGGCCGAGAAGCCTTCCGTGCCGTTCAGGTTCAGAAGGGTCGAGTCGATGATATCGAACGTCGTGGCCGCGTTTGCCGCGCTGGCCCCGGCGAGCAGAGTTACGGCGAAGGCCGCAGCACCCAATAGTGTCTTCAAGAGTAGCCTCCCTTGGTTTCGCCGGTACGCGGCGTGGATCCACATGTCCCCACATCCTGAACCCCAGCTTCGCCGCGTAGTTCCGCCACACATTAGCGAATGTGGAAAAAATGTGGCCCGGCGCTACCTTGGCGCGCGACCGGCGCGCCGATTCCCCCGTCAGGGGAGAAATCAGGGGCTCTTCCTTCGGGCACACCCAGGTTTAAGCTGCCGGCGGCAAGACGAGCGGAGGTTCATTGTGGCGCGGCGACTGGTGGATCTTTCAATCCCGATCACCAACGACATCGTGTCGGACCCGGACGTCATGCGGCCGCAAGTGACGTATTCCCGACATAAGGAGACGGTGGGCCAGATCGCCTCGTTCTTTCCGGGGCTCACGGCCGAGGATCTGCCCGACGGCGAGGGCTGGGCGGTCGAGCAGGTGCGGCTGTCCACCCACAACGGCACCCACATGGACGCGCCGTGGCACTTCCACTCCACCACCGATCAGGCCTGCGGGCAGCGACCGGCGCCGACCATCGACCAGGGTCCTCTCGACTACTTCCTGCAGCCGGGGGTGAAGCTCGACTTCCGCCGCTTCGAGGACGGCTATGTCGCCACCGCCGCCGACGTGGAGGCTGAACTCGACCGCATCGGCCATGAGCTGAGGCCGCTGGACATCGTGCTGGTGAACACCGCCGCCGGCGCCGCCTACGGCGACCCCAACTACATCCACAAGGGCTGCGGCATGGGCGAGGAAGCGACCCTCTACCTCACCGAGCGCGGTGTGAAGGTGGTGGGCACCGACGCCTGGTCGTGGGACGCGCCGTTCTCGCACACCGCCCGCAAGTGGGCCGAGACCCACGACCCCAAGATCATCTGGGAAGGCCACAAGGCGGGCCGCATCCGCGAGTACTACCAGATCGAGAAGCTGACCAACCTCGAGGCCCTGCCGGCCGACGGCTTCACCCTCTCCTGCTTCCCGGTGAAGATCGCCGGCGCCTCGGCGGGCTGGATCCGGGCCGTGGCGATCTTCGACTAGTGTCCTATTTGGCCGGGGTCGCCCGCGGGCCGGTCCAGGTCCAGGACTGGATCTTCCAGCCATCGGCGCCCTTGCGCAGGACGTAGGTCATCTGCGCCTCCGCGCGCATGGCCACACCCTTCTCCTTGAACGAGTAGGCGGCGGGGACGATCACATAGGCGCGGTCGCCCGTGACCTCCTCGCGCGTGGCCGGCGAGACCTTCACCATCTGGTCGGTCTGGCCCTTTGCCTTGGCGTCCTTTTCCAGATCGGCGGCCCACGCCTTGAAGGCGCCGGCGCCCTGCCAGAGGTGGGGCGCGGGCTCGTCGACGATCATGACGCCGTCCTTGGCGTGGGCGGCCTCCGCGGCGGCGGCGTCGCCCTTGTTGAAGCTGTCGATGAACTGGTTGATCGGCGCCATCAGCTGGGCGTCGGCGGCCGCGCCGGCGGACGGCGTGGCGATCATCAGGACGCCTATGAGGCCGGCAAGCTTGGTCTTCATCGGATTTCCCCCAGAGATCAACGACATGACACCCTGCTCGGACTACACCCGCTGGCGGAACGACGCTATCCCAATCAGCCGTGGGGGACGCTCAGCCTATCGCTCGCGGTACGTCAGCGAGTATGTGTTCGACATCGGCGAGGGCTTCCACAACACCTCGGCGGTCTTCGACTACGTGTTCGGCGGCAGCGCCTTCGGGCTGACCTCGCCGGGCGTGTCGGGGAAGCTGACGATCAACGGCAATTCGGTGTCGTTCACCGGCGGCTACGTCGGCCAGCACGGCTACTGGGTCGGGCAGTTCAGCCACAGCGTCATCGACGACATCGTGGGCGGCGTGTGGAGCGGGATGTCCGACGTGCTCTACTTCGACGCGCCTAAGGACCTGGGGACGTCGTTCGCGGCCACCGGGACCGGCGGCAACGGCTCGTTCCACATCTGCAACTGGTGGGAGGGGGTCGGCTGTGCGGCCGAGATCCCGGCCCTGCAGGGCATCACGAGCGGCGACCGCGTGAGCGTGCGGGCGGGCGGCGTTCCCGAGCCGGGCACATGGGCGCTGGCCATCCTGGGCTTCGGCCTGGCCGGCGCGGCGCTGCGGCGATCGCGGGCCCTGGCGCAGGCCTAGGATTGACTGCAGCCGGCACCATCACCCACGGGGCGAGGCGTCATGGCTGACCAGCCTGGCGCCTAGCCCTTCTTTCCGCCGCCGCCGCCGGAACCGCCGGAACCACCGCCAGAGCCGCCGGCGCCACCCGAACCGCCTGAGCCGCCCGAACCGCCGGAGCCGCCGCCGGAACCGCCGGAACCGCCGGAGCCGCCGCCGCCGCCGCCGCCACCGCCGCCGGAGCCACCCGAACCGCCAGAGCCGCCCGAACCGCCGCCACCGCCGCC
>NZ_DASWTE010000313.1:0-6996 GCF_036402295.1 Phenylobacterium sp.
GAACCGTCTCCACTCACACACTCGGGGGTCGTCGCTCGGCTAACGGCCAAGCTGTGTCGCCACAGATGCGCGATCTAGGGTCTCCTGACAGCGGACAAGGGTAAGTCGTTCCCAACCAGCTCTGTGCCTAGCGTGCGGCGACGTACGTTCGACCTTTGCGCCCCGCCTAAACGACTTGCACACTTCGTTACACACTGGACTAGGTGGTTGAACGAAAATAAACTGAATCAATCAGTTGCGGGAGCGCAGCGGACTTAAAATCCGCTTCTGCTTGCAGAGTGCCGGTTCGATCCCGGCCGCCCGCACCAGGCGCTACTTGTCGGCCGCCAGCGACCGCTTCACCGCCTCCTGGCTGACCGGTTGCAGGGGCGGGAAGCCCATGCCCATCAGGCGCTGGACCAGACCCACGAAGACGATCTGGTTCTCGGGGTCGACCCAGAACCAGGTGCCGGCCGCGCCGTCCCACAGGTAGCTGCCCTTGCCCATGGCCACCTTGGCGGCCCCGGGATCGGTGATCACCACGCCGTTGTAGCCGTACTCGTAGCCCGGCCGGATCCGCTGGATGCTGCCGATGCCGAAGCCGCCGGTGACGATCTGGGGCGGCAGGTGGGCGGTCATGATCTCGCGGGCCGTCTCGCGCTTGAGGATGCGCACGCCGTCCAGCGTTCCGCCGTTCAGCAGCATCTGGCCGAAGCGGCCATAGTCCGAGGCGGTGGTGACCAGCCCGCCGCCGCCGGAGGCGAAGCCCGGGGTGCGGTCGTAGGTCGAGCTGAACAGGCCGTCGGCGGACGGTGGCTGCAGCTTGCCGTCCTTCCACTCGTACAGAGCGGCGAAGCGATCGCGCTTGCCGACGGGCACGTGGAAGCCGGTGTCGACCATCTTCAGCGGCCCGAAGATCCGCGCCTGCATGAAGTCGGGCAGGGACCGGCCGGTGATCCGCTCGATGATCAGGCCCTGGACGTCCATGGCGATCGAGTACTTCCACCGCGCACCCGGCTCGTAGTCGAGCGGCAGGGCGGCGATCTTCTGGATCACCTCCGCGGAGGACTGACCGCGCATCGGGGGATTGGCGCGGTAGAGGTCCTCGACGTAGCCGGCCTCGAACCCGTAGGCGAAGCCGGCGGTGTGGGTCATGATCTGGCCGACGGTGGGCGGTGACGTCGGCGCCTCCAGGATCGGCTTGCCGTCGGGGCCCATGCCCTTGAAGACCTTGAGCCCGGCCAGCTCGGGCAGGAACTTCGCGATCGGGTCCTCGGGCTTCCACTTGCCTTCGTCGCGCAGCACGCCCATCGCCACGGCGGTGACCGGCTTGGTCATGGAGAAGGCGCGCACGATGGTGTCCATCCGCATCGGCGCGCCGCTGGCCAGGTCGCGCTCGCCGACCGCCGAGGCGTGGACCACGCGGCCCTTGTGGCGCGCCAGCGTGATCATTCCGGCCAGCTCGCCGCGCTCGACGTAGGGGTCCAGCGCCTCGTTGATCGGCGCCCAGCGCGGTTCGGCGGCCAGTGCCGCGGCGGGGACGACGAGGGCCAGGGCGGCGGCGAGCAGGGTCCTGCGGAGCATGGGCGTATCCGGTGAACGACGAACACCCAGCTTCGCCGGGCTCGGCGAGCAGCGCAATCGATTACAACGCGCAAGCCGCCCCCTTCTCCTTCCCCGCGACCATGCCTAGAAAAAGCGGTCCGGCGCGCGATCAAGATCGCCCGCCCTTCAAGTCGGGGTTCCCAATGAAATCGAAGTTCGCGGGCGTGTTCGCGGCCGTCGTCGGCCTGACCCAGGCCCATGCCCAGACGCCGCCCCAGCCGCCGGTCGAGAAGACGCAAGGCCCGGAGAACCAGGCCGACAAGCCGGCCGAACCGCAACCGCTGCCCACGCCGAGGCCGGGCTCGGCCCAGGGCGCCTCGGCCACGCCGGCCAAGCCCGCGAAGTGGGACGTCAACGCCCCGCCCGGCGCGACCATCCGCCAGGTCCCCATCAACGTCGACGAAGGGTCGTGGATCGACCTCGACGTCAGCCCGGACGGCAGGACCATCGCCTTCAACCTCTTGGGCGACATCTATGTGATGCCGATCGCCGGCGGAGCACCGACGCGGATCGCCGAGGGGCTGGCGTGGGAGGTGCAGCCGCGCTTCTCGCCCGACGGCAAGCGGATCGCCTTCACCTCCGACCGGGGTGGCGGCGACAACATCTGGATCATGAACGCCGACGGGTCCGACAAGCGGCAGGTGACCAAGGAGGACTTCCGGCTCCTCAACCAGCCCACCTGGAGCCCGGACGGCCGCTTCATCGCCGCCAAGAAGCACTTCACGACGGGCCGCTCGCTGGGGACCGGCGAGGTGTGGCTCTACCACGTGTCGGGCGGGGCCGGGGTCGCGCTGGTCAAGCGGCCGAACGAGCAGCACCAGAAGGAACTGGGCGAGCCGATCTTCGCCCGCGACGGCAAGAGCATCTTCTACTCGAAGAACGTCACGCCTGGCCCGATCTTCGAGTACGCGCAGGATAGCAACACCGACCTCTTCCACATCGAGCGCTACGACCTGGAGACGGGCGACGTCACGACCGCCGTGTCGGGCGCCGGCGGGTCGGTGCGGCCGACGCCGTCGCCGGACGGCAGGAAGATCGCCTTCGTCCGCCGCGAGCAGGCCAAGTCGAAGCTCTATGTGAAGGACATGACCTCGGGCGTGGAGACAAAGGTCTACGACGCCCTGGACCAGGACGTGCAGGAGGTGTGGGCGGTCAGCGGCGTCTATCCGAACATGGCCTGGACGCCGGACGGCAAGAGCGTGGTGTTCTGGGCGGGCGGCAAGATCCGGCGCGTCGACGCCGACGGGAAGAACGGCGCGGTGATCCCGTTCCGGGTGAACGACACCCGCGGCGTGATCGATGGGCCGCACCCGCAGATCACCGTCTCGCCGGACAAATTCACCACCAAGATGCCCCGCTTCGCCGCCGTCTCGCCGGACGGCAAGTCGGTGGTGTTCGAGACCCTGGGCAAGCTCTGGATCAAGCCTATGGCGGGCGGTGAGGCCAAGCGGCTCACCAAGGGCGGCGACGGCTTCGAGCTGTTCCCGGCCTGGTCGCGCGACGGCAAGCAGATCGCCTTCGTCGGCTGGACCGACAAGGACCTGGGCCGCATCCGGGTCGTGCCGGCGGCGGGCGGTGCGCCGCGGGACGTGACCACCCAGCCCGGGCACTTCGCGCGCCCGGCCTTCTCGCCGGACGGCAGGACAATCGTCTTCGAAAAGGGCGAAGGCGGCGGCCTGACCTCGGGCGACTGGTCGGACAATCGCGGAGTCTACCGGGTGGCGACGGCCGGCGGCGCGCCGGTGCGCGTGGCCAAGGGCATGGCCTCGCCGCAGTTCGGGGCCTCGAACGACCGCCTGTTCATGGTGGGGTCCGACAAGGGCAAGCAGCAGCTGGTGTCCGCCGACCTGAACGGGGAGGCCAGGCGCGTCCACGCGGCAGGCGAGCTGGTGGCCGACTACATCGTCTCGCCGAACGGCGAGCTGTTCGCCTTCCGGCAGAACTACGAGGTCAGCGTGATGCCGCTGATGCCGGGGACGCAGGAGGTGGCTGTCGACCTGAAGGGCGGGCCGTTGCCGGTGACCAAGGCCTCCAGCGGCGGGGCCGACTTCATCCACTGGTCGCAGGGCGGTGGGCAGCTGCATTGGAGCCTCGGGCGCACGGTCTACACCGTCGCGGCCAAGGACCTGTTCCCGTCGGCGCCTCCGGGCGAGAACGCGCCAAAGTTCCAGGCGCCGAAGACCGGCGTGTCGCTGTCGATGGACACCGCCGCCGACCGGCCGCGCGGGACCGTGGCGCTGACCGGCGCGCGGATCGTGACCATGGCCGCCGCCGACGGCGGGGTGATCGACGACGGGGTGATCGTGGTGCGCGACGACCGCATCGTGGCCGTGGGCAAGAAGGGCGCGGTCTCCGTACCGGCGGACGCCAAGGTCGTGGAGCTGACCGGCAAGACCATAATCCCGGGCCTGATCGACGCCCACGCCCACGGGCCGTACGGCGTCGACGAGCTGATCCCGCAGCAGAACTGGTCGATGATCGTGAACCTGGCGCTGGGCACCACCACGATCCACAACCCGTCCAGTCGCGCCTCGGAGGTCTTCGTCGCTCAGGAGATGCAGCGGGCGGGCATCGCGCTCGGCCCGCGCGTCTTCTCTACCGGCGAGGTGGTCTACGGCGCAAAGCAGGCCAGCAACTACGCCCAGATCGACAGCTTCGACGACGCGCTCGCGCATGTCCGGCGGCTGAAGGCCCAGGGCGCGCACAGCGTGAAGAACTACAACCAGCCCCGCCGTGAACAGCGCCAGCAGCTGACCGCCGCGGCCCGGCAGGAGGAGATGCAGGTGGTGGCCGAGGGCGGGGCGCTGTTCGGCCTCGACATGACCCACATCGCCGACGGCAACTCGACCATCGAGCACAACGTGCCGCTGTCGACCTTCTACGAGGACGTGCTGACCTTCTTCTCGGCCAGCAAGACCTACTACACGCCCACCCTGGTGGTGACCTTCGGCGGGCTGGCGGGCGACCCCTACTGGCGCTCGCACACCGACGTCTTCGAGCAGCCGATCCTGAAGCGCCACATCCCGCCGGCGCAGCTGCGCGCCGACAACGCGCGCCGGCCCATCGCGCCGGAGGCGGACTATGTGGACGACGAGAGCGCGCGCGAGGCGCACAAGCTGGCCAAGCGCGGCGTGCCGGTCTCGATCGGCGCGCACGGCCAGCACGACGGGATCGGGTCGCACTGGGAGCTGTGGTCGTTCGTGCGCGGCGGCATGACCCCGATGGAGGCGCTGCAGGCCGGCACCATCGTGCCGGCACGCTCATTGGGCATGGCCAACGACATCGGCTCGCTGGAGGCCGGCAAGCTGGCCGACCTCGTGGTGCTGGACGCCGACCCGACGGCCGACATCCGGAACAGCGAGAAGGTCCACCGCGTGATGCTGGGCGGCCGGCTCTACGACCCGCTGACCATGGACGAGGTGGTGACCGGCTCGCGCAAGCGCGCGCCGTACTGGTGGGAGCAGCCCTAGCGGCGGCGCTGGATCTGGCTGGGATCGTATCCGGTCTGGCGGTCGCGCGGCGTGTCGAAGCGATCGTCGGCCGGGATGACGCCGTTGAAGCGGCCCCAGGCGTCGCGGCTGTTGTAGTAGAAGCGCGGCGCGTCGGTGTTGGTCCGCGCGCCCTGGCCGTAGCTCAGGCCCGTCGGGCCGCCGCCGCCGCCCAGGTAGGAGTCGCGGATGTCCAGGCCCTGCTGCGCGGGCGCGGGCCGCAGGTGCTGTTGCTGGTCGCGGTTCGGCGCCGGCGAGACGGTGAGGGCCAGACTGGGCGTGGCGAGGGCCGCAAGGCCGAGCGCGATCAGGACCGGACGCATGAGCAGGACTCCGCTGGCGTGACGGGTCGAACCTAGGTCGCTATGACCGCGGCGGCAACCGCTGGCGTCAGGCGCGTCGGCGGGGCGCGGCGCCCGCGCCCATCTGCTCCCAGGCGGCCACGACACCGCGCTCGGCGAGGCCGGCGAACAGGCGCTGGACCGCATGGGCGTGGTCGTCAGCCAGCGCCTGGAACGGTCGCCGGGTAAGGAGGTCCTGCGCGACCGAGACTCCTTCGGGCGTCTTGCGGCAGAGCCCGGCCTCCATGAGCCGCGTGGCGTGGCGGCGAACGGTCTCGTTGGGCAGGCCCAGGCGACGCGACACGTGGGCGACGGTCGTCGACCTGAAGGGGACCGCGGCGAGGGCCCACTCCGCCTCCGGCGGCCAGGGAACCTCGTCCAGCGCCGCGACCAGTGTCGCCAGCAACGTGACGGCGGTGACCGCGTCGCCGCTTTCGCGCATCAGGCCGTCGATGCCCCGCAGGAGATAGTCTGCGATCAGCCGCGCGGCGCCGCGCAGGGGCACCCCGTCGTCGACGTCGTAGGACGTGGGCGGAAGCGGGTCGAGAAGGTCGCCCGCCAGCATCCGACCGTAGAAGCCCACCAGCCGGTCGTGGGCCGCCATCACGCTCTGGAAATAGGCGGGTGAGGTGAGGAACGCCTCCGGGATCACGACGCCGGCGCCCGGTACGATGGTGCAGACGCCCGCGATCTCCAGTCGCTTCAGCCGCCGCCGCGTCGTCTCGAACGGGATGCCCAACGAGTTGGCGATGGCGTTGATGCTGGCCGGCCGGCGCGCGTCGTCGGGCGCGGCGTTCTGGAGCGCGCCGTAGGCCTGGCGGGCGGTGGGATCGCGGGTCAGCGGCGCGATGTTGGCCTGGTTCACGGCGAGCACCAGCAGGGCGTCCAGCGGACTCAGCCCCGCGAGCCCTGCGGACACCTGGTCGAGGGTGAAGCTCAGCGACAGGCGCGAGATGGTCCATGCGCGCGGCGAGGGCGAGGCCATAGCCCGGTTACTTGCGCTCTGGCCGACGGGTGGGCAAGACCTCCGTTAGGGCAGCCCGCCCGCCGAGGCGACCCAGAACTCTCCTTACTCGCTTGCGAGCCGGGTCCGCGCCGGCCCTGACGCCGCGACGGGCGCGCCCCCGCCGATGTAGCCGAGTGTGGCGGCGCGCTGGATCGCCTGCGAGCGGCCGGCGACGCGCAGCTTGCGGGCGGCGTTGGTCACGTGGAACCGGACGGTCGGAAGCGAGATGGCGACGAGCTCGCCGATCTCGGCGTCTGTCTTCCCGGCGGCGGCCCACTTGAGGCACTGGATCTCGCGCCGCGTCAGGCGGGCGGGCGGCTCGTCGACGCCATGGACGGCATCCTCGTAGGTGGCGACGAAACGGAGCGCCAGGAGATGGAGCTCGCCGGCGTGGGCGGCGAACGCGCTCACCACGTCGACGTCCGGGTCGGGCGTCGCCCAGATCACCGCCCCGATCACCCCGCCCGGCAGGTAGACCGGGCAGACGATGGCGGCCCCCACGCCGTAGGTGTCGATGGGACCTTCGGCGGTGATGCCGTCCAGCGCCCGGTTCGGCCGCCACGACCCGAAGCGGCCC
>NZ_DASWTE010000314.1:0-8175 GCF_036402295.1 Phenylobacterium sp.
GGCGCGGACCCCACGCTGGACGGCGACCTCGGCAAGCTGGCGGCCGCCCTGCACGCCTTGGGCGCCAAGGCCGCCGTGGCGCCGATCTGCTTCTTCCCCGACCGGCTCGAACTCAAGCCGCAGGCGGGCGAGGACATGGGCGGCATGCTGCGCCGCCTGGTCAGCCAGATGACCGCCGACGACTGGAAGCTGAACGCCCAGTTCCTCAACACCAAGGCCGAGGCCCTGAAGAAGGAGGGGCTCAAGGTCGGCTACCACAACCACAACTTCGAGTTCCTGCCCCTGGGCTCGACGACCGGCCAGGAGATCCTGCTGAAGGAGACCGACCCCAGTCTGGTGACCTTCGAGATCGACGTGGGCTGGGTGGCCGCCGCCGGCCACGACCCCGCGGCCCTGATGGCCAGGCACATGGGCCGCTTCACGATGATGCACGTGAAGGACATCAAGCCCTCCACCAAAGCCAACTTCGCCCTCAGCATGGACCCCACCGAGGTGGGCTCGGGCGCCATCGACTGGAAGACGCTGCTGCCAGCCGCCCGCGCGGCTGGGGTCGTGAACTTCTTCGTCGAGCAGGAGCCGCCGTTCACCCGTCCGCGCATCGAGGCCGCGAAGCTCAGCCACGACTTCCTGGCCGGCGTGGCCGCGTGAGGCCGCTGCGGCTCGCCATGGTCGGCGGCGGCCCGGGCTCGTTCATCGGGCCCGTCCACCGCATGGCCGCCGAGCTGGACGGCCGGATCCGCCTCACCGCCGGCGTCTTCAGCCGCGATCCGGAGAAGAACGCCGCGGCCGCCGATGCCTGGGGCGTTGCGCCGGATCGCGCCTACGCCGACCATGCCCAGATGATCACCGCCGAGGCCGCCCGCCCGGACGGCTGCGACCTCGTCGCCGTGGTCACGCCGAACCACCTGCACTTCGACGTTTCGGCCGCCGCGCTGAAGGGCGGTCTGCACGTCATCAGCGACAAGCCCGCCACCCTCGACCTCGCCCAGGCCCGCGAGCTCGCCGCCATCGTCGGCGTCTCGGGCCGCCGCTATGGCCTGACCTACACCTACACGGGTTATCCGATGGTCCGCGAGGCGCGCGAGATCGTCCGCCGCGGCGACCTCGGGACCGTCCGCAAGGTGGTCGCCGAGTACGCGCAAGGGTGGCTTTCCACCCCTCTCGAACAGAGTGGCGACAAGCAGGCGTCCTGGCGCTCGGACCCCGCCCAGTCCGGCGTCGGGGGCTGCATCGGCGACATCGGCGTCCACGCCTTCAATATCGCGGAGTACGTCACGGGCCTGAGGGTCGAGCGCCTCTGTGCCGACCTCGCCGCCGTCGTGCCCGGCCGCACCTTGGACGACGACTGCAACGTGCTCCTCCGCTACGCCGGCGGCGCCCGCGGCGTGCTGGTCGCCTCGCAGATTTCGGCCGGAGCGCGCAACGGGCTCACGCTGAAGGTCTACGGCGAGAAGGGCGGCCTCAGTTGGTCGCACGAGCGCCACACCGAGCTCACCATCGACTGGCTGGACGGCCCGACCCAGACGCTGCACGCGGCGTCCGGCTACCTGGGCCACGCCGCGCGCGCCGCCTCGCGGCTGCCCACCGGCCATCCCGAAGGCTTCATCGAGGCCTTCGCCAACATCTATCGCGACTTCGCCGACAGTATCGCCGAGGACCGGTCGCCTGGCGCCTCCGGCGACCTCGTCCCCGGCATCGTGGACGGCGCGCGCGGCATGGCCTTCGTCGAGCGCGCGGTGGAAGCCAGTCGCGCGAACGCGGGCTGGGTCGACTTGAACGCGGGTGTGGGATGAAGACGATCAAAGGCCCCGGTATCTTCCTGGCCCAGTTCGTGGGGCCCAATCCGCCCTTTGACCGGCTGGACACCATCGCGAAATGGGCGGCGGACCTCGGCTACAAGGGCCTGCAGCTTCCCACCGGACCGGGCTCGTTCGTCGACTTGGAACAGGCCGCTGAGAGCCAGGCCTATTGTGACGACATCGCCGGAACGCTGGCCCAGTACGGCCTTTCGGTCACCGAGCTCTCCACCCACCTGCAGGGCCAGCTCGTCGCCGTCCACCCGGCCTACGACGCCCTTTTCGACGGCTTCGCCCCGCCCGAGGTCCACGGCAAGCCGGCCGAGCGCCAGGCCTGGGCCGTGCGCCAGGTCACCCTCGCGGCGAAGGCCAGCCAGCGCATGGGCCTCACCGCCCACGCGACGTTCTCGGGCGCGCTCGCCTGGCCTTACGTCTACCCCTGGCCGCAGCGTCCGGCGGGCCTCGTCGAGGAAGCCTTCGCCGAGCTTGGCCGCCGCTGGACGCCCATCCTCGACGCCTTCGAGGACGCAGGCGTCGACTGCTGCTACGAGATCCACCCGGGCGAAGACCTGCACGACGGCGCCACCTACGAGCGGTTCCTCGACGAGGTGAGGGGCCACGCCCGCGCGTGCCTGCTCTACGACCCCAGCCACTTCGTGCTGCAGCAGCTGGACTACCTTGACTACATCGACCGCTACCACGAGCGCATCCGGGCCTTCCACGTTAAGGACGCCGAGTTCCGGCCCAGCGGCCGCTCGGGCGTCTACGGCGGCTATCAGGGCTGGGTCGAGCGGCCCGGGCGCTTCCGCTCGCTGGGCGACGGCCAGGTCGATTTCGGCGCGATCTTCTCCAAAATGGCCGCCTACGATTATCCCGGCTGGGCGGTGCTCGAGTGGGAGTGCGCGCTGAAGCACCCTGAGGACGGCGCCCGCGAAGGCGCGCCCTTCATCCGCGACCACATCATCCGCGTCACGGACCACGCCTTCGACGATTTCGCCAAGTCCGGCGCCGACGCCACGGCCAACCGCAAGCTGCTCGGCCTCTGAGCGCGCCGCAGGCGCCCTTTAACCGCGAAAAACGCGGAAGAACGCAGAAAGCCGGCGACGGCTTCTGCCCTTCTGCGTCCTTCCGCGTTTTCCGCGGTTTGTTTCTCTTGGGTGCTGGCACGCCCGCGTAAGTCTGCTCGCGGCGCGCAATTCGTGCTTCCCTTGGTCAACGACAAAGGAAGCGCGCACCCATGACGATGAAGCTCTACTCCGGCGACCTCAGCCCGTACTCCGCCCGCGTGCGGATGCAGATCTACGCCAAGGGCATCACCGACATCGTGCTCGAGCGCCCCGCCGACTTCGGCATGCCCGGCTTCCGGCATCGCAATCCGATCGGCCGCATCCCGGTCCTCGACATGGACGGCGACCTGATGCCGGAGTCCGAGGTGATCGCGGAGTACCTGGAGGAGGTGTATCCCCAGCCCACTCTTCTCGGCAGAACACCGCGCGAGACCGCCCACATCCGGACGATCGCCCGCATCGGCGACATCTACCTCATGAACAACATGTTCATGCTCTCGCCGCAGACCCGCGCCCGCACGCGTAACCAGGGCGTCGTCGACCTGCTGGCCGGCCAGGTGGTGCGCAACGTCAAGGCGCTCGACAAGATGATCGGGACGGATGGCTACGCCGCCTGTGGCCGCCTCACCCTCGCCGACTGCGCCCTCGTCCCGGCCCTGTTCCTGATCGAGAACGTGCTGCCGGGCGTGGGGGTCGACAACCCGATCCCCGCCAGCCTCAACGTCGCCGCCTGGTGGTCGGCCATCCAGGCCAACGAACACGCCGCCCGCGTGCTGGAAGAGCTCCACCGCGGTCTCGAGGAGCGCAAGGCCCTCATCCGCTCCGGCGCCTTCGACAAGATGATGGCCGCCGCGAAGGCGGCGATGGAAGCGGCGGAAGGCTAGGGGGCCGGACTGTACGGGTGGTCGACGGCCGTGGGATCCTCCATGGCGTCGTCGTCTTCGAGGCTGTCGGCCAGGTCGCGATAGTCCTGCGCCGCCTGCTCGAAGCCCTCGCGGCCCTGGTCCAGGCCCGCGGCGTCGGCCAGCACCTGGATCCGCGCCGCTTCCGTCCGGTAGTAGATCGCTCGGCCATGGTGGGCGATGGATCCGGGGACGACGGACATGCAACCAGCCTCCGCAGAGGAAGGCGGAATGTCCGCGGCGCGCGCAAGTTCCGCAGGGCGAGGCCGCCGCGCCGTTGCGGTTCGCGTAACCCCGGCGCCGGCCGGCCGTTCAGGCGCATACATATGGAGTCTCCGGCATCGCGCCGTCCGCCCGCAGGCCGACACTGTGGCCTCGATGTCCCCAGGAGCGCCGCGCCGGGAATGATCGACCGCTTGGCTCACGGCACAGGCCCCGACGGCGCAGTTCCGGATGTGGTGACGCGGCGGCCGAGTTCCTATGGACGTAAAACCATTTGTTCTCGCATTGGGAACGTTCGGCGCCCGGCGGCGCTAGGCATCTGCGTCACCAAACCCTATGCGGAACGAGCTATTCCATGCCGGCCAAGGCCGATCTCGCCGAACTGGAAGAGCGCACGCGGGCGACGGAACGCCTGCTCAGCACCCTGATCGCCATCCTCTCGGCGCGCGAGCCGCGGCTGCTGCAGGAGCTTCAGGCCGTGTTCGAAAGCCCTGATTTCGCGAAGGACGAAGCTGGCCGCGCCGCCTCGTCGACATGGGCCCGCATCGCCAAGGGCCTGAAGGCCACGGGCCGCCTGGTGGACAGCCTCGGCGACGACGAGCGGCCCTGACCGCGGATCGCGCGGCGAAATTCCACGCCGCCTCACACGCTCGCTCCCACGACCACCCCTCATCCACCTCCCGAACAGCGGCGCCCGGCGGGCGGCCGCCAGGCTCGGGAGAGACGGATGGATGGATTGGCGCAACGCCTGGGGGCGTCGGGTGAGGCAATGGCGGTGGTCGCGCCGAGGGAGAAGGGCGCGCCGCGCCGTCGAACGCCCTTCGGCGTCTTCGCGCTCCTCCAACTCTACATGGCCGCCGTCGTGGTCGCCGGCTTCGCGCCCAGCTTCTACCTGAAGCCCGCGCGCGTGGCCGCCATGGACCCCGCGATCCACCTACACGCCGGGGTCATGACGCTGTGGATCGTGTTCATGGCCATCCAGGGCGTGCTGCCGGCGCAAGGCCGCGTCCGCCTGCACCGCACGCTCGGCTGGTGGGGCGCCGGTCTCGCGGCGCTGGTGCTCATCACCGGCGCCGTCATCACCGTCAAAGGCGTGCACGACGGCCACGACCCGTTCCGCCTGGGCTCGGCTGAGGCGTTCGCCATCATCCCGGTCCGCGACCTCGTCACCTTCGCCGTGTTCCTCGCCGTCGGCCTCGCCACCCGCAAGAGCGCTCCCGACGCCCACAAGCGGATGATGACGCTGGCCACGCTGTCGGTGATTCCCGCCGGCCTCGCGCGGCTCGCCGCCTTCACGCCCGAGCCGGTGATCATCGCCCTCAACCACGCCCCGATCGCGGCCATGGTCGCCTACGACCTCTGGACGCGCCGCCGTGTGCTCACCTCCACCTGGGTGGGCTCGGCCTTCCTGGTCGCCGCCACGCCCGTGTGCCTGGCGATCGCGAAGACGGAAGGCTGGCTGGACTTGGTCCGGGCCCTCACCTGAAGCGCGGCGGCGCCTCGGCCCCGCCTACTTCAGCACCAGCACCTCGATGTCCTTGAACGCGATCGGGTGACCCTCGCTCTGCAGGGCGATGTAGCCCTCGGTCACCGGCAGCTTGCCGCCGCGCGCCTCGATCAGCCGCTTGGCGTCGGCGGCGGCCATCGGGTCGGCGGGGTCCAGCGCCACGTCGCTATAGGTGTGCACCACGGCCCCGTTGATCTTCTCGGTGATCACGCCCTTGGGCGAAACCTCCAGCTCCAGATCCACCCAGGTCCCGTTCGGTATGGTGGGGCCGGTCGAGTTCGAACAGTGCACCGGCTGCTTCGTCCCGTTCAGGGTGACGGACACGCCCGGCGTGCAGAGGTTGCCCGTGGGCCTGGGCCCCGGCCCGTCGGCGCCCAGGATCTGGAACTCTACCGACACCGGGAACGGCTGGTTCAGCCCCATGCTCTCCGGGCTCTGGCTGTGGAACATCACGCCCGAGTTCGAGCGCGCCCAGCCCGGCGTGTCGGGCAGCGGCGGCTCCAGCACCTTGTACTTCAGCCGCAGGCGATAGGCCTTGAAGGGCGTCTTGTAGAACAGGTGCCCGAACCGGTTCTGGAAGCGGTCGTAGCCCGCGTACGAGACGGTGATCGCCCCGTCCTTCACGATGAAGGTGTCGCGCGCGTTCTCGCCCGCCGGCGAGCCTACGATCTTGGGCGTCCAGCCGTTCAGCGTCTTCCCGTCGAACAGCGGCTTCCACCGCTCGGCCGCGGTCGCGGACGTCACGCACGCCATCGCCAGAACCACGCCCAGCATCGCCCGATTTTGGGTCATCCGCCTTCCTCCCACGCTTGCGATGTAATCCTTTTCATGAAACCTTGCCGGAAGAAAGCGGTACAACCGCTCGTGAGGCCTTCCGGCCGTTGGCCGGGGCCCGATGGGGAGACGCGATGGCCAACCTGAACACCCGCGCGCGGCAGGAAAACACCTACGACGCCATCGTCGTCGGCAGCGGCATCTCGGGCGGCTGGGCCGCCAAGGAGCTGACCGAAAAGGGCCTGAAGACGCTCGTGCTCGAGCGGGGCGGGGCGCTCGCGCATCCGGAGGGCTACACGACCGCCACAATGGACCCGTGGGACACCCAGTACCCGCTGGGCCGCCTGCCGGCGGCGGAGATGAAGGCCAAGTACCCGGTGCAGCAGCGCACCGGCTACACGATGACCGAGTACACCCAGCATCTGTTCGTGCGCGACGACGAGAACCCCTACTCGGAGACCAAGCGCTTCGACTGGATCCGCAGCTACCATGTGGGCGGCCGCTCGGTGACCTGGGGCCGCCAGAGCTATCGCCACGCGCCGATGGACTTCGAGGCCAACGCCAAGGAGGGGATCGGCGTCGATTGGCCGATCCGCTACGCCGACCTCGCGCCCTGGTACGACCGCGTGGAGCGCTTCATCGGGGTCAGCGGCCGCAAGGAGGGCCTGGCCCAGCTGCCCGACGGCGTGTTCCAGCCGCCCATGGCGTTCAACTGCGTCGAGGAGAAGCTGAAGGAGAAGGTCGAGGCGCGCTTCCCCGAGCGGCGCATCACCATCGGCCGCACCGCCCATCTGACCGAGCCCACCGAGGAACAGATCGCGCTCGGCCGCGGCAAGTGCCAGCATCGCAACCTCTGCATCCGCGGCTGCCCGTTCGGGGCCTACTTCAGCTCCAACTCGGCGACCCTGGTGGCGGCCGAACGGACCGGCAACCTGAAGGTCCGGCCGAACTCGATCGTCACCACCATCCTCTACGACCCGAAGAAGCAGCGCGCCGAGGGCGTGCGCATCCTGGACGCGGCGACCGGCCAGGAGGAGGAGTTCTACGCCGACGTGGTGTTCCTCAACGCCAGCGCGCTGGCGACCACATGGATCATGCTGAACTCGACCAGCAGCCGCTTCCCGAACGGCTTCGGCAACGGCTCGGACCAGCTGGGCCGCAACATCATGGACCACCACCTAGCCGCCGGCGCCCAGGCCGAGGCGCCGGGCTTCGAGGATAGCTACTACTCGGGCCGTCGGCCGAATGGCGTCTACATCCCGCGCTTCCGCAACCTCGGCGATGCAGCCACCAAGCGGAAGGACTACCTCCGCGGCTTCGGCTACCAGGGCGGCGCCGGCCGGCCCGGCTGGACCCGCGCGCTCTCGGCTCCCGGGTTCGGCGCGGCCCGCAAGGCCGAGCTCTCCCAGCCGGCGCCGTGGGTGGTGCGGCTGGGCGGCTTCGGCGAGATCCTGCCCTATGCCGACAACCGGGTGACCCTGAACAAGGACAAGAAGGACAAGTACGGCCTGCCGACGCTCACCTTCGACGGGTCGATCCGCGAGAACGAGCTCGCCATGCGCAAGGACATGCAGGCCGCCGCCGCCGAGATGCTGGAGGCGGCGGGCTTCAAGAACGTGCAGACGATGGACGGCGACTACGCGCTGGGCCTCGGCATCCACGAGATGGGCACGGCGCGGATGGGCCGCGATCCCAAGACCTCGGTGTTGAACGCCTTCAACCAGGTACACGAGTGCAAGAACGTCTACGTGACTGACGGCGCGGCCATGACCTCGGCGTCGTGCGTGAACCCGTCCCTGACCTACATGGCGCTGACCGCGCGGGCCGTAGACCATGCGGTGACCGCCCGGAAGCGCGGCGAACTGTGAGGGGGAGACGAGCGATGCTGACCCGACGCGACGCCTTCT
>NZ_DASWTE010000315.1:0-9328 GCF_036402295.1 Phenylobacterium sp.
CACGTCGGAGTCGGGCTTGGAGACCTTGTCGTACTCGTCGGGCCACACGGCGTAGACCTTGCCGGTCGGCCCCACGGTCAGGCTGAACAGGCGGGTGAAATACCCGCTGCCCGGGATCAGGTCGTAGACCTTCTGGCCCGCCTTCACCTCGGCGAACGCCACCAGTTCCGGGCCCTTGCGGGTGGCGTCCTTGGCCGCGTCGGCGGCGCGGGCAGGGTTGGCCGCGACGTTTGCGGTCGGAGCGGGGGCCGCCTCCGGGGCTGCCGGGGCCTCGGCCTTGGCGGATTCGGAGCGCGCGCAGCCAGAAGCGAGGGCGGCGGCGACTACGGCGGTCAGGATCAGACGCATGGATAGCTTCCTCCAGATCAGCGCAAGGTAGGCCGGTCCGCCGCGAGCGCCGATAGCCTTGAGACCAACGGCTGTATTGCCTATCTGAACGGCGTGAGCGGATTCTGGCCCTTCGCCATCCGCGTCCTTTCCCGCCAAAGCTGGTATCAGAGGCGAATGGACGCAGTGTCGCGCCTATTAAGCGACACGCTTGAAAGGCCTTGGAAACCGTCCACATAAATCATCGAGCAATCCGCCGGCGTGCGGCGGACGGGTCGTCCGACTCAAGCGCATCGTTTGAGTGACCGCGATCCGGCAGGCGAGGCCTGAGACAAATCGGGCCCGCCAGGAGTTAGAGCAATATGTCAGAGATCAAGATCCTGCCGATCCTGCCGTTGCGGGACATCGTGGTCTTCCCCCACCAGCCGGTTCCCCTGTTTGTCGGCCGGGAGAAGTCCGTTCGCGCCCTCGAAGAGGCCATGCGCGCCGAGGGCAAGCAAATCCTCCTGGCCACCCAGAAGGACAAGGACGACGACGATCCGTCGCCGAACGCCATCTATGACGTCGGCGTGGTCGCCACGATCCTGCAGCTGCTGAAGCTGCCCGACGGCACCGTGAAGGTGCTGGTCGAGGGCAAGGCGCGCGCGGGGATCACCAAGTTCACCGGCCAGGGCGAGTGGTACGAAGCCGAGATCGCCATGGTCCAGGAGGACGGCGCGGGCTCGCCCGAGGCCGAGGCCCTGAGCCGCGCGGTCATCGAGCAGTTCGAGAACTACGTTAAGCTGAACAAGAAGGTCCCGCCCGAGGCGCTGGCCGCGATCCCGCAGATCGACAACCCCTCGGAGCTGGCCGACCGCATCGCCGGTCACCTGAGCGTCAAGATCGCCGAGAAGCAGCAGCTGCTCGAGGTCTTCAACGTCGTGAAGCGCCTGGAGAAGGTCTACGCCCTGATGGAGGGCGAGATCTCGGTCATGCAGACCGAGAAGAAGATCCGGAACCGCGTGAAGCGGCAGATGGAGAAGACCCAGCGCGAGTACTACCTCAACGAGCAGATGAAGGCGATCCAGCGCGAGCTGGGCGAACAGGACGACCACCGCGACGAGCTGATCGAGCTCGAGAAGCGGATCAAGAAGACCAAGCTCTCCAAGGAAGCCCGCACCAAGGCCGAGGCGGAGCTGAAGAAGCTGCGCAACATGAGCCCGATGTCGGCCGAGAGCACGGTCGTGCGGAACTATCTGGACTGGCTGCGGTCGATCCCGTGGGGCAAGGCCAAGCAGAAGACCATCGACCTGCAGAAGGCCGAGGACATCCTCAACGAGGACCACTACGGCCTCGACAAGGTCAAGGAGCGGATCCTGGAGTACCTGGCGGTGCAGAGCCGCGTGGGCACCCTGAAGGGCCCGATCCTGTGCCTGGTCGGCCCGCCTGGGGTGGGTAAGACGTCGCTGGGCCGCTCGATCGCCCAGGCCACTGGCCGCGAGTTCGTGCGCGTGTCGCTGGGTGGGGTGCGGGACGAGGCCGAGATCCGTGGCCACCGTCGCACCTACATCGGCTCCATGCCGGGCAAGGTCATCCAGTCCATGAAGAAGGCGAAGCGGACCAATCCGCTCTTCCTGCTGGACGAGATCGACAAGATGGGCAGCGACTGGCGGGGCGACCCGTCCTCGGCCCTGCTCGAGGTGCTGGATCCGGCGCAGAACTCCACGTTCGGCGACCACTACCTGGAGGTCGACTACGACCTGTCGCCGGTGATGTTCGTCACCACGGCCAACTCGCTCAACATGCCGCAGCCCCTGCTGGACCGCATGGAGATCATCCGCATCCCCGGCTACACCGAGGACGAGAAGGTCGAGATCGCCAAGCGGCACATCCTGCCGAAGCTCACCAAGGACCACGGGCTGACGCCCGAGGAGTTCGTGGTGCCGGAGGACGCGATCCGCGGCCTGATCCGCTACTACACGCGCGAAGCCGGCGTCCGGAACCTCGAGCGCGAGCTGGGCAACCTGGCGCGCAAGACGGTGCGGGACCTGGGCCGCGAGAACGCCAAGTCGATCACCATCGACGACGAGCGCCTCGGCAAGTATGCGGGCGTGAAGAAGTACCGCTACGGCGAGACGGACAAGGAAGACGCGGTCGGCATCATCACCGGCTTGGCGTGGACCGAGTTCGGCGGCGACATCCTTACGATCGAAGCCGTCAAGATGCCCGGCAAGGGCCGCATGTCCATCACGGGCAACCTGAAGGACGTGATGAAGGAGTCGATCTCGGCGGCGAACAGCTACGTCCGCAGCCGGGCCACCAAGTACGGCATCGAGCCGCCGATCTTCGAGCGCACCGACGTGCACATCCACGTGCCGGACGGCGCGACGCCGAAGGACGGTCCGTCCGCGGGCGCGGCCATGGCCACGGCTATCGTCTCCGTACTGGCGGGCATTCCGATCCGGGCCGACATCGCCATGACCGGCGAGGTCACGCTGCGGGGCCGGGTGACCGCCATCGGCGGCCTGAAGGAGAAGCTGCTCGCAGCCCTCCGCTCGGGCGTGAAGACGGTGCTGATTCCCGAAGAGAACGAGAAGGACCTGGCGGACATCCCCGACAACGTGAAGTCGGCGCTCGAGATCATCCCGGTCAACACCATGGACGAGGTGCTCGCCAAGGCGCTCACCCGCCTGCCGGTGGCGATCGAGTGGACCGAACCGACGCCGGTGGCCGTGGCGGTCGACGGCGACGATGCTGCGGACGCCATCGGGATTCACTAGTTCGAAGGTCGGGTATCTCCGGAAGCTTAACCACGCCGGCGATCAAATTCTGTGACAAGGCGCGGCGCGGGAGGGATTCCCGCGCCGCTGCCGTTTGACGGTTACGCTTTGTCATGCGTGAATTCGAACAAGGCGTAGGCGGGCGAAGCCCAAGACCCACCGCGCCAAACAAAGAATTGGGCTGGGAGAAAACACACCATGACGAAGGCCGAACTCGTTTCGGAAATCGCCGACAAGGCGGGCCTGAACAAGGCGCAGGCCAAGGAGGCGCTCGACGCCTTCATCGCCTCCGTCTCGACGTCGCTGAAGGCGGGAAACGAAGTCCGTCTCGTGGGCTTCGGGAGTTTCGTGCCCGTCAAACGGGCCGCCGGCACGGCGCGCAATCCGCGCACGGGGGAGAAGGTGAAGCGACCTGCGTCGCAGACCTGCCGCTTCCGCGTGGGCGACGCGCTGAAGAGCACCTTGAACAGTTGATTCGACATTTGGGGGAGAGACGAAGGAGCGGCCGCCTGGCGCGGCCGCCCTTTTCGTTTGGCCTGAGGGGCCGCGCGGGCTAGGAGGACCGCCTCTTCGGGGAGTAGCCGTCCGCACGACAGCGGAGCCCGCGTCAACAGACTTGGCCTTTCGAGGCCATGGCGCGAGCGGCGGACCTTCGGGTCCGGATTGGCGAGACCGGCGATGCAGTCTCCTTAAGCCTGTGGGCGCGGCGGGGGCCTTGCGTCGTCGTGTCGAATGCCGCGTCCCGGAGTGCGCATGTTGCAGGCCTTCCTCGTCTCCACCGGGCTCGTGGCCGTCGCCGAGATCGGCGACAAGACACAGCTCCTGGCCATCGTCCTGGCCGCCAGGTTTCGCCAGCCGGTCCCGATCATCCTGGGCATCCTCGTCGCCACGATCCTCAACCACACCGGCGCCGCCGCCCTGGGATTCGTCGTGGCGCGCTGGCTGAGCGGGCCGGCGTTCCAGATCCTGGTGGGCGCCGGCTTCGTGGCGATGGCGTTGTGGGCGCTGATACCCGACAAGGATGATGAAGGCGCGGCGGACCGCGGCGCGGGCGGCGTGTTCCTGACCACCCTCGTGGCGTTCTTCCTGGTGGAGATCGGCGACAAGACCCAGATCGCCACGACCCTGCTGGCGGCGCGCTTCCAGGACATCGCGGTCGTGGCCGCCGGCACGACGCTCGGCATGATGATCGCCAACGTGCCTGCCGTGCTACTGGGCGAAGCCGCGACACGGGTCGTGCCGCTGCGCTACGTCCGGGTCGGTGCGGCCCTCATCTTCCTCGTCCTGGGGGCATGGGTGCTCGCATCGGCCTTCCTCACGCCGGGTTTTTCCTTCTAAGGTTCCGCGGGGTTTGGAGAATCTTATGACGACCACGACGGTCGCCGTCGGCGACAAGGCCTTCTTCGGCCATCCCAAGGCGCTGGGCTACCTGGCCTTCACCGAGGCGTGGGAGCGGTTCTCCTACTACGGCATGCAGTCGCTGCTGGTCCTCTACATGACCAAGACGCTGCTCTTGACGCCGCATGTGGAGAACATCGCGGGCTTCGTGGTCTTCGAGCAGCTCATCCAGGCCGTCTACCGGCCCGGCGCGTCGACCCAGGCCGTCGCCTCTGCGATCTTCGGCCTTTACACCAGCCTGGTCTATCTGACGCCGATCCTCGGCGGCATCCTGGCCGACCGGCTGCTGGGCAAGACGCGCACGATCGTGCTCGGCGGCCTCCTGATGGCCGCTGGCCACTTCCTGATGGCCTTCGACGTCTCGTTCCTGCTGGCGCTGCTGTGCCTCGTGCTCGGTACCGGCTGCTTCAAGGGCAATATCGCCGGTCAGGTCGGCTCGCTCTACGCCGACAAGGACCTGCGCCGCGCCGACGCCTTCCAGATCTTCTACTTGGGCATAAATGCCGGCGTGATCGCCGCGCCGCTGATCGCGGGCACGCTGGGCGAGAGGGTGGGCTGGCACTACGGCTTCGGCGTTGCAGGCGTCGGCATGCTGATCGCGCTCGTCATCTATCTGGCCGGTCGCCGCCACCTGCCGCCCGATCCGCCACTGCGTCGCGGCGAGACGGCGGCAAAGCCGAAGCTCACGTCACAGGAGAAGCGCACAGTCTTGCTGCTCATCCTGCTGCTGCCGGTGCTGACGGCCTCGGTGCTATGCAACCAGCAGATCTTCAACGCCTACCTGGTCTGGGCCGACCGCAGCGTCGACCTCAACTTCATGGGCGAAAAGGTGCCGACAACCTGGCTCATCACGCTAGACGCGGTCGTCTCGGTCAGCTTCCTGGCCGGAATGGTGGTCTTCTGGCGGGTCTGGGCCACGCGGTTCAAGGAGCCGGACGAGATCGGCAAGCTCACCATCGGCGCCTTCATCTCGGTGACCGGCGTCCTGTCCCTCGCCGCCGGCGCGCTGATCGCCGAGGCGACCGGCGGCCAGGTGAACATCTGGTGGTGCGTCCTGTTCCACATCCTGAACAGCATCGCCTTCGCCAACATGCTGCCAGTGTCGCTGGCCCTCTACGCGCGAGCCGCGCCGACGGCGATCACGGGGACGATCATCGGCATCTACTACCTGCACCTGTTCGCGGGGAACCAGACGGTTGGCATTCTCGGCACCTTCCTGGAGCGGATGCCGGCGAGCCAGTTCTGGCTCATGCACGCGGCCATCGCCGGCGGCGCGGCCGTGGTGTTCCTGGTGGTAGGGCGCTTCTTCGCCAACTGGCTGAGCCATGAGAACACGGGCGGCCAGCCGGCGGCGCAACCGGCCTAGGGGGCGCATGGTGGGCGGCGAGGGATTCGAACCCCCGACCCCCTCGGTGTAAACGAGGTGCTCTAACCAGCTGAGCTAGCCGCCCTTTGCGCGGGGTTCTAGTGCCTCAACAGGAGCCCATTGCGCAATGCGCTGGCTAGCCGCGATCCTCATTCTGATGTCCGAGAATCCTGCTCAGGCCGCGCCCGCCACCGTCAATGACTACATGGCCCAGCCGCAGGCCAAGGCGGATGCGCGGATCGCCTATGGGGCCGCGCCGGCGCAGGTGGTCGAACTGTTCCTGCCGAAAGGGAAGGGGCCGCACCCGGTCGTCGTGCTGCTGCACGGCGGCTGCTTCCTGGCCGAGTACCAGGGTCTGCCGCAGACCAGCCGCATCGCAGCCGATCTCGCGAAGCGGGGCTATGCTGTCTGGAATGTGGAGTACCGCAAGCTGGGCGAGGACGGCGCCGGATATCCCGGGACGTTCCTGGACGTCGCCGACGCGGTCGATCGGCTGCGCGTAGAGGCGCCGAAGCATGGGCTCGACACGCGCCGCGTCGTTGCGGTCGGACATTCCGCCGGCGCGCACCTGGCCCTCTGGGCGGCGTCGCGGGCGAGACTGCCGCCGTCGAGCGCGCTGCGCCGCGCCGATCCGCTGAAGATCCGCGCCGTCGTCAGCCTGGGCGGCATTGGCGACCTGAAGCCTCATGCGGGCGTCTTCGCCGGCGCCTGCGGGCCGTCGATCTCCCAGGTCGCGCCGCCGCGCACCTATCCCGAGACGTCGCCCGCCGAGCTGCTGCCCAGCGGGGCGGCCGTGACGATGATCCACGGCGAGTTCGACCACGTGATGCCGTTCGACACCGGCGAGGCCTACGCGGCCAAGGTGCGGGCCGCGGGCGACAAGGCTGAGGCCATCGAGATCAAGGGCGTCGGCCACTTCGACACGGTCATCCCCACGACCGAGGCCTGGAAGACCGTGGTGGTTCCCGCCATCGAACGCGCCTTCGGGCAGCGCCGCTGATGCTGTCGCGCCCGCTCGGCCGAACCGGGCTGACCGTCTCCGAGCTGGGCTTCGGTTGCGCCAGCTGGTGGGGCAAGCCGCGCTTCGATGAGCGAGTGGCGCTGGGCCTGGTTCACGAGGCGATCGACCGGGGCGTCACCCTGTTCGATACCGGCGCGAGCTATTCCGCCGGCGAGGCCGAGCCGCGGCTGGGCCGCGCGCTGAAGGGGCGCGATGCGTCGGGCCTGGTCGTCGCCACCAAGGCCGGGACCTATCACGCCGGCGGCGGCCGCATCGCGCGCGACATGTCGCCGGCGGCGGTCGTGGCGAGCGCCGAGCGCAGCTTGCGCAACCTGGGCCTCGAAACGCTCAGCCTGCTGCAGCTCCATGGGCCGTCCATCGCAGAGCTCGACGACGCCATGCTGGCGGCGCTGTCGGACCTGAAGACGCGGGGCTTGGCGCGCGCCGTCGGCCTGAACAGTTTCGATCCGGCCGTGATCGAGCACGCTGTCGGCCTCGCAGCCATCGACGTGGTGATGGTCGACTACAACGTGCTCCGGCCCGAGCGGGAGGCGCTGATCGCCCTGGCCGCGGCGGCGGGAAAGGGCGTGCTCGCCGGCATGCCGCTCGCCATGGGCCACACGCGGCCGCTTCTGGCGCGCCTGAGGGGGCCGCAGGACCTCTGGTACGCGGCCCGAGCCGTGGCCAAGCACCGCGACGAGCTCGCGCGCGGGCGCCGCTTCCGGTTTCTCCACCGGCTGCCGGACATGACCGGCTCGCAGGCCGCGCTCGCCTATGTGCTGGCCAATCCGAATGTCAGCGCCGCCGTGTTCGGGGCGACCCGCGCAGAGCACCTGCGGGAGAACCTGGAGGTGTCCGGGCGACCCCTGGCGGCCAATATCGCGGCCCAAATCCGCGCGGCACAAAGCTAAGTCCCTGACGTCACGTGAGGACTTTCGCCGCCCGCTCGCCGGGGGCATTCTCGGATTCCAGAACAACGATAACCTAGGGCAGGACAGACGGATGGCTGACGCGCGCGTGGACATCGAGGAGGCCCTCAAGGACGCTCACCTGCCGGCGCTGATGGCGGCCCTTGTGCAGATGACAGGCGACATGAGCTGGATCCGGCCGGAGTGGACGCCGGTCTACAATCCGTTGTCCCGTGGCGATCCGGGCCTGCCGGAAGATGTCCAGGCCGAGATGCGCAAGGGCGCCGCCGTCGCCATCCAGGCCTACCTCGACGGCAAGCCGATGCAGATGGTCAGGCCCGACCACGCTACGATCTGCAAGCAGATGGACTTCGTCGCCGGCGCGCCGATCCCCGAGCAGTACGTCGACTTCCTGGTGGACGAGCTGGTCCTCGAGGAGCGCAGCACCAAGGACCCACGCTTCGAGGCGCCGAAGGTCCAGGCGGCGGCGCGGAAGATGAAGGTGCTCGTGGTCGGCGCCGGCATGTCGGGCCTCCTCACCGGCATCCGGCTGTCACAGGCCGGCGTGCCGTTCGAGATCGTCGACAAGAACCCTGACGTGGGCGGCACCTGGTTCGAAAACACCTATCCGGGCTGCCGGGTGGACAACGCGAACCACATGTACAGCTACTCGTTCGAGCCCAACCACGCCTGGCCGCAGCACTTCTCGCCGCAACCGGTGCTGCTGAGCTACTTCCGCAGCATCGCGGCAAAGTACGACCTCAAGAAGCACATCCGCTTCGAGACCCTGGTCGAACTGCTGGCCTGGGACGAAGGTCGCCAAGTCTGGCGCGCCACGCTCAAGGGCAAGGACGGCAAGACCGAGGTCGTCGAGGCCACCGCCGTGGTCACGGCCGTCGGCCAGCTCAACCGCCCGCGCATGCCCGACATCGAGGGCATCGGGACCTTCGAAGGGCCTGCGTTCCACTCGGCGGAATGGCGCCACGATGTGGAGCTCAAGGGCAAGCGCGTCGCGGTGATCGGCACCGGCGCCTCGGCCTATCAGTTCGTGCCCGAAATCGCGCCCGAGGTGGCGAAGCTCACGGTGTTCCAGCGCAATCCGCCCTGGGGCCTGCCCGTTCCGCACTACCACGAGGACGTGCCCGAGGGCATGAAGTGGACGCTCGAGCACGTGCCCTACTACGACAAATGGTACCGCTTCTGGCTGTTCTGGACGACCACCGAGGGCTTCCTGCCGATGGTGAAGTCCGACCCTGCCTGGACGGGCGACCCCGGCGCGGTGAGCGGCGAGAACGCCATGCTGCGCGCGATGGCGATCGAGTCGTACCGGAACCAGCTCACGGCCCGGCCCGACCTGCTCGACAAGGTGACCCCGAACTATCCCGTCGGCGGCAAGCGCGCCGTGCTGGACAACGGCGTGTGGCTGGGGGCGCTGAAGCGGCCGAACGTCGAGCTGGTTACGGACAAGGTGGCGAAGATCACGCCAAAAGGCGTCGTCACCGCCGACGGCCACGAGTACGAAGCCGACGTGCTGCTCTACGGCACCGGCTTCCAGGCCTCGAACTTCCTG
>NZ_DASWTE010000316.1:0-3980 GCF_036402295.1 Phenylobacterium sp.
TCGGATCGGCTGCCCATGATGATGGCGACAGGCGCGCTCATTGCGATGCGTAATCCTAGAGGGGGTGCCGGAAGGGCGCGGAGTATAGGCGCCGGCTTTGCCGGCACAATGCAGAGCGGTTAGATTCCCTTAACCGCCGTAACGTGGAATGCCGTTAACCCTTCCGGAAACCCGATGAAGATCACCGGCGCCCGCAACGAACCGATCCGCCCGGAGCGCCGGCGCACGGACGCGCCGGGAGCTGCGGCGGCCGTCGGTGCGACCGGTCCGGTGGATCAGGTCAGCTTCCTAGGCATTCCGCGCGCCGAGATGACGCCGGCCGTCCAGGCCGCGCTCGAGGCCCTGATCGGTGAGCTGGACGCGCTGAAGCGCGAAGTGGGCGCGCTGCGGGCCCGCCTCACCGAGGCCGAGGGCCTGGCCGATCGCGACGCCCTGACCCCGGTGCTCAACCGCCGCGCCTTCGTCCGCGAGCTGGGCCGTGCGACCACCTTCTCGGGCCGCTACGGCTTCGCGGCCAGCCTCGTCTACTTCGACCTCGACGGCTTCAAGGCCCTGAACGACCGCCTGGGCCACGCCGCCGGGGACGCGGCGCTCAAGGCCGTGGCCGAGCAACTGACCGCGAGCGTGCGCGAGAGCGACCTCGTGGGCCGGATGGGCGGCGACGAGTTCGCCGTCGTGCTCGTCCAGGCCGACCAGGCCACCGCCGAGGCCAAGGCCGCCGTTCTGGCGGCCGCCATCGAAGACGCCGCCACCGGCCTCAAGGTCAGCTACGGCGTCCGCGAGCTCACCCCAGGCGCCGACCCAGAGGCCCTCATCGCCGAAGCCGATGCCGCCATGTTCGCCGCCAAGCGGGTGCGCAAGGCGGGATAGCTAGGCGATGATGTCGGGGTTCAGGAAGTCCTCGATCCGGGCCATCTCGTCCTTCAGCGCCAGCTTCTTGCGCTTCAGCCGGCCGATCACGATCAGGTCGGGCACCGCGCTCGCGGCCAGGGCCTGGATGGCGGCGTCCAGGTCGGCGTGATCCTGGCGCAGGTCCGCGAGGCGGGCTTCCAGCGCCTCTTCGGTGAAGGTCGAGTAGTCGATCATGTACGCCACGTTCCTAGCCCAGGGCCGCGGCCAGTCGGGCGAGCGCGTCCGCGGGCGCGGGCTTGTCCCACGCCTTCGAGGCGGCTTCCAGGGCCTCGAGGGCGTGCGCGCCGGCGCGGCCCCTTGTCAGGCCCTCCAGCGTCTCGAGCAGCAGCCGCTCGGCCGCGAGCTCGACGGCCTTCACCTCTTCGCGCAGCTCCTGGCGCGCGCCGTCGCCGAACGGCGGCAGCGGCGCCTTGAGCGCCCGCCGCACCTCGCGCAGCGGCTTCAGCGCCGTCGCGTCCCAGGCGCGGGCGGCCTCGGCGGCGCGGGCCAGCACGAGCGGATCCTTCACCTCGGCATAGACCGCCCACAGCAGCAACGAGGTGTTCTGGCCATGCTCGTCCTGCAGCTTGAGGCAGGCCTCGGGTACGCCGGGCTGCGCATAGGCCTCGAGCGCCCACTCCCAGATCGCCATGGTCAGGTCCCGCCCTTTACCGGGCCCACATCGAGACCCCACCGCTTCACCGGAGTCCAGGCCAGGCCGAAGAGGTCCAGCGCGCGGCCCACGGACTGGTCCACGACCTCCTCCAGCGACTGCGGCTTCGCGTAGAACGCCGGCAGCGGCGGGGCGATGATCGCGCCCATCTCGGTCAGCTTCACCATCGTGCGCAGGTGGCCCAGGTGCAGGGGCGTCTCGCGCACCATCAGCACCAGCGGCCGACGTTCCTTCAGGGTGACGTCGGCGGCGCGGGTCAAGAGCGAGGCCGTCACGCCGGTGGCGATCTCGCTCATGGTCCTGACCGAGCACGGCGCCACGATCATGCCCAGTGTCTGAAACGAGCCCGAGGCGATCGAGGCGCCCACGTCGCCCACCTTGTGCGCTACATCCGCCATCGCCTGGACGTCGGCGACCGAGAGCTCGGTCTCCTGGTCGAGCGTCAGCGCCGACGAGCGGCTCATGACGAGGTGGCTTTCGACGCCCAGCTCGCGGCAGGCGGCCAGCGCACGCAGGCCGTAGACGATCCCGGATGCGCCCGAGACGCCCACGATCAGGCGCGCCTTCTCCGACCCGCTCATCGTCGACGCATCCCCCACTCGCCCCGCGGTTCCAGCGGGAGCTGCAAACATATGTGATCTGACAGCGGCGGGAAGCGGGTGTTCACTCGGCAACTGTCCAAATGAGAGGAGGCTCTACGCATGGCGCTAGATGCCCGGATCCGCGAGCTCGGATCCCGTCACCAGTCCCTGGAACAGGCGATCCAGGACGAGATGAGAAGGCCCTACGCCGACGACCTCAAACTCAAGGAACTCAAGCGACAAAAGCTCAGGCTGAAGGAAGAGATCGAAACCCTCCGGGGCCAGATGCACTGACAGCCTTTCCCTCCCTTGATGGGGAGGGACAGACCGCGCAGCGGTCAGGGTGAGGGAGTGTGGAGCAATCTCCCGCGCCCGCGCCTTGACGCTGACTGCCTCACCCGGCTCGCCTTTGGCGAGCTGTCCCTCCCCATCAAGGGAGGGAAATCCTAGTCTTCGTCCTCGTCGCCGTGATCGTCGTCGGCGAAGACCGATTCAGCGGTGTGCTCGACTTCGTCCTCTTCGTGGTGCTCTTCGACCACCACGCCGGTCTCGGCCGCCGGGCGCAGGGTGGCGCCTTCAGGCTCGACGATGCCGCGGCGCGCGTCGTCCTTGGCCTTCTTGTCGGCCGCCTTCCTCACCACGGCGTCCAGCTCGAGCTGGGTGGCGAGGCCCAGCGTCACCGGATCGACCGGCTTGATGTTGGCCGAGTTCCAATGGCTGCGGTTGCGCACCTGGTCGATGGTGGCCTTGGTGGTGCCCAAGAGGCGCGCGACTTGGCTGTCCGGCACTTCCGGGTGGTTGCGGATGAACCACGCGATGGCGTCCGGGCGGTCCTGGCGGCGCGACACGGGCGTGTAGCGCGGGGACTTCTTGACCGGCTTCAGGAGCTCGGCGTGCCGGCTCTTCTGGGCCTTCATGCGGTAGTTCGGGTTCTTCTCGGCCGCGTCCAGTTCGTCGCGGCTCAGCTGGCCGTTGGCGATCGGGTCGGCGCCGCGGATGTCGCGCGCCACTTCGCCGTCGGCGATGCCTTTCACCTCCAGCGGGTGCAGGACGCAGAAATCGGCAATCTGATCGAAAGTGAGCGAGGTGTTGTCCACCAGCCAGACGGCGGTCGCCTTGGGCATCAGGATCTGGGTCATGGTCTAGCCTTGATCGGCCTGTTTCGGCCTGGTCTCGAAAACGAAGGCGCCCGGCCTTTCGGCCGGGCGGTGAGGTCTTCCATATAGGCCGGATAACGGCGGCTGGAAACGGGATTGTTCGCTTCAGGCGCCGAAGATCCAGCCCTCGCCCAAGGCGCCCATGTCGACGCCCACCAGGATCAGCTGGTCGTCGGGATTGCCCATGGTGACCACGGTGTCCGCGCCCACCTGCGCCACGCTGAAGACCGTGCCGGGTTCGAGGAAAACCCGGTCCCCCTCGGCGAGGTTGAAGTCCAGCACGCGGTCCATGCCGGCGCCGGTGAAGCTGTGGAACAGGTCGGCGCCCGAGCCGCCCGTCACGGTGTCTGAGCCGCGGTCGCCGGCGAGGAAGTCCGCGCCCGCGTCGCCCTGCAGGCTGTCGTTGCCCTGGCCGCCCCGCACCGTGTCGGCGCCGTCGCCGCCGAAGCAGAGGTCGTCGCCGATGTTGCCGTAGACGATGTCCGAGCCCTCGTTGCCGTAGAGGACATCGTTGTCCTTGCCGCCCACGACCCAGTCGTCCCCGAGCCCGCCGGTCTCGGTGTCGGCGCCCATGTTGCCCTGCAGGTCGTCGAACGACGAGCCGCCCACGATCGAGTCGTTGCCCTCCTCGCCGCGCAGGTAGCTCGTGCCCGACCCGCCCTCGATGGTGTCGTTGCC
>NZ_DASWTE010000317.1:0-3879 GCF_036402295.1 Phenylobacterium sp.
CCACGCCGATCTCGCGCAGCACCGCGATCGAGGCGGCGCGCATGCGCTGGTATTCCTTGTCGGTCAGCGTCAGCGCCGGGGCGACGGTGATCGAGTCGCCCGTGTGCACGCCCATCGGGTCGATGTTCTCGATGGAGCAGATGATGATGCAGTTGTCGGCCTTGTCGCGGACAACCTCCATCTCGTACTCCTTCCAGCCCAGCACGCTCTCCTCGATGAGCACCTCGGTGGTGGGCGAGAGGTCCAGGCCGCGCTCCACGATCTCGCGGAACTCCTCGACGTTGTAGGCGATGCCGCCGCCGGTGCCGGCGAGCGTGAACGACGGGCGGATGATCGCCGGCAGGCCGACCTGCTCCAGGCCTTCCATAGCCTCGTCGAGGTTGTGGGCGGCCTTCGACTTCGGGCTCTCCAGCCCGATCTTGTCCATGGCGTCGCGGAAGCGCTGGCGGTCCTCGGCCTTGTCGATCACGTCGGCCTTCGCGCCGATCATTTCGACACCGTACTTCCTGAGCGTGCCGGAGGCCTCGAGGGCGAGGGCGGTGTTCAGCGCCGTCTGGCCGCCCATGGTGGGCAGCAGCGCGTCGGGGCGCTCCTTCTCGATGATCTTCTCGACCATCTCGGGCGTGATCGGCTCGATGTAGGTGGCGTCGGCGACGTTCGGATCGGTCATGATCGTCGCCGGGTTCGAGTTCACCAGCACGATCCGGTAACCCTCGGCGCGGAGCGCCTTGCACGCCTGCACGCCCGAATAGTCGAACTCGCACGCCTGGCCGATGACGATGGGGCCGGCGCCGATGATCAGGATCGAGGAGATGTCGGTGCGTTTGGGCATTGGTCTCGCGCGAAGGGCCGCGCGGGCTGTCGCACCGCGCGCCGTTTCAATCAGAACTGCAGGTTAAGGCGCCCCAATAGAGGGGTAGGCCCGCGCGCGCAACCCGCTCTCTCGACGCAACCGAAATCGGCATTTGGTTCCCGGAAATTTGGCTTTTGAATCACGCAACTAACCGCGGCCTCAGGCTCTATTCCTACGAGCGCCCGACTGCGGCGCCGTTACGATATGGAGTTCCCATGAGCTTGCTGGAGAGAATCCCGACCCTCAGCGACGAGGAGGTGGTGAACCTTCTGGCGAACGCCCAGCGGCTGGCCGAGCAGGGCGACGAGAAGCAGAAGGCCGCCGCGATGGAGTTGCTGCCGACCCTCCGGGCCGAGGCCGAGACGCGCCAAACCGAGCGCATGGAGCGCGCCAAGGCCAAGCGGGCCGCGACCCGCCAGGCGACGATGAAAGCCCAGGCGGCCTAGGGCTCGCGCGCGGCCCGACGGTCGGGCAGGGTAGGGGGATGCAGCGTCCCTTCGCCTCCGTCGCCCTGGTCATCGCCGGTTTCGCCCTCGCGACGCCCGCGGCCGCCCAGCCGCTCACCCTGGGTACGCCCGTGACCATAGACGCCACCCTCTCAGGACAGCCGATCCGCCCGCCGCTCGGCGACCTGCGGGTGACGATCACGCGGACCGAGCTGCCCGTCGGCGGCCGGCTGGCGGCGCACAAGCACCCCTATCCGCGCCTGGTGCAAGTCCAGGCCGGCCGGCTGGCGATCCGCAACCTCGACACGGGCGAGAACCGCGAGTTCAAGGCGGGCGACTGGCTGGTGGACGCCGTCGACCAGTGGCACGAGGGCGTCGTGCTGGGCGAGGAGCCGGTCCGGCTCCTGACCATCGACCAGGCGCCGCCCGGCGCGACGGTGACGGTGCCCCGCAACCCCTGATAACTGCAGCGCTTGCATCGGCGTTCCTGGACGGGCAGCTTCGCCGTGTGTCAGTTCGCCGCACGCGAACACAATCCCAGGTATCGCTTTGGCTGCTGCAGCGACGACGTCAGACGTCCTTTCCCCCTTGATGGCCCGTATCGCCGCCGGCGAGCGTGAGGCCCTGCGACAATTGTACGACGCGACCTCGGCGAAGCTTTTTGGCGTCTGCCTCCGTATCCTTTCCGACCGTGAGGAAAGCGAGGACGTTTTGCAGGACGTGTACGTCACCATCTGGCGGCGGGCCGACCGTTTCGACAGCGCACGCGCCAGCGTGATGACCTGGGTGTCCACCATTGCGCGCAACCGCGCGATCGACCGCCTGCGGGCGCGTGGACCGATGGCCTATGCCGAACCGGTCGACGACCTGGAGATCGCCGACGGCTCGGTGGGGGCCGATACGCTGCTCGAGGCGGCGGACGACAGGAACCGCCTGCATCACTGCCTGGGCGAGCTGGACGACCGCACGGAACAGGTGATCCGGACCGCCTTCTTCGAGGGCGTGACGTACGAGGCCCTGGCGCGCCGCATGGATGCGCCCCTGGGGACGGTGAAGAGTTGGATTCGTCGGGGACTGGCGAAACTTAAAGGCTGCCTCCAGTCATGAGCGAAGCACCCGATCTTTCCGAGGCCGAAGCCCTCGCCGCCGAGCACGCCCTGGGCGTGCTGGACGGGCGCGAGCGGGCGGCGGCAGAAACCCGAATGGCCACCGACCCGGCGTTCGCCGCCGACGTCGAGGCGTGGCGGGGCCGCCTGGCGCCGATGCTGGGCGAGGTGGCGTCCGTGCCGCCGCCGACCGAGCTGTGGCGGCGCATCGAGCGCCTGCTGCCGGCCAACGACAACGGGGCGATCCTGGGCCGGCTGAAGTTCTGGCGGAACGCCGCGATGGGCGGCTTCGCGCTCGCCGCCGCCAGCCTGGCGGCGGTGGTCGTGCAGGTGAACCAGCCGCCGATCACCATCGAGAAGCAGGTCCCGGTCTCGCCGCAGGGCGAGCTGCTGAGCGCCAGCGTGGTCAGCCAGGAAGGGCGCGTGCAACCGCTGTTCGTGGCCGCCTACGACCCGGACCGGAAGTCGCTGATCGTCACCTCGCTGCTGCCGGAAGGCTCCGAGCGCGACAAGGTGCACGAGCTGTGGCTGATCGCCGGCCAGGACAAGCCCAAGTCGCTGGGCCTGGTCGAATCCGGCAAGGCCAAGGTGATCGCGCTGCCGACCGAGCTGCTGGGCAAGATGTCCGAGGGCGCGGCGCTGGCCGTGTCGCTGGAGCCGCCGGGCGGCTCGACCAGCCCCGACGGCCCGACGGGCCCGGTGATCGGCGTCGGCAAGCTGTCGAAGCTGTAGGCCGCGCGTGCGGCCGTTCTGGGGTCGATCATGAAGGGTATCCTGTTGGCCGCCGCGGCCTGCCTGGCGTTCGCAGGCGCCGCCGAGGCGCGGCCGATCAACGACCGGGGCATGACGGTCGAGGAGGTCTCGGCCTGGCTGAAGTCCGCCGGCTTCGACCCCAAGATCCAGAAGACCGACGCCGGCGAGTCGTACGTGCACTCCACGACCAAGGAGGGGATCAACTTCGACATCGACCTCTACGACTGCACCGAGGGCCGCTGCCGCGCCCTGCAGTTCGTGGCCAGCTTCGACCTGAAGGAGCCGCTGGCGGCCGCCAAGGTCAACGAGTGGAACCGCAAGAAGCGCTACCTGCGCGCCTCCATCGACGACAACGGCGACCCGACTTTCGCCTACGACGCCAACGTCGCCCCCGGCGGCACCTATGAGGCGCTGCAAGACGACCTGGACGTCTTCATGCAGTTCATGCCGGAAGTGCTTGAGCATATCGGCTGGTAGGTCGAAGAAAAATTCGCCGATCTACGCATCTGTTTGAGCATCCTGTTCGGTATCCGTCGTGTCGCTGAAGATGGCGACGATGTGAAGAAGGAAATCCAAGGATGTCACCCAAGTTCATAGCCGCCATGGCCGCCGGCATTTCCTTGTCGATGACCGGCGGAAGCTTCGCTCTGGCGCAAATGATGAAGGCCGAGAAGACCGTTCAGGTCGGCGGCGCACCGATGTTTCCGTCGAAGACCATCGT
>NZ_DASWTE010000318.1:0-9093 GCF_036402295.1 Phenylobacterium sp.
CCCACCGTGGGCCTCGTCTCGCGCACCCACATCGTGCCGATCTCGCCCGAGCAGGACACCGCGGGGCCCATGACCCGCACCGTCGCCGACGCCGCCGCCGTGCTCGCCGCCATCGCCGGCTCCGACCCGACCGACGCGGCGACGAAGGAGGCCGATGCAAAGAAGGCGGACTACCTCAAGGCCCTCGACCGCAACGCGCTGAAGGGCGCCCGCATCGGCGTCTGGTTCACCTGGAAGGGCCGCTCGCCCCAGACCGACCTGGTCTTCGAGGCCGCCCTGAAGACCCTGCGCGACCAGGGCGCCGTGCTCGTCGACATCAAGGGCCCGGACGATGCGGCCATGGGCAAGATCGGCGACGCCGAGCGCGATTGCCTGCGGATCGAGTTCAAGAGCGCCCTGAACGCCTATCTCGCCACGACCCCCGCGGCGGTGAAGACCCGCACCCTGGATGACCTGATCGCCTTCAACCGCGGCGAAGCCCGCGAGTTGGCGCTGTTCGGGCAGGAGATCTTCGAGGCGGCCGCGACCGCGCCGGACATCAAGTCCGCCGACGACACGGCGAAGTGCCAGGCCGGACGGCAGGCTGCCCGGGACGCGCTCGACAGGATGCTTGCGGAGAACAAACTCGACGCCATCGTCTCGCCCAGCGGCGGCCCGCCCTCGATCGTCGACCCCGTGAACGGCAGCCCGTTCTTCGGGTCGCCCTCCCGACTGCCGGCGGTGTCGGGCTACCCGCACCTCACTGTGCCTGCCGGCTACGCCAAGGGCCTCCCGGTCGGCATTTCCCTGCTCGGGCCAGCATGGTCCGAGGCCCGGCTGCTCAGCCTCGGATACGCCTTCGAACAGGCCTCCAGGGCCCGCCGCGAGCCCGAATTCCTGCCCGATGTCGCCGCCCGCCAGGACATCGCCCGCGCCTACGATCCAAGATGACGCAACTTCCCCGCCTCACGCGGGTTATCGGCCAAGCCAGTAAGCTGAACGGAGGGCGCTCATGACCTTCATTGCGCATGCGTTGCCACCAGGCCTTGAAAGCGCCGCCGTGGGCGATGACATGACGCGCGTGGCCGCTAGTATGGCCCTGCTGCAAACGAGGGGCGCGACGTTTGGCCAGGCTTTGGAAGAGACGCCCGCCCCGGCGCGCGACCCTTGAGGCCCTTCAGGCCAAGGTCGCTCCGGAAGCGTCCTCGGCCCAGCTCTTCACCGCCGCCGCCAGCAGCATAGTCGCACGGAGATCGGGCCCAGTGTTCGACCCCACCGCCCCCAGGTACGCCAACCTCATCCGCCTCGACCCGGGGACGGCCCAGGCGCTGACCGAGCCTACGGGCGGCGCCGGCTTCCACCTCATCGACACCACGATGATGTACGCGCCCAAGTCGGGCGGCGTGAAACGCTACCTGATGGCCAAGCGGGCCTGGCTCAGCAAGCGCCGGCCCGACGTGCGCCACACCCTGGTGACGCCTGGCGCCCGCACCCGCGCCGAGGCCGAGGGCCACGTGACCATCTCGGCCACCCGCCTGCCGTTCGGCAACGGCTACCGCATGCCCGCCAGCCTGACGAAGTGGGAGACGGTGCTGCGGCTGCTGGAGCCCGACGTCATCGAGGCCGGCGACGTGTTCGTGCCCGGCCACGCGGCGCTCTACGCCGGCGAGGCCCTGGGCGTGCCGGTCGTGGGCTTCTGCCACACCGACGCCGCGGCGCTGGCGGCGCTGCACTTCGGCGAATGGGCCGAGGCGCCCACCTTCACCTTCTGGGCCCAGGCCTACCAGCGCTTCGACCACGTGGTCGCCCCCAGCCGGCACATGGCCGCCCGTCTCGCCGACGCCGGCGTCCACCGCATGTCGATCCAGCAGCTCGGTGTCGACACCGCGCTCTTCGACCCCGCCCGCGGCGACCGCGCCAAGCTCATCAAGCGCCTGGACGTGCCCGAGGACACCCGCCTCCTGGTCTTCGCCGGCCGTCCGGCGCGGGAGAAGAACATCGACTCCATGGTGGCCGCGGTGGAGCGCCTGGGCGCGCCCTACAAGCTGCTGCTGGTCGGCGCCGGCAAGGATGTGTCCTGGTCGCCCAGCGTCATCAGCCTCGACTTCGAGCGCGACCCGGTGAAGCTCGCCGCGCTGCTCGCATCCTGCGACGCAGCCCTGCACGCCAACGAGAACGAGATCTTCGGGCTCTTCGTGCTCGAGGCCATGGCGGCCGGCCTGCCGGTGATCGGCTCCCATCGCGGCGGCGTGGGCGAGCTCATCGACGCCCAGGTAGGCCAACCCGCCCAGAACGTGGAGCCGGGCGGACTGGCCGAGGCCATCGACGCCCTGTTCGCCCGCGACGTCGCCGCCATCTCCGCGGCCGCCCGCCGGCGCGCCGAGACCCGCCACGGCTGGGACGCCACCTTCGAGGCCCTGACCCGCCTCTACGGCCAGCTGATCGCCGGCCGCGCCCGCGAGACCCTGCCGCTCACCGCCTGAGGGCCGCTTCCAAGCCTCACTTTGGCCCACAACCGACCGCGAAGTCGCTCCCTGCGGACGGGGAGCGTGCATGCCGCGGACAACGCCACGGGGTCGGCGCCGCCATGCGCGGCCTGCGGTCTTCCTGGCCTCGGCCGTCCTCCACGCCGTTGGCCTCTTCCTGCTGGCCCACCACCTCTCGCGGGTTGAACCGCTCCCCGAGGCGCGGGCTGTGCAGCTCTCAATCGTGACGCTCGCCAAGCGCCCAGCGCGGCCCGAGCGCCCGCGAGCGATGCGGGAACGGCGCGACGAGCAGCTGACGCCGTTGGCGGTTATCGTTCCTGCGCGACCGAACCCGCCCGCGGACGACGCCCGCCCAGCCACACCCAACGGCGGTGACCAGGCCTCCGGCGGCCAGCGCGTCCTGCGGCGGCTCACGGGGTGCGATCATCCGCGGCTGCTGAGCGCCGAAGAGCGCCAGGCGTGCGAGACCCGGCGGTGGGCCCGCGCCGCGCCCAACCCACGGCTGAATCTCGACCTCGCCGGCCGCTACGTCGAGAACCCCGAGCCCTACCTCGTCCGCAAGCCGAAGGACGGCTGCAAGGTCCGCGCGACGGGCGATGTGGGCCCGATGGGCGACAGCGGCCACGGTCGCGCCGGCATCGGCTGCGCCTTCTCGTTCTAGCCGGCGCTCGGCCGCGGCGGCGTGCGGTCGCGGATGCGGTCGAAACCGGCCTTGATGTTGGCGAAGCGCGCCTCGACCATCGGCTCGAACTGGGTGTCGGTGAAGATGTAGGGCCAGTCGTTCTCGATGCCCTCGCGCACCAGTTCGCCGACGTAGAGCGGGTCGATCCCCTGCGTCTCCAGCAGCATCCGCAGGTTCTGGATGGCCCCCACCGATTCCACATTGCCCGTGCCGCCGGCTGCGCCCTCGAACCGTTCCGGCAGGTTGCGGGCCGAGTCCATGATGTTCGTGCGGATCAGGCCTGGGCACAGCACCGACACGCCGATCCCCTTCGGCGCCAGCTCGTTGCGCAGGCCCTCCGACAGCGCCACCACGCCGTACTTGGTCACGCTGTAGGGGCTGCTGGCGCCCGAGATCAGGCCGGCGATCGAGGCGGTGGAGACGATCTGGCCGCCCTCGCCGTGGCTCTCGATCAGCGGTCCGAAGATGCCGATGCCCCAGACGACCGCCCGCAGGTTCACGTCCAGCAGCCAGTCCCACCCCGCGTCGGTCCACGCGCCGTACATCCCGCCGCCGCCGACGCCGGCGTTGTTCACCAGGATGTGCACCTTGCCGAAGCGCGCGATCGTCGCGTCGGCCGCCGCCTGCAGCTCGGCCTTCAGCGACACGTCGGCCTTCACACCCTCGACGTCGGCGTTGGTCGCCTTGAGGGCCGCCACGGCTTTGTCCAGCGCGCCCTGCTCGATGTCGCAGAGCATCACCTTCACGCCGGCCTGCGCCAGCGCCGTGGCGATCCCCAGCCCGATGCCCGACGCCGCACCGGTCACGAATGCGGTCTTGCCTGCTAGGTCCTTCATGCGCCCCTCCCGATAGGTTCGTCCGGCAGTGTCGCGATGCGGAGGGTCGGGGGCAATTCTTGAACCGAACAGATTTGGGGCCATGTCAGATGTGAGGGCCGCCGCGCGGAAGCCCCCCGCACCTTCACCAAAACTTGTGCTCGGCCGGCCTGTGACATCCGACGGCCCCGCCCGTTTCATCCACAGGGGACGGTCGGAGGCGAGCTCGGCGACGAGCTTGAAGGCGAAATGAAGTATCAGTCGATTGAAAACGTGGCCGCCGAGGCGGCGCTCACCCCGGTGGAAGCTCCTGTGCTGTCCAGGCGCCAGCGTCTGGAACGCTGGGCCGAGCTGCTCGAGCGCGATCCGCAGCGGAGGCTGAGGGCCTTGATGCGCGTCGAGTTCGTGCCGGAGTGGGATCGCGCCGGCATCCGCGAGGACGACACCCCCATCTCGGTGGCTTTCGCCGATCCGCTCCTGCGGGCGGCGGGCCTCGAAGGCGACACGTTCGGCGACGCCCGGAAGTTCTTCGAGCTGTCCTCGGAGGACGCCCACGAGCTGCTCTGCGACTGCCACTACTACGGCCGGATGGACGGCGAGACCGTGGCCCGCAGGGTGCGGTCAGTGGCCCGTCCCCTGGTGCAAAGGCTGTTCATGGGCTCCTGAGCTCGTAGCGGCTCACCCGTCTGCCTAGGTCAGAGTCCCGGTGGAGGCGCCTGCGACTCGGTAGCCGCCTCCATCGCCCCCTGCCCTAGCCACGCCGGCATTCGCTGAGCGGGGGCGCCGCTGGCGACGCCGAAGGCGCGGCTCAGGTTGGCGTCGTAGTCCTGGTGCAGGCCCGCATCGTCCTCCACATAGGTCGCCCGCGCGATGTGCCGCCAGTCGGCCCAACGGTTCGCGCCGGCGAGGGGTCAAACATCAGATGCTGGGCGGCATGCGCGCGGCTGGCTAGGCTGTGCGAAGGAGACTCGGGTGACGGCAAGAGCGCGCAGGACCAATCGGGAGCGGCGGGGGGAATCGCAGGAGCGGATTCTCGACGCGGCGGAGGCGCTGTTCGCGCGCAGCGGCTTCAACGGCGTCAGCACCAAGGACATCGGTCAGGCCGCCGACGTCGACCCCAGCCTGCTGCACTACTACTTCGACACCAAGGCCGGCCTCTACCTGGCGGTGATCGCCCGCCGCGCCGGGTACGTGAACACCGTCCGCCGCCAGGCCCTCGAGTCCTACGCGGCCGACGCGGGCCCCGGCATCAGCGTCGCGGGCGTGGTGCGGACCTATGTGGAGTCCACCTTCGAGCTCGCCCGCCAGGGGGACGAGGGCTACCTCAGCTACCTCACCGTCATCGCCCAGATGAACAGCACGCCGGCCGGTGGCATCCCGGGGCTGGAGGGCACCCCTTTCGACGAGGTGGTGCAGCTGTTCGTCGATCTGTTGCGGCGCGCGAGCCCCGCCTCGAACGACGCCGATCTCTACTGGTTCTACCACATGCTGTCGGGCGCGATCACGCTGTCCTGGGCGCGGACCGGACGCATCGACAAGCTGTCGAACGGCCAGTGCCGCTCGACCGACTTCGAGGCCATCGCCGACCACATGATCGCCGTGTTCTCACACGGCCTGGACCGGTAGGCGGCGACGCCTACCGCCCCGTGGGCAGGTCCTTGAACGCCACGTCCTTGTCGACGCGGATGTCGCCCGGCAGGCCCAGCACCCGCTCGGCGATGATGTTCTTGAGGATCTCGTCCGTGCCGCCGGCGATCCGCAAGCCCGGCGCGCTCATCAGCGAACCGTGGAAGCCGCCCTTCAGCGGGGCCAGCGCCGGGTCGTTGATGATCCCGTACTGGTCCAGCATCTCGACCGCCGCATTGGCCAGGTCCTGCATCTGCGTGGCCGCCACCACCTTGCCGATCGAGCTCTCCGGCCCCGGCGTCTGGCCGCGGCTGAGCGCCGTCATGGTGCGGTTGCGGGTGTGCTTCAGCCCCTCGGCCTGGACGTACCAGTCGGCGATCTTCTCGCGCAGCGCCTGGTCCTTGAGCGCCGGGCCGCCGTCGAGGCCGGTGATCCCACGCGCCGCCTCCATGAACTCGGCCCAGCCCGCGCCGGACGATCCGCCCACCGCCAGCCGCTCGTTCATCAGCGTCACCAGGCTCACCTTCCAGCCATCGCCCACCGCCCCCAGCCGCTGAGAGTCCGGCACGCGCACGTTGGTGAAGAACACCTCGTTGAACCCCGACCCGCCCGACATCTGGTGGATCGGCCGCACCTCGATCCCCGGGTCGCTCATGTCGACCCAGAACATCGTCATGCCCTTGTGCTTGGGCACGTCCGGATCGGTCCGGACGACGACGATCCCGAAGTTCGAGAACTGGGCGCCCGTCGTCCACACCTTTTGGCCGTCGATGATCCAGTCGCCGGAGCCGTCCGGGGCCTTCACCGCCTTCGTCCGGGCCGCCGCCACGTCCGAGCCGCCCGAGGGCTCGGAGAACAACTGGCACCAGATCTCCTCGCCGCGCAGGGCGGGGCCCACGAACCGCTTCTTGGTGTCCTCGTCGGCGAACGCCATCACCGTCGGCACGCACATGCCCAGCCCGATCGCGAACGGGTTCGGCGGCACCGGGTGCTTGGCCTCCTCGGCGTTGAAGATCACCTGCTGGATCGGCGTACCGCCCGGCCCGCCCCACTCCTTGGGCCAGGTGATCTGGGCGTAGCCGGCGGCGGCCTTCTTCGCCTGCCAGGCCTTGGAGGCCGGCATGGTGTCCTTGTTGCCGCCTTCCAGATCGTCGCCCCCGACGCGCTTCTTGGGTGCATTGCCTTCCAGCCACTTGCGCACCTCGGCGCGATAGGCGGCTTCTTCCGGGCTGTCGTTGAAGTCCATCGTGCCGCTCCTTACGCCGCGTTGCGCCGTTCGAGGTGGGAGACCAGCCGCTCCTTCCAGACCCGCGGCGCGCCGGCGACGAGGGAAAGCTGGCGCGAGCGCCGGTAGTAGAGGTGGGCGTCCACCTCCCAGGTGAAGCCGATGCCGCCGTGCGTCTGGATGTTCTCCTTGGCGGCGAACCAGAAGGCCTCCGAGGCGGCGATCCGCGCCGCGCTGGCGGCCAGCGGCAGCTCGGGCGCGTTGGTGTTGAGCGCCCAGGCCCCGTAGTAGGCGTTCGAGCGGGCCAACTCGTTCTTCACGTAGATGTCGGCCAGCTTGTGCTTGATCGCCTGGTAGCTCGCGATCACGCGGCCGAAGGCGTACCGCTCCAGCGCATAGGCCTTGGCCATCTCCAGCGCCTTGTCCGCCCCGCCCGTCTGCTCGAAGGCCAGCAGCACCGCCGCCCGGTCCGTCACCTGCTCCAGCAGGGCGAAACCTTCGCCCGCCCCGCCCAGCCGCTCGGCCGCCGCGCCGCTGAAGGTCAGCTTCGCCGCGTCGCGGGTCGGATCCAGCGTCTTCAGCGCCTCGCGCGTCACCCCGCTCGACAGGTCCACCAGGAACAGCCCCGCTTGGCCGGCCTCCTTGGCCAGCACCAGCGCGTGGGTGGCGATGTCGCCGTCGGTGACCGGAAGCTTCACGCCGGAGAGCTTGCCGCCGGAGACGCTGGCCTGCAGCGCCGAGGCCGTCAGCACGCCCGGCCCCTCCGAGGTCGCCACACAGCCGATCACCTCGCCGGCCGCGATCTTCGGCAGCAGCGCCGCCTTCTGCGCGTCGGAGCCGGCCAGCATCAGCGCCTCGGCCAGGAAGTAGACCGTCGAGGCGAACGGGATCGGCGCCACGGCCCGCCCCAGTTCCTCGGCGATAGCGCAGAGCTCGATGTGGCCCAGCCCCAGCCCGCCATGCTCCTCCGGGATCGCCGCCCCCAGCCAGCCCTGCGCCGCCACGGCCTTCCAGAGCTCCTCGTCATAGGCCTTGCCGTCGTCGTCCAGCACTTTGCGGACCTTGGCCGTCGAACAATTTGCCTCGAGGAACTTCCGCGCCTCGTTCTTCAGGAACTTCTGGTCATCGGTGTAGTCGAAATTCATGGGGCCCCTGTCCTGCCGGTTGTCTCCGGCCTGGCGTTTCCTCAGGCCCCAGCATTGCGCGTCCGCCGCGGCCAAGAAAAGTGTGACCTCGCGTAACTCGCCCTGCCTTGGCGCCGCCCCATCCACACGCCTAGATGGCCGCCATGCGCACCGAAACGCCCCAGCCGATCCGGCTCTCCGACTATCGTCCGCCTGCGTACCTGGTCGACGATGTCCACCTCACCTTCGTGCTCGAGCCCAATACGACGCGGGTGAAGGCGCAGCTCGGCGTCCGCCGCAACGGCGATCATGCCGAGCCGCTGGTGTTCAACGGCGAGCGGCTGAAGCCGGTCAGCGTGGCCGTCGACGGCCGCGTCCTGACCGAGGCCGAGCGCACCATCGATGCGGAGTTCCTGACCATCCCGGATCTGCCGGCCGCCTTCACGCTGGAGACCGAGGTCGAGATCGACCCTGTGAACAACAAGGCGCTGGAAGGCCTCTACATGTCCGGCGGCCGCTTCTGCACCCAGTGCGAGGCGGAAGGCTTCCGCAAGATCACCTTCTGGCCCGATCGGCCCGACGTGCTGTCCAAGTACACCGTCCGCATCGAGGCCGACCGCAAGTTCCGCCACCTGCTGGCCAACGGGAACCTCATCGAGACCGGCGACCTCGGGAACGGCCGCCACTACGCCGTCTGGAACGATCCCTTCCCCAAGCCCTGCTACCTCTTCGCCCTGGTGGCCGGCGAGCTGGACGTGCTCGAGGACCAGCTCATGACAATGAGCGGCCGCACGGTCGACCTGCGCATCTACGTCGACACCGGCATGGCGCCGCGGGCCGCCTACGCCATGGACGCGCTGAAGCGCTCGATGAAGTGGGACGAGCAGGCCTACGGGCGCGAGTACGACCTCGACCTGTTCATGATCGTGGCCGTCCGCGACTTCAATTTCGGGGCGATGGAGAACAAGGGGCTGAACATCTTCAACTCCTCGCTCCTGCTGGCCGACCCGGCGACCGCCACCGACCTCGACTACGAGCGCATCGAGGCCGTGGTCGCCCACGAGTACTTCCACAACTGGACCGGCAACCGCATCACCTGCCGCGACTGGTTCCAGCTGTGCCTGAAGGAGGGCCTGACGGTCTTCCGCGAGCAGGG
>NZ_DASWTE010000319.1:0-9449 GCF_036402295.1 Phenylobacterium sp.
GGCGATCCGCTATTCCAACATCGGCCTGGGCGGCCCGGCGATGATCGAAGGTGGCGGCCTGGGCGTGTTCACGCCCGACCAGATCGGGCCGGCCGAGGTCCAGTACGCCAACGGCGCCATCGACCTGCTCGTCGAGGACGAGGCGGCCGCGACGGCCGCGGCCCGGCAGCTGCTGGGCGTCTTCCAAGGGCCGGTGCGCGACTGGGCCTGCGACGACCAGCGCCGCCTGCGCCACCTGATCCCCGAGAACCGGGTCCGCGCCTATGACGTGCGCGAGGTGATCCGCGGCCTGGCCGACACCGGGACCTGGCTGGAGCTGCGGGGCGGCTACGGCCGGGGCATGATCACGGGCTTCCTGCGTGTGGAGGGACGCCCGCTGGGCCTGATTGCCAACGACCCGCGCCACCTGGGCGGTGCGATCGATTCCGAGGGCGCGGAGAAGGGCGCGCGCTTCCTGCAGCTGTGCGACGCCTTCGACGTGCCGGTGGTGTCGCTGTGCGACACGCCGGGGTTCATGGTGGGCCCGCAGAGCGAGACGACGGCGGCGGTGCGGCGCGGCTCGCGCCTCTTCGTGACGGCCACCAGCCTGACCGTGCCGCTGTTCACCGTCGTCCTGCGCAAGGGCTACGGCCTGGGCGCCCAGGCGATGGCCGGCGGCGACTTCTCGGCCCCCGCCATGACCGTGGCCTGGCCGACCGCCGAGTTCGGGCCGATGGGGCTCGAGGGCGCGGTGCGGCTGGGCTACCGCAAGGAACTGGACGCCCAGCCCGACGCCGAGGCCCGCCAGGCGCTGTTCGAGAAGCTGGTCGGCCGGATGTACGAGACCGGCAAGGCGCTCTCGGTCGCCTCGGTGGTGGAGATCGACGCCGTCATCGACCCGGCCGAGACCCGCGCCTGGCTGCTGCGGGGCCTGAAGGCGTGTCCCGTCCCGCCGCGCCGCGAGGGCAAGAAGCGGCCGTTCATCGACGTGTGGTGAGGGCGTCGCGCCTCACCCCGCGTACACCGTCCCCTTCTCCGCGAACGTCGCGGCGTTGCGACGCACTGACCGCCCTGACGTGGGGTCACGGTTGCCAGCAGGCGCCGCGAGCGTACCGTCCTTGCGACAAGACAAGCCGCGCGAAAGGCAGACGACGTGGCGATTACGGAGGAAGCAGGGGCCGTTCCGGCGGCCGCTGGCGTACAGGCCGATGGCGAGCTGAGGCCGCCGGGTTCGGTGAAGTTCTTCTACAGCGTCGGACAGGTGGTCGAGTCCGGCTACCTGGCGGTCAACGCCTTCGTGTTCTTCTACTACACGGCGGTGCTGGGCCTCTCGGGCAGCATGGTCGGCGCGGCCGTGGCGATCAGCATGTGCGTGGACGCGGCGCTCGATCCCATCATCGGCTCCTGGTCAGACAGCGTGCGCTCGAAGCACGGCCGCCGGCTGCCGGTCATGCTGATCGGCGCGCCGTTGACGATGGTGACCATGGGGCTCTTGTTCACGCCACCGTCCGGACTTTCGCCGTTCCTGCTGTTCTTCTGGCTCCTCGTGGCGAAGGGGTCGCTGCGGGCCTTCGCCTCGGTGTTCAACATTCCCTACTTCGCCCTCGGCGGCGAAATGGCCGACGGCTACGCCGAGCGCTCGAAGATCGTGGCGTACCGGCTGCTGGGCGGGATCGCGGCCACGGTGCTGATCACGGCCCTGGCCTACAGCGTCTTCTTCGCCGGCAAGGGCGGCCTGCAGCGCCCCGACAACTATGCGGAGTTCGGCTGGTCCATCGCGACGCTCGTGGTCGTGGGCGCGCTGATCTCGATCGCCGGCATCTGGCGCTACTCGGTCGGCCTGCCGCAGCCACAGCATCGGCCGCAGTCCATGGCGCGCCGCCTGCCGGGCGAGATCGTGGAGATGTTCCGAAACGGCTCGTTCCGCACCCTGTTCCTCGCGCTCCTGGTGTTCGCGAGCGCCGCGGGCGCGCACGCGGCGCTGAACAACCACAACTACGTCTTCGTCTGGAAGCTGCGGCCCGAGACCATCCAGGTGCTGACCTACTCGCTGCTCTTCGGCATCACGCTGGGCGTGCCGCTGACGCCGCTCCTGCTGCGCCGGATGGAGAAGAAGGCCGTGGCGATGATCGGCTTCGCCACAGTCGCCATCGCCTGGACGCTGCTGCCCGTCGCCCGGGCCACCGGCGTTTTCGCGCCGACCGGCGCAGAGGCGATCCCGTGGCTCTCGGCCACCCAGCTCGCCGTCGGGCTGGGCTCGGGACTGGTCTACATCGCCTTCCCCTCGATGATGGCCGACGCGGCCGAGGAGCACGAGCACCTGTTCGGCTCGCGGCGGGAGGGGCTGTTCTTTTCCGGCCTGGGCTTCGCGGGCAAGGCCGCCGCGGGCGTCGGCACGATGGTGGGCGGCTTCGCGCTCGACCTCCTGAACTTCCCCCGTGAGCTGGGCCGCCAGGTCGACGCCGTGATCGACGAGAGCGTGCTGGCGGGCCTGGTGCTGGCCTGGGGCCCGTTCTGCTCGGTGCTCTGCGTGCTGGGCGCAATCGTCTTCGCGCCCTACGCCATCACCCGAGCGCGGCACGAACTGGTCACGGCGGCCCTGCGGCGCAAGCGGACCGCCAAGGCCTAGGAACCCCTCAGGAGGACAGCATTTGGCGGTCGCAGAAGGCGTTGACGTGCCGGCCCCCGAGGCCCCCGTGCACGAAGGCGGGCTCAGGCCCCCGGCGTCGGTGAAGTTCTTCTACAGCGTGGGACAGGTGGTCGAGTCCGGCTACCTCGCCGTCAACACCTTCATCTTCTTCTACTACACCGCCGTCCTCGGCCTCTCGGGAACCCTGGTCGGCACGGCGCTCGCCATCAGCATGTGTCTGGACGCCGCCGCCGATCCCCTGATCGGATCCTGGTCCGACAGCGTGCGGTCCCGGTTCGGCCGGCGCCTGCCGGTGATGCTGGTGGGAGCGCCGCTGACCATGGTCACCATGGGACTGCTGTTCACACCGCCCTTGGCGCTGACGCCCTTCCTGCTGTTCATCTGGCTGACGCTCACCAAGATGGGCGTCAGGGCCTTCGCGTCGATGTTCAACATCCCCTACTTCGCCCTGGGCGGGGAGATGGCGGACGAGTATGTCGAGCGGGCCCGGATCGTCGGCTATCGCCTGCTCGGCGGGATCATCGCCAGTGTCCTGATCACCTGGCTGGCATTCACCTTCTTCTTCGTCGGCGAGGGCGGCCTGCAGCAGCGCGCGGTCTACCCCGCCTTCGGCTGGACCATCGCGAGCGTGATCCTGGCGGGCGCCATGATCAGCTGTCTGGGCATCTGGCGCTATGCGGCCTCGCTGCCCCAGCCCATGGAGCCGGCCGAGCCGATGCTGCCCCGGCTGCCCGGCGAGCTCCGCGAGATCTTCAAGAACCCGTCGTTCCGCATCCTCTTCTTCTCGATGCTGATCTTCTCGAGCTCGGCCGGGCTGAACGCCGCGCTCAACAACCACACCTACGTCTTTGTTTGGAAGCTGCGGCCCGAGACGGTCCAGCTGGTCGCCTACGCTCTCCTGGCCGGCATCACCGCCGGCATTCCGATCACGCCGCTGCTCCTGCGCCGCATGGAGAAGAAGACGGCGATGATGTGGGGGTTCGCGTTGGTGATCGTGCCCTGGATGATCCTGCCCGCGCTGCGGGCGCTCGGCCTCTTCGCGCCGACGGGCGCGGAGGCCCTGCCCTGGCTGATCGGGACCACGCTCATCGTGGGCGTCGGTTCGGGCCTGATCTTCATCACCCTGCCGTCGATGATGGCCGACGCCGCCGACGAGCACGAATACCGCTTCGGCTCGCGCCGGGAGGGCCTCTATTTCTCGGGCCTGGGCTTCGCCGGCAAGGCCGCGGCGGGCATGGGCACCATGCTGGGCGGCTTCGCGCTCGACCTGATGCGTTTCCCGCGCGAGGCCGGCACGAAGGTGGGCGCCACGATCCCCGAGGAGGTGGTCGGCAAGCTGATCCTGGCGTGGGGCTTCCTTCCGGCCACCCTGTGCGTCGTGGGCGCCCTGGTGTTCATGCCCTACGCGATCAACCGCGTCCGGCAGGAGCAAATCGCCGCGGCGCTGAAGGTGAAGCGGGCGGCAGACGTCAGTGCGGGACGTAGCTCCTGAGCACGTCGTCGATGATGCGTTCCAGCTGCTCGAGCGTTCCGCACTGCTTGGCCACGTGGCAGAAGCGGGCGTAGCGGTGCATGACGCTGTCGCCCTGGGCCCAGTAGCTCTCGGGCTCGGGGTTTAGCCAGATGACCGCGCGGCTGCGGTCGTGGATCTGTTTCATCAGGTCCAGGCGCGGATCGGCGAAGTTCGAGCGGCCGTCGCCCAGGATGATCACCGTGGTGCGCCGGTCGAGCCGGTCCAGGTGCTGCTCCGAGAAGTCCTGCAGGGCGCGGCCGTAGTCGGTCTGCTGGAAGCCGATCTGCTGCAGCACCTTGAAGATCGCCTGCTCGACGCCGTGGTCGTCCAGGATGTCGTTCACGCTGATCAGCCGGCCGGAGAACGCGAAGGCGTCCATGCGGTCGACCACCTCGTTCAGCGAGTAGAGGAAGGTCAGCAGGAACTGGGCGGCGGCGGCCACCGACTTGGAGACGTCGCAGATCGCCACGATCGACGGCTTGTCGACTTTCTTGACTTTCCACTCGATCTCGAACGGCACGCCGCCGTAGGCCATGGAACGGCGCAGCGTCTTGCGCACGTCGAGGTGGCCGCGCTGAGCCGTCCGTCGGCGGCGCGAGTACTTGGCGGCCAGGCGCTTGGCCATCTTCTTCACCAGCGCCGCCATCAGCTGGTAGTCGATCGGATCGACCCCGCCGTCGGCGTTGAGCTGCTTGCGGGCCAGGCGCTCTTCGCGGAGCTCACGGGCCGAGCCGGCGGCGTAGAGGTCGTGCTGGCGGGCGACGTACTGCTGGGCTTCGGCAAACAGGTTGCGGCGGGCCTCGTCCAGGCGGTCGGCGAGGCCCTCCTGGCCGGGCATGCGCCGGGCGTTGGCGATAATCCGCTCGATCTCCTCCAGGCCCATCTCCTCGAGCAGGCGCCGGGTCAGGCGCGAGCGCTGGGTGGTGAGCCGGATGTCGGCGACGCCGGCCCGGCGCGCGGCCTCCTCCATCGACTGCTGCACGGCCGCGGAGTCGCCCTGCATCACCGCCTGGGCCAGCGGCGAGCTCTCGGTGGCGGCCATGTCCGCGTCGCTGGGCTCGCCTTGGGGGCTGGCCGACGGCGGCGGGATGGAGATGGCGTCGCGGGCGAAGAAGGTCTCGAAGACGGAGTCGAACCGGTCGACCTCGTCGGCCGACTTGGCCAGCGTGGAGCAGAGCGCGTCCTTGAAGAGGGTGCGGTCCGAAAAACCGGTCACGGTCACCGCCCGCGAGGCGTCGATCGCCTCCGCCGGCGAGACCCGGACGTCGGCGGCGCGGAGCGCGCGGAAGAACTGTTCGAGCGTGTGCTGCATGGCGCTAGCGCTTGTGCAGCAACTCGACGACCTGGGGTTCGACGGCGGTGATGTCCTGCTCGAACTTCAGGATGACGTTGAGCGTATCGCGCACCACGTCGGGGCTCAGGCTGTCGGCGTGCAGGAGGATCAGCGCGCGGGCCCAGTCCACCGTCTCGGAGATCGACGGCGCCTTGCGCAGGTCCATGGTCCGCAGCGACTGGACGAAGCCGACCAACTCGCGGGTCAGGCGCGCCTCGATGCCCGGCACGCGGGACGCCACGATCCGCTCCTCCAGCGCCGCCTCGGGTAGCGGGATGTGCAGGTGCAGGCAGCGGCGCTTCAGCGCGTCGCCCAGGTCGCGGACGTTGTTCGAGGTCAGGAACACCAGCGGCGGCGTCTTGGCCGAGATCACGCCCAGTTCCGGCACCGAGACCTGGTAGGCGGAGAGCACTTCGAGCAGGAAGGCCTCGAAGGCCTCGTCCGACTTGTCCACCTCGTCGATGAGGAGCACGCAGCCGGCGTCCTCGCGCAGCGCGCGCATCAAGGGCCGCGGCTCGAGGAAGGGCTCTGAGAAGAACAGGTCGCCCATGCCGTGGAGGCGGTCCATGGCCGCTTCCATGTTGGGCGCGTCCGCCAGCTGCTCGCCCATCCGGTCCTTCAGGATCTGGGTGTAGAGGAGCTGCTTGCCGTACTTCCACTCGTACAGCGCTTTGGACTCGTCCAGGCCCTCGTAGCATTGCATGCGGATGAGCGGCAGGCCGAGCAGGGTGGCGGTGGAGAGCGCGAGCTCGGTCTTGCCGACGCCGGCCGAGCCTTCGACCAGGACGGGCTTTTGCAGCTTCACCGACATGAAGAGCGCCGTCGCGATCCGGCGCGAGGCGATGTAGCCGACCGAGCCCAGCCCCTCGATCAGGGCGTCGACGGACGACAGGGGATCGACGGGCGCGTTGGCCGCCGGGGGGGAAAGGGTCAAAGTGTTCTGTCTTTCAAAATGGGGAGCGCTGAAAGCCCGATTGTGCCAAGCGACGCGAGGTGAGGCAAACGCCTGTTTGAGCGAACGGTCAGGCCGAGGCGCGCTTCCACGCCGCATAGCGCTCGGGCAGGCAGCGGGCGCAGGGGCGGTAGCCGGCGGCGAGCGCCGTGGCTTCGTCGGCGAAGAAGACGCGGTGGCGGACGTAGTGGCCCTTGGCGATCCAGCGCAGCGCGCTCGGGCAGTCCAGGCGGCCATAGCCCCTCAGGCGGCGGTGCCCGCCGAGGGTTCCGGGGGTTTCGCTGAGGTGCGGCTGGCCGTCGGGGCCGATCAGGCGGAACACGCGCGATCGTTATGCAGCGGGCGGGGCGGGTCTCGCGGTATTCGGACCCTATCCCACCCGCTCGTCATCGCCGGGCTTGTCCCGGCGACCCATCATCTCCGTGGTCAACAAATGAAAGCGGCGCCGCCGATGCGAACCGGCGACGCCTGCGATCATGGGTGGCCGGGACAAGCCCGGCCATGACGTTCTTTAGAGAGGGCTAGACGTCGAACTTGACGCCTTGCGCCAGGGGCAGGGTGCGGCCGTAGTTCATCGTGTTGGTGGCGCGGCGCATGTAGGCCTTCCAGGAGTCGGAGCCGGCCTCGCGGCCGCCGCCGGTTTCCTTTTCGCCGCCGAACGCGCCGCCGATCTCGGCGCCCGAGGGGCCGATGTTGACGTTGGCGATGCCGCAGTCCGAGCCCTTGGCCGAGATGAAGAGTTCGGCCTCGCGCATGTCGTTGGTGAAGATCGACGACGACAGGCCCTGGGGCACGTCGTTCTGCAGCGCGATGGCGTCGGCCAGGTCGGCGTACTTCATGACGTAGAGGATCGGCGCGAAGGTCTCGCGCTTCACGACGTCGGCCTGGCGGTCGATCTCGACGAGGGCCGGGCGGGCGTAGAAAGCCTCACCCATGTCGACGCGGTCGCCGCCGGTGACGGCGCCGCCGGCCGCCTTGGCGTCGGCGAGAGCGGTCTGCATCAGGTCGAAGGCCTGGGCGTCGATCAGCGGGCCGACGAGGGCGCCCTCCGCACGGGGGTCGCCCACCGGCACCGTGTCGTAGGCGGCCTTCAGGCGCGGGACGAAGGCGTCGTAGACGCTCTCGTGCACGAACAGGCGCCGCAGCGTTGTGCAGCGCTGGCCGGCGGTGCCCATGGCGGCGAAGGCGACGCCGCGGATGGCGAGGTCGAGGTCGGCCGAGGGCGCGATGATGGCGGCGTTGTTGCCGCCCAGCTCCAGGAGCGCGCGGGCGAAGCGGCCCGCCAGGCGCGGGCCGACGGCGCGGCCCATGGCCGTGGAGCCCGTGGCGCTGACCAGCGGCACCTTCGGATGGTCGACCAGGGCCTCGCCCACCTCGCGGCCGCCGATGACGACGGACGACAGGCCGGCCGGGACGTCGCCGAACTTGGCGCAGGCGCGCTCGAAGAGGGCCTGGGTGGCGAGCGCCGTCAGCGGGGTCTTCTCCGACGGCTTCCAGACGCAGGCGTCGCCGCAGACGAAGGCCAGCGCCGAGTTCCAAGACCAGACGGCCACGGGGAAGTTGAAGGCCGAGATGATGCCGACCACGCCCAGCGGGTGCCAGGTCTCCATCATCCGGTGGTCCGGCCGCTCGGTGGCGAGCGTCAGGCCGAACAGCTGGCGGGAGAGGCCGACCGCATAGTCGCAGATGTCGATCATCTCCTGGACTTCGCCCAGGGCCTCGGAGGTGACCTTGCCGGCCTCCAGGGTGACGAGGGCGCCCAGGTCGGCCTTGGCTGCGCGGAGTTCTTCGCCGAGCAGGCGGACCAGTTCGCCGCGGCGGGGCGCGGGGACGTTGCGCCAGGCGAGGAAGGCGTCGTGGGCGGCCTCGATGGCGGCGTCGACCTCGGCCTTCGAGGCGTCGTGGACGTGGGCCATCACCTCGCCGCTGATCGGCGAGCGGACCGGGCGGTTCCCGCCGGTCCAGAGCGCTTCGGCGACGCCGAGGCGGGCGAGGACTTGGGCGGCTTCGGCCGCGGCGGAGGTGATCTTGGCTTGGACGGTCATGGGGACTCTTACTCGGCAGCGGCGCGGAGGGTCGCCGGCTCATCACCCGCGTAATAGCGCCCGAAGCGGTTGGCGAGGAAGGCGTGCAGCGGGATGTCTTCCTGGCGGATGAAGCCCTTCGCCGGCAGCGAGCCGTCGGTCAGCATGTCCAGCACCGCGCAGATGGCGCCGGCGGTGGTGATCTGGATGGCGCTTTTCACTTCGCCGCCGACCTCCTGGGAGAAGACCTTGTTGACGTAGGTCTCCTGCATCAGGTGGCCCTTCTTCATCCCCGAGACGGTGACGAAGACGATGACCACGTCCTGCATGGTGGCCGGGACCGAGTTCTCCAGGATGTCCTTGAGCACGTCGCGCCGGTTGCGCAGGTTCAGGTCGTTCAGCAGCGCCTTCATGATCGCCGCGTGGCCTGGGTAACGGATGGTCTTGTAGTTGAGGTTCCGTACCTGGCCGTCGAGCGTATGGCACAGGGTGCCCAGGCCGCCCGAGGTGTTGAAGGCCTCGTAGGTGACGCCGTCGAGGGCGAACTCCTCGCACTCTTCGAGGGCGGGGGTCTCGCGCAGCTTGCCGTTGGTGATCGCCTCGCAGGGCTCGCAGTACTCGTTGATCACCCCGTCGGTCGACCAGGTGAGGTTGTAGTTCAGCGCGTTCGACGGATAGCGCGGCAGGGCGCCGACCCGCAGGCGCACGTCGTGCAGCTGGTCGAAGTGCTTGATCAGGTCCCAGGCGGCGATGGTGATGAAGCCGGGCGCCAGGCCGCACTGCGGGATGAAGGCGGTGGTGGCGTCGGCGGCCAGGTCGCGGACGACCCGGCTGGAGGCCACGTCCTCGGTGAGGTCGAGGTAGTGGGCGCCGGCGGCCTTGGCGGCGCGGGCGACGGCGATAGTCAGGTGGTAGGGCGCGCAGTTCACGACCGCGAAGGCGCCTTTCAGAGCGCCTTCGATCTGGGCCGGGTTGTCGATGGCGAGCGCGGCGGTCTC
>NZ_DASWTE010000320.1:0-2335 GCF_036402295.1 Phenylobacterium sp.
GCCAGCCCCTCGAACAGCATCTCGTCCGTCCCCGTCAGGAAGGCCTGCAGACCCAGCGCCTCGATCTCGTCGAACAGCGCCGCCCGGCGCCGCGCGTCGAGATGGGCCGCCACCTCGTCCAGCAGCAGGATCGGCGACGGCGCCTCGGCCCGCGCCAGCCGGGCGGCCTGCGCCAGCACCAGGTTCAGGATCAGCGCCTTCTGCTCGCCGGTGGAGCACTCCGCGGCGGGCCGGTCCTTCTCGGCGTGGACGACGGAGAGGTCGCCGCGGTGCGGGCCGGTCAGCGCCCGGCCGGCGGCTGCGTCGCGCTCGCGGGCCTGCTTCAATGCTCGCGCCAGCCGCCCCTCGATCTCCGCGAAGTCCACCCCCTCGCCGGCCATCCGCTCCCAGTCTCCGGTCAGCGCCAGCCGCGCCTGCGGGAACGGCCGTTCGCCGCGGGTGTCGATCTCCGCGGCCAGCGCCGCCAGGGTGCGCGCCCGCGCCTCGGCCATCAGCGTCCCCGCCTCGGCGAGCTGCGCCTCCAGCGCGTCCAGCCAGGCAGGATCGGCGGGGCCGTCGGTGAGCAGCCGCATCCGCTCGCGCTGCGCCTTCTCGTAGGCCTGCACGTGGGCGGCGTGCTGCGGCTCCCCCGCGAACACCAGCCGGTCGAAGAAGCGCCGGCGGTCGGCCGCGCCCTCCAGGAACAGCCGGTCCTGCGCCGGGGTCAGCCAGACCTGCCGGCCGTGCTCGGCGAGGCGTCCCGGCGGCACCGGCTCGCCCTCCACCCGCACCACGCGCCGCGGCGCGCCCGCCTGCTCCACCCCGGTGCCCAGCCTTGTCTCGCCGTCCGCGCCCTGCACGGTGACCGCGACGGCCCAGGCGCGGCCCACCGCCTCGCCCGGCATCCGCCGCCCGACTTCGCTGAGCGCCGAGCCGCGCAGGCCGCGGCCGGGGATCAGGAAGCTGACGGCCTCCAAGAGGTTGGTCTTCCCTGCCCCGTTCGGCCCGGCCAGCCACACCGGCCCGCCGTCCAGGCTGAGCTCCGCCCGTTCGTAGTACCGGAAGTCGGTCAGGCTGAGGCGGGTCAAGGCGGCGGCGGTCACGAGCGCGGTCTTAGCGGGTTTCTGCGCCGCGCCGTAAGCCTGGACCTCAGGCGACCCAGACGATCTGCCCGAAGCAGCCGTCGGCCATCACCTTCAGGCGCAGGAAGCTCGCCTTCGCGCCGTCGGCCGGCAGCACCGCGCTGCCCGGATTGAGCGCCGAGCCCCGGCGGCCGAACTTCGCCTCCTCGGGCTTGTGGGTGCCGGCGTGCAGCAGGACGTCCACCTCATGCCCGAACAGGCGGCGCGACACCTCCGCGGCGTCCGGCGCGGCGACGAACGGATCCGACGAGACGGCCAACCCGGCGGCCACGGCGTCGAAGACGCAGCCGATGTGATAGGGGCCGTCCTCCAGCAGCAGGACCTCGCGCCGGGTCCGCATGTCGTCGACGTCGTCCTGCCCACGGACGCCCAGCACGGGCGCGATCTCCTCCAGCCGGTCCAGGCCCGCCTTCTCGCCCATGTCGCCCAGGACCACGATCAGGTCGGATCCCTGCAGCCGCGGGAACAGAGCCTCCGGAAATTGTGGCCCGCCTTCGTGGATATGACAGTCCGCCAGCACGGCGATGTTCGCGCCGTCGCCCTTCATCCGCCAGACTGAGCCCGCCATGGACCGAGCCTCCGACACCAAGGCGTCGAGATTATCCGTTCGTGTCCGGTTCCCGCCAGCACGTTGGCAGCAGCCACCCCATATGTGCCTCGCACATCGAACGAGGGACCTGATGAGCCAGACTGCTAAAGCCGACCTGTTCCACCAGTTGCACCAGGGCCCCGACGTCCTGATCCTGCCCAACGCCTGGGACGCCGCCTCCGCCGCGGTCGTGGCCGATGCGGGCGCGAAGGCCGTCGCGACTTCGTCTGCCGCCGTGGCCTGGACGTTCGGCCAGGCCGACGGCGATATCCTCGCCGTCGACAACACTTGCGCGGTGGTCGAGGCGATCAGCCGGGTCGTCGACACACCGGTCAGCTGCGACTTCGAAGGCGGCTTCACCGACGACCTCGACCAGCTCGCCCAGAACATCACCCGCGTTCTCCAGGCCGGGGCCGTCGGCATCAACTTCGAGGACGGTTCCCGCGACCCCAACCTGCACGCCCGCAAGATCGCCGCGGCCCGGCAGGCGGCCGAGAAGGCCGGGGTGAACCTGTTCATCAACGCCCGCACCGACGTCTACCTGCGCCAGCTCGCCACCGGCGACGCCGCCGAGGCCGAAGCCATCCGGCGCGGCAAGCTCTACCGGGAAGCCGGCGCCAGCGGC
>NZ_DASWTE010000321.1:0-21370 GCF_036402295.1 Phenylobacterium sp.
CGACCTGCCGGGCGAGCGCGACCTCAGCGCCCGGCTGACGGCGCTCTGGCGCCCGTCGGACGACTTCAGCCTCAACCTGAAGGGCAGCCTCACCCGCTACCGCACCGAGAACGCCACCTGGAACAACGAGCTCATCAACTGTCCGGTGGGTGGCTTTGCTCAGGTGAACCGCACCGAGGCCTGCAGCCCCGACCGCCACATCCAGCAGAACGCCGTGCCGGCTGACGTCGCCGCCACCAATCCGCTGCTCGGCCGCCACGGCGGCCAGCTCTACCAGGACTACGACGCCTACTCGATCAGCGCCGCGGCCAACTACTCCACCGGCAAGGTGGACCTGACGTCCGTCACCGGCCTGCACCGGTTCAAGAACTATTTCCTCGGCGACTACGACTACACCGGCGCCGCCAACGGCGGCACCTGGGGCTCGGAGCAGTCGAAGTACAAGGCCTTCTCCGAGGAGATCCGCGCCCAGACCACGCTAGACTTTCCGCTGAACGTCATGGTCGGCGTCTACTTCCAGAGCACCCGCCTGGATTTCGACCAGCAGATCATCTTCCCGGGCGCCCTCGAGGATACGAGGGTCACCGATCCGACCAAGCGCTACATCACTGTCGCCAAGCTGTCCTACACCGACGGCCGCACCTTCGCCGGCTTCGCCCAGGCGCAGTGGAAGTTCTCGGATGAGCTCGAGCTGACCGCCGGCGCCCGCTACACCCACGAGACCAAGGACTCCCAGTTCGTCCAGCCTTACGTCGTCGCGCCGTTCCAGCCGGTGTTCCGCGTGAACCGGCCGATCATCGCCAACCAGAGCTTCAACGACCTGTCGCCCGAGGTGACGCTCACCTGGAAGCCGTCCGACAACTGGACCGCCTTCGCCTCGTACAAGCAGGGCTTCAAGTCGGGCGGCTTCTCGGGCAGCGCGCTCGACAGCGCCATCGGCAACACGACCGTCAACGACCTGGCCTTCCGGCCGGAGAGCGCCGAAGGCTTCGAGGGCGGCGTCCGCGGCGCGGTCCTGGACGGCCGCCTGCGCTTCGCCGTCGACGTCTACAGCTACAAGTACTCCGACCTGCAGGTGGACTTCTTCGACGCCGCCAAGATCCAGTTCATCACCAAGAACGCCGGCTCGTCCCGGACCAAGGGGATCGAGACGGAAGTCGAGTGGGCGCCGGCAGAGGTCCCCGGCCTCGTGCTGCGCGGCACGCTCGCCTACAACAAGGCGCGCTACCTCAACTTCAGTGACGCGCCGTGCTGGGGCGGCCAGACGCCTGCCGAGGGCTGCACGATCATCAACGCACGACCGACCCAGGACCTCAGCGGCAAGCCCACCGCGCTGGCGCCAAAGTGGACCGGGGCCCTTGAGGCGAACTACGAGCGTCCCGTCGGCAACAGCCTGGTGTTCGGCGCCAGCGCCAACCTGAAGTACTCGAGCAGCTACGTCGCCAACCCGTTCAACAATCCCGCGGCGAAGGAGGACTCCTACGTCACCCTGGACGCCGCGATCCGCCTGAAGACCGCGGATGGCCGGTGGGAGGCCGCCCTGCTCGCCAAGAACCTGACCGACGAATACGTCGTCCTATACGCCGGCGACGCACCCAGCTCGGGCAGCGGCGCAGGTACGGCGGCGGGGGTTCGTGCCGACGCCGTCGCCGCGCCGAACCTGCCGCGCACGATCGCACTGCAGCTGACCTGGAAGTATTAGTTCCCCTCTGGGGCCCGGCCTCGGCGCCGGGCCTCCTCTTTCGCGGAGGAAGCGATGACCACCGTGCTCCAAACCGATCGGCCCGCGACCCGGCGGAAGCCGGACTCCATGCGCGACCTCGAGCGGCGGATGGTCGCCCACCTCGCCGCAGGGGGAACGACCGACCTTTCCAACGCGCCGATGAGCGTCTCGGCGCGCGAGTACACCGACCCGGCCCGGCTCGAGGCCGAGAAGCGCGAGCTGTTCGGCAAGCTTCCGCTGCTGGCGTGCCTGTCGCAGGACGTGGCGAAGGCTGGGGACATGATGGTCTTCGACGAGGCCGGGCCGGCGATCCTCATCGTGCGCGGCCAGGACGGCAAGGCGCGGGCGTTCCTCAACATGTGCAGTCACCGCGCAGCGCGGCTGGTGCATGAATGCCAGCACCGCAAGCTGATAACCTGCCCGTTCCACGCCTGGGCCTTCGACCTGGAGGGCCGGCTCGTGGCCGTGCCCGGCGAGGAGGCTTTCGAGGGGATCGACCGCGCGACCCGCACCCTCGTCCGCGTGCCGGTCGGCGAGTGGGGCGGGATGATCTTCGTGAAGGCCCACGCCGGCGAGGAGGAAATCGACGTCGAAGCCTGGCTGGGTGACATGGGTCCGCAGCTGCTGGCGCTGAACCTGGCCGGCGCGCGACCGATCAAGCAGAACCGGCTGGAAACCGAGGCCAACTGGAAGTACTGCCTCGACACCTACGGCGAGGCCTATCACTTCAGGGCCCTGCACACGACGACCTTCGGCGAGCGCACGCGCAGCAACGTCGCCCTCTACGACAGCTTCGGCCTGCACTACCGCGTGGGGTTCACCGCCCTCGCCTACGAGGACTATGTCGGCAAGGCCGAGGCCGACTGGCCCGAGACGCCGTATGGCGGCAGCCACTTCGTCTTCCCGAATTCCATCGTGTACGGCGCGCCCATGGAGGGCGGCGGCAGCATGATCGGCATGTACCGCCTCTACCCGGGCGAGACGCCCGGCCAGTGCAAGACGCTGCTGTCGGTGCATCGCGCCGCCAACGTTCCGGAGGACACCCCGGACCAGGCCTTCGCCGACGCCCACGACTACATCGTCCACGTCGTCTCCACCGAGGACTACAGCGTCTCGAAGGAGGGTCAGCGGAACCTCGAGAACGCGCCACCCGGGTTCGAAATGGTGTTCGGCCGCAACGAGGCGGCGCTGCAGGGCGTCCACCGCGCGATCGACGGCATCATCGGCGCGGCGGCGGAATAGCCCATGTCCGTCTACCTGCACGTGACGCTCGAGATCCATGCCGCCGGCCTCGCCCGGTTCCTGGCGGCGATGGAAGAGACCGCGGTGCCCATCCTGGAGAGCGAGGGCTGGAAACTGGCCGGGGCGTTCGTGCAACGGACCGGCCGGCTGGGCAACGTCATCGATCTCTGGGAGCTGGACGACTTCCAGCACTACGATCGGGGAATCCAGGCGCTCAGCGCGCGCCCGGAGTTCCCGGCCTTCAAGCAGGTGCTGGAGGAAACGGTGATCAGCGAGACCATCGTCTTCGCCAACGCCGCCTCGTACATGCATCCGAAGCCGTAGCGCGCGGCCGGCGGCATGACCCGTCTCGCCGCCCTGACCCTCTGCATCGCCGCCCTGCTCGGCGGCTGCGGCGATGGCGTGACCGAGCGCCGGCTCGTCGACGCGGCCAAAGCCTCCGACGATTGGCTAACCCACGGCCGCACCTATGGCGAGCAGCGATATTCGCCGCTTGAGCAGATCCGCGCCGACAACGTGAGCCGCCTCGGCCTGGCCTGGGAGGCCTCGCTGGAGAGCAACGACTTCGGCATCGAGGCCACGCCGCTGGTGGCCGACGGCCGGCTCTACGTCACCTCGACCTGGAGCCGGGTCTTCGCCTTCGACGCGGCGAGCGGCAAGCGCCTCTGGGCGTTCGACCCGGAGGTCCCGCGCGACTGGCTGCGCCAGGGCTGCTGCAAGGCGGTGAACCGCGGCGTCGCCCTGTGGAAGGACAAGGTCTACGTCGGCGCCTTCGACGGACGGCTGATCGCGCTGGACGCACGGAGCGGCCGACAGGTCTGGTCCGTCGACACCACCGGACGCAAGCCGCTCTACACCATCACCGGCGCGCCCCGGGTGGTGAAGGGCAAGGTGATCATCGGCAACGGCGGCGGCGACTTCGGGACCCGCGGCTATATCTCGGCCTACGACGCCGAGACCGGGGCGCTGGCCTGGCGCTTCTTCATCGTGCCGCACAAGCCGGGCACGCCGCAGGAGCACCCGGAGTTGGACGCCGCGCTCAAGACCTGGGACGCCGACCGCGACTGGACCATCGGCGGCGGCGGCAACGCATGGGATTCCTTCTCGTACGATCCGGAGCTGGACCTGCTCTACGTCGGAACGGGCAACGCAGGGCCGTACGACCCGCGCCGGCGCAATCCGGGCGGCGGCGACAGCCTGTTCGTCTCCAGCATCCTGGCGCTGCGGCCCGACACCGGCCGGCTCGTATGGCGCTACCAGACCACGCCCGGCGACCAGTGGGACTTCACCGCCACCGCCAACATGGTCCTCGCCGACCTCGAGATCGGCGGCCGTCCGCGCAAGGTGCTGATGCAGGCCCCGAAGAACGGCTTCTTCTACGTCCTCGACCGGGAAACGGGCGAGCTGCTCTCCGCAGAGAAGTACGTCCGCACCACCTGGGCCGAGCGGGTGGACCTTGCGACCGGCCGGCCCGTGCTGGCCGCGAACGCCGACTACACCAAGGGTCGCGCCTTGCTGTTCCCGTCGCCCTATGGCGGCCACAACTGGCAACCGATGTCGTTCAGCCCGAAGACGGGCCTGGTCTACATCCCCGCGCAGGACATCGGATGGGTGTGGGACCCCGACGGCCCGACCTGGTTCCACCGCGACGCGAACGGCGTCTCCCTGGCTCCGGAGGAAGCGGCCCAGCGCGAGCGCGGCATGCTGATCGGCTGGAACCCGCGCACCGGCCGACCGGCCTGGGTCGCGCCCTTGGCCGAGCCGATGAACGGCGGCGTCCTGGCGACCGGCGGCGGACTGGTCGTCCAGGGCACGGCCGACGGCCACATCGACATGCGCGACGCCGCCACCGGCCGCCTCCTGCGCCGGATCGCGGTTGGCACGGGCATCGTCGCCGCGCCGGTCAGCTATCGCGTCGGCGGCGTCCAATACATCGCGGTGGCCGCGGGCTGGAACGGTGTGCGGATCGACCCGGACCCTCCAGGCGCGCCCCCGCCCTTCGCAAACACCGGCCGGCTGATCGTCCTCAGGCTCGATGGAGGCCTTGTGCCCGTGGCGCCGCGCGCCCCCGAGCCCCAGCCCCTGATAGCTGCGTCCCCGCAGCCGCCGGGACTCGTCGCCCGCGGCCGGCGGCTCTACCTCGCCAACTGCGCGCGCTGCCATGGCTTCGCCGGCGAACCGGGCCCATTCCCAGACCTGCGTCGGATGCGGCCGGAAACCCTTGAGGCCTTCGACGAGATCGTGCTCCGCGGCGCCTATCGCGGGGGCGGCATGGCCAGTTTCGCCGATGTGCTCGAGCCCGAGGATACGCGCGCGATTCGGGCCTTCGTCGTCGACTGGGCGGGCCGCGGCCATCCGTCCCCGCCGTGACCCAGGCGCGCACGGCGATGCGCGGGCTGGGTCGCGGCGGGGAGCGGACCTTCACCGCCGAGCGATGAACTGCTGCCGAGGGAGTTGCAGCCCCTGAGTGTGCTAAGCTTGCACCATGCTGCACGTCGACGACACGCCAGCAAGAAACCGCCTCGTCCTGTTGGGGCGGTTCGGTCTCGCGGCTGAAGACAGGCAGCCGATTGCGATCGCCAGTCGTCGCGCGCGCGCGCTGCTCGGGTTCCTGTGCTTCGCCGGACCCGCGGGCGCCACGCGCGAGCAGCTCAGCGGACTGCTTTGGAGCGACCGGGGCGAGCCTCAGGCGCGCGCCAGTCTGCGGCAGTGTCTGCTGGAGCTCCGGAACCTGCTCGAGTCCCACGGGCTCGATCTGCTCGATGTGGGCCGGGAGAGCATCTCCCTCAAGCGCGACAAGGTCAGCGACGACGTCGCGGAGCTGCTGGCGGCCCTTGCCGGCGACGACGGCCAGCGGGTTGTCGCGTTGCTTGAGTCCTGCGGGCGAGGGCAACTGCTCGAGGACGCCGAGGTGCCGGGCCTGTTCGCCGAGTGGCGGGAGGTCCAACGGACCTGGCTCGAGGAGCGGGTGGCGAATGGCGTGCAGCGACATGTGCAGTCCCTGGAGTCGAATGGCGACTGGCAGACGCTCAAGGCCCTCTGCGAGGCCTTTCTCCATCGCGATCCGGTGAACGAACCCATTGTTGCAGCGGCCATGCGAGCGGACGCCGCCCTGGGCAGCGCGACGGCGGCGCACCGCCGCTTCCGGATCCTGCAAGCCACGCTCGAGCGCGAATACGGCTCCGCGCCGGCCGGCCTTGCGCGCGACACGCTTGCGGCGATCTCCCACGTGCGACCCGCGGCGCCACGGCTGGAGCCCGCCAGCGCCGGGCCGCCGCTGCTGGTGGTGGCGAGGTTCGACGACGAGCCCTCGAGCCAGGGCCAGCTCGCGAGCGTGATCCGCGAAGAGGTCGTGTCGGGCCTGTCGCGGTTCCGCGATCTTCGGGTCGTCACCGATCCGCAATCGACCGGCGCGCTGCTGCAACAGCCCGGGAGGACTTACCTCAACTACATCCTGGGTGGCCGCTTTCGCCCCTCGTCGGTCGGGTGGCGCCTGACGGTCCAGCTCCTCCGGGCCGATGACGGCCACGTACTTTGGTCCGAGGGCCTCGCGGTCGAAGGCCTGCACCTCGACTTGATGGGTGGCATCGACAACATCATCGCGAAGGTCGTCGGCGCCGCCTTGCCGACGATCCATGCCGATCTTCGCGAGCAGGCGCAATCCGCGCCGACGGACGCCTACCGACAATATGTGCTGGCCCGGGATAGGGCCTTGCAGGCCGAGACGCATGCGGAGGCCCGCGCCGCGGCCGAGGCCCTCGAAGCGCTTGTCGCGGCCGATCCTGATTTTGCGCTGCCCTACCTGCCGCTCGCCACGCTCTACAATACCGACTTCCGGTACACCCTGGCCGGAAGCAGCGGCCCCGAGGAACGACTGCGGGCGTTGGCGCTGGCGAAGAAGGCGCTCGGCGTCGATCGCGGCCATGTCCACGGCTACACGGTGACGGGCTGGTGCTACCTCTGGCAGCGACGCTGGGCGTCTGCCGAGGCGCACTTCGAACAGGCCATCTCACTGAACCCGTTCGACGCGCGGCGAATGATGGAAGCCGGCTTCGGCTACATCCACCTGGGCGACCTGGGCAAGGCGCGATCGTTGCTCGACCGCTGCCTGATCCTCAATCCCGCGCCTGAGGACAAGTTCTTTGCCGACTTGGGTTTCCTCGAAGTGCTCTGCGGCGACCACGAACGGGCCGCGAGCTACTTCGACCTGGTCGCGCATCCGGATATCTGGTGCCGGATCTACAACGCCATCAACGCCGGGTTGGCGGGGGAGGCCGATGAAGAGCTCGACGCCGCCGCGTGCCGCGCGATCTCGGCGATCTGGCCGGCATCCATGGCGCTGACGGATGACGCCGTCGTCGACTGGATCGCCAGCCAGCATCCGTTCAAGGCGCCCGAGTTGGCCCAGGCCCTTCTCGACGGCGGCCGGCTCATGCTCACTCGGGCCCGGGCCGCTGCGCCATCTGTTCTGCAAGCGCAGCCGAGAAGGACGTCTCCGGCGGCGGCGGAACTCCGGGCGCCGGGATCTCCGTCGTAAGCGCGTACTGCAGGGCGGACAGGGCGTCAGCGCGCTTCAGGTCCACGCGATGGGCGGGCAGCCAGCCCTCCAGTGGATCAAGGTCCGCGGACGCGACGCCCGCCGCCCGGGCCGCGTCCAGCACGGCGGGCCATGTCCGCTCCTTGTAGAAGATGGCGCCGGCCAGGGCTCGCAAGCCTCGTGCGGACGCGGCTGAAGCGACGCACGCGCGGACCGCCCGTGACAGCGTCGCCCGCACGTTGACCAGAGGCTCGGTGAGCGGCGCCCAGTCCAGCTGCGCGGGCGCGTGCAGCAGCGCCACCTCGTCATCGCGCACCAGCCGACCACTGGCGTAGGCGTGGAAGATCCGGCCCACGCCGATCATGCCGCACGCCGCAAGTTCCGCGGCGCGCAGGGCGCCCATGCTGGCCGCGCCGACGACGGGCACGCCTTGCGACATGAGCAGCATCAGTTCCTTGTGCCGCACGGCCGGCGTCCGATCGAAGACGCCGTCAATCAACACCACGAGCCGGCAGGCCTCGGCGTCGATCTCCAGGCAGTCGCCGGCCCGCGCCGGCGGACGCCAGCTCAGACGCTGGTCTCGCGGCCGCACTGCCGGGGGCAGAGAGGGCCCTGCGAAGACGATGATCTCGCCAGCCGCGTTCAATGGCGCGGTTCCGGTCGGCGACGGAGCCTGCGGTTCGCGCCGAGGCCCGGGACAAACGCCTTGATCACGACGACGTCGGCCCCGGGCTCGTTCAGCTCGATCACGGCCGCCTGGGGATAGCCCGCGTCGGCCAGTCGTCGTGCGATGTCGACAGCGCCCGAGGTGTCGCGCCCCTGGGCGCGCTCCAGGATGTCGGCCCAGCGGCGCAACGGCATGCCCGGGGGCGCCGGCCAGGCCAGGCCCATCCCGACGTCGCAACCAGGCGTGCGGTAAAGTATGTCGTCCCGCGCACCGGCGATCTCCGTCACGCGGGATTGCACAGCCTCGAGCACACTGCCCTCCAGGGCCCGTTCCGCGGAAGGGGCGCAGGCCGAGCCGTAGAAGACGATCGGCCCGCGAGCCTCGCTCAGCTCGCCCTTCAGTTCCGTCAGGAAGGTCGGGTACCCGCCCAGGGCCGGCAATTCATGGACCGTCACCCGCATGCCCGCGCGGTCGATCGTCGCCTGCAGGTCCTGCCACCACGCATAGGGAATGGAGCCGCGCGCCACGATGTTCCGCGACCTCGCCGTGGGAGATCCGTCGAACCAGGCCGCCACGGCGTCGCGCTCGATCACCTCCAGAAGCGCGGACACGGTCGCCGCCTCGCGCTCGAAGTGCGCCGCCTGACCGTTGCTCGTCTGCGAGAGCCGGCTGTCGACCGGGCGCGAGAAGTCCAGCGAGACCGCGTCGAACGGCGCCCAAAGGACTCCGCCGCCGAGGATTTTTCGCGCCGGCGTCCACGCGAGCACCTCGTCGTCTGCCGGCGCCACTCCGCGCCGGCGGGCGAAATCGTCGAGCCGCGGCGCGCGTTCGTGAACGGGCAAATCCGCCCAGGCCCCCCGGCGAACCTCGCCGGCGAACGCTTCGGCGTGGGCGCTCTCGACCGCCTCCATGAGAGCGCCCAGTTCCGCTTCCGGCGGCGTAAGGCCCTTACCCTGATGCACGCTGAGCGCGCGGCTCCATGGGCGGACGGCCTGGAAGACCGGAACGCCGAGGCAGTCCAGGTGGGTGATGTCGCCGAGCCTCGTGACGCCACAAGCCGCCGCGGCCGCATGGGCCAGGCGAGCGCGGCTATCAGTCCCCAGCCTGGCCATTGGAGATGCCGCTGACGTCTTCCGGAATCTCCTTCGCTTCGACTTCGGGGCCGGCGGTGTTGTTGTACAGGTTCACGACCGCGGTGATCGCGACAACCCGGTCCGCCCTATCGGGATAATCCTCAGGCAGGCTCCCCGTGGGCGGATACTCCCAGACCACCTTGGTGAGATAGTAGTGGTCCCCGTCGGCCCGACCGACCTTGACGATGAAGACCGGCGTCGTCTTTCCGGCCAGCGGCTCGGACTCCGAGAACCAGACATTTGACGTTTCCGACATCCGAAGACTCCCGTCGTTGAAACCCGGTCGCCGGGCATCGCCGGCTACACCTTCTTGATCGCCTCGACCGCATCGACCCGCCCGAAACCGCCCTGCGCGTGCCATGTCATCGGGGCGCCGATCGGACGTGCAGTCTGCTGGAGGATCTGGCGGATCTCGGCGATCGACAGGCGTCGCGGCGGGTTCGCCAGCAGGGCCTTCTGCATCATCAAGGCCACGACGCCGGCCACATGCGGCGCTGCCTGGCTCGTGCCGGTATAAGTCGTCACGCCGCCACTGACCGCATCGGCCGCGAAGATGCCCGTGCCGCCGCCGCGTTCACCCGGGGCGCAGATGTCAGGCTTCTTCCGGCCATCGCGGGTCGTTCCGGCGGCGGTAAACCTCGACAGCTTCGGATTGGGCGCATCGCAGGGGTAGGCGCCTACCACGATGGGCTCGTGGCTGCAGGCGATGGAGTCCAGGGTCCGGCTCTTGTCCGCTCCGGCGGGGAACCGGGTCTGCCTTGCGTTTGCGTCGCTCTTGAACTCGCGCTCGATCCAGGCGTCGAACGCGACGCTGGCCGCGCCGACGGGCGCGAGCCTGATCTTCCAGTCGCCGGCCGGCACGCTCATGCTCGATACTAGCCGGCTCATGAAGATGTCGATGTGGCCCAGCCCGTTCAGCGGATGCTTCGCGCTGTGGGTGATGTAGCACTTGATGTTGGCGCCGAGGTTGAAGGTCCCGACGGCGCCGGCGCTGAACGGACCTTTCTCGACGCCGCCGGGCGGCGTGACGAACACCTGCAGCGAGCCGCCGGAATACCAGATCTCGAGCTCATTCTCGGTCTTGTCGCCAGGGTCCGCCGTCCACGTGAGGGTGTCGTCGCCGCCGGCCGCGATCGCGCCGCTGGCGTGTACGTCCTTGTCGAAGGCATTGCCGGCGGCGACCACGATGGCGCGGCCGGGCGTCTGCAGCAGCGTGTCGAACAGCTTGTCCACCAGGGACGTCCCGTCGTGCGGTCCGCCGTACGCGCCGAGGCTGATGTTGACGACGGCTGGCTTATTCAATTCGTCCGCCTTCGCGAAGGCGTATTGAGCCGCCTGAGCGAGCTGCGCCGAATTGCCGATGAAGTCCGTTTTCGCGACGTCCGAGGGCCTCACCTCCACGAAGATGATGTCCGCCTTCGGCGCGACGCCGCACGCGGTCCCGGCGAGCCCATTGCCGGCCGCTATGTCGAGCACATGCGACCCATGCGACCCGGCGGGCGGCGCGCCCTCGACCTTGTCGTACGGGTCGGGCTCGCCCAGCGCCTCGTCGATGTCGGCTTTGCTGTACTCCTGACCGTAGTTGTAGGGCTGCGGCGACTTCGGGGTCGTGATGCCGTTCTGCCGCCAGAGACGAAGTATGCGGCTCTTGCCGTTCGCGTCCTTGAAGTTGGGGTGGTTGATGTCGCACCAGTTGTCGAGGACCCCGACGATCACGCCCTCGCCGTCGTAGCCGGGGTGCGGCGTGGACACGGTCGCGATCGCAGCCGCGTCGGCGCGGATCTCCGGCGTCGAGTGGGCGAGCCGGACGCCCAACCCACGCGCCACCTCGACGCGGGCGGCGCCGGCAAGGACCGCCAGTCGCGGCGCAAACTCCAGGTCGAGCGCACCGATGAACAGACCCGGGACCTGGGGCGATACGGCGCCGCGCAGGAACGGCGGGGTCGGGGCGCCGGGCGGCAGGTCGATCAGCACGTCGACCTCCACCTTCGAACGCCCCATTCGCCGGATCGCGGCGAGCGCGTCGGCTAGCCGTCGGAAGAAGGCCCTGGGCGCCCCCAGCGAGACCGCGGGGTCACGGATCGGCCGCCGGTCCCGCCACTGCTGGTAGATGCGCTCCAGCCTCGGATCGACCGAGCCAGGCAATTGGCGAGGGATGACGCGCGTTTGCTGATCGACCATGTCCGCCCCCGGTCTCACAGAACGACGTTAGTCTACTTCCTGTGGGTTGTAAAAAAGCAGGCGCCTCACGCCGCGTGAGCGGTCTGTCGGACAATTGACGATGGTTTGACGGTCGACCCCCGCGTGGGCTCACGGCGCCCGGCGCAAAAGGCTCCTCGACCGGAGGCGATCCCGCCGCCGGCCGAAAGCAAACGGAGCCTCTAATGTTCAAGTCACTGCGCACCACCTTCGCACTTGCCCTGGCGCTGGGATCGGTCGTCACCGCCGGCGGCGCGATCGCCTCGCCGTCGCCGGACACCTACTCGCGGACGGTCCGGGTCGCCGACCTCGACCTCTCCAGCGAGCGGGGCGCCGAGATCGCGCTGCGGCGGATCCGCAAGGCCGCCCAGTACGTCTGCGGCGACGGGCCGGCCCACTCCAGCCACGTGCTGCGGACCACGCCCTCGTACCGGTCCTGCATCCGCCAGGCGTCCGGCAACGCGGTCCGCGACCTCGGCAATCCCATGGTCACGGCGCGCTACAGCGGCGGCAAGTCCGTCCAGATCGCGCGCAAGTGAACCCACGGCGCCGGCGATCGGGCCGGAGCCGTCACTTGCCGGCTCCGGCCCCGCCAAACCACACGAAGAACGGAGATGAAAGATGTTCAGCAATCTCACAGCCCTGGCCAACGTGTTCCTGGCCGCGATACCGATGGCTGCCATCGGCTTCGCCGCCTTGACGGAGGTGGCGAGGGCCATCTGATGCCTCCCTTGCCGCGGTTCCGCGGCGCGCGAAGGCACGACCGGAGACCCTCCCGTTGCCCGCGGGAGGGTCTCTTCGTTTGAAGGAGGCCTGCGGGTCCGCCTGCGCCTGCATCTGTTCGTACCGCGCCGGCCCCACCAGCGCGCGAGATCCACTCGGCTGTGGGCGCATGGGTGTCCTGGGTCATCGGTCCTGCGGCGACGTCCGCAAGGCGAAGATGCCGCAGACCGCCGGCGGCGCGCTGTTGGACTTTGACGCCATTCGGCCGGGCGGGCACCTCGCGCAGCGCGCCGGGCTCGTCGCCCGCAAGCCGCGGCTCGAGATCCAGAACCAGCTCTGGGCCCGCGGCTCAGTGGGCGGCGGAAACCTTCGCTGGCGGCGCGCCTTCCCCGCGCGCTTCCGCCGATGCTCCGCCGGGGTTCCAGCCGAGCAGCAGCAGCATCACCGCGAAGCCCACCACGTAGGCCACCGGCACATGCCACCCCTGGCGCAACCAGGCCACGACGGAGCGCCCCTCAGGATACAGGTTCGTGAGCGCGACGCCCGCCGAGGATCCGAACCAGACCATCGAGCCCCCGAAGCCCACGGCGTAAGCGAGCAGGGCCCAGTCATAGCCACCCTGCTCCAGCGCCAGCGCGGTCAGCGGGATGTTGTCGAACACCGCCGACAGCACCCCGAGGCCGAAGGCGCTCTGCCAGGAAGGCTCGGGAAGCGAGCCCACAGGCATCAGCGACGCCGCGGCCACGAGTGCGACGAGGAACATGGCGCCCTTCAAGGCAGGCCGCGCCACAGACCAGTCGGGCCTGGCGATCAGGGACGTCACGACGAGAGCCGCCCAGACGGCGAGGCCCAGCCAGGGCGCGGTCTCCTCGCCTTGCGACAACGTGTTCGCGGCCACGTTCGCGGCGACCGCCGAGACCAGCACGATCGCCACGATGGCCACGCGCCGCCACTGGATGGGATGGCCAGGCTCATCGTGGGCCAGAATGGGTTGGTGGCGCTGCTGCGCCCGCGCGCCAAGGACGCCGAACACCAGGAACGCCGTGGTAGCGGCGACAAAGGCAGGGATGACCTCGAGCGGCGAAACGCCCCGCAGCCACATGAGGGTGGTGGTGGTGTCGCCGATGACGCTGCCGGCTCCGCCGGCGTTGGCCGCCGCGACGATCGACGCCAGGAAGCCTATGCTGACGTTCCCCTTGTAGACGTGCCGGGCCACCACGCCCCCGATCACGGCCGCGGCAATATTGTCGAGGAAGGCCGACAGCACGAACACGATGGCCAGCAGGGCCAGGCCGCCCAGCCAGCTGTCCGGCAGCACGCCCGGCATGTGGTCCGGCAGCGCCGACTGCTCGAACTGGTTCGACAGCACCTCGAACCCTACGAGCAGCAGCAGGATGTTGGTCAGGATCACCCACTCGTGGGCGAAGTGCGCGCCGAGCGCCGGCAGCCCCTGGCCCGTGGGGAACGCGCCCAGAAGCCCCTGGTAGAGGAGGATGACGGCGAGGCCCGTCAGGGCCACCTCGAGCGTGCGGTGGTGGAAGATCGCCACGCCCAGGAGGGTCAGGCCGAACAGGTAGAACTCAACCGGCGCGCCGAAGAGCGTGAGCATGAAAGCGTCCTTGAAGGGGTCTCTATGTCGAAGGGATGAGTTCGGGCGCGCTCAGCGCGGCCACACGACGGCGGCCATGACAAAGGCCAGACCCAGCGTCGCGATGTTCCAGCTGAACGTCCGCAGCCATGGAGTCCCTGCTGCATACAGCGGCAGGAAGAGGACGCGGCCGCCCAGGTAGAGCAGGCTGCCGACCTGGCTGAGCCATCCGCCTTCGCGATCCAGCACCACCAGCAGCAGCACGGCGGCCGCGAAGATGGCGAAGGTCTCCAGGAAGTTGCGCTGCGCCCGGTCCAGGCGCCCGGCGACGCCGACCGGCCGCAAGTCCTCGTCACGCGGCCCCACGGAGTAGGCGTTACCGACCTGCGCCTTGAACGTGAACGAGGCGGCGGTGAGATGGACCAGGCCCAGGACCATTGCGCCGAACAGCATCCAGGTCTCGACAGACATCACCGGCCCTCCGCCCGCAGGTTCCACGCCATCAATCGCACTTTACGACCTGGCTCGCCGCGGACGGGAGCTACACGGACGGGGCCGCGGCAGCCGCTGGCCTGGACCGCCGCTGTCACTGCTTCGATCCGATGGGGTTCCAGGTGCTTGATCCAGCCCGCTCTGGCGAGCACGTCAGAGGGACCCGCATCGGACTCAGTTCACGCGCCACGGCGGCCTCCCATCAGGGTTAGCGGTCGTGGCGTCAGGTTATCGACGGACGCCTGACTGGTTTCGCGTGAAGCGCCAGCCCGGTCGCAGAGCGACCCGATCTCTAGATTCAAGGATACCGAAGAGCACCCATGCGGAAAAGCGAAACCGGTCGCGCGCGAAGGAAAGCAGGCCTTGCGAAGGTCGGCTTCGCGCCCGCCCCGCCAGGTCCAGGCGGGCCCACCTCAGGCCGTGTTGTGCAAGTCAGCCCCCAGGCCGACGGACGACGGCGGCGCACCATAACCTTTCGGCATGAGCGCCGGAGCGGGCGTCCCGGTACCCCTTTTCTCGACCGAAGTCGGTCCCGTCGCAGCGGCGACGGCGCAGGGAGGACGCCCAGTTGCCAAAGAGAACACTCAACCTGAAGGCCCTCGCCGCTGCGACGCTCATCGCCATCGGCGGCGTCTCTGCGACGCCGGCCATGGCCATAGCGGCGCCGGAGGTCTACTTGCCGCCCTTCTCCAAGGTCGCCCTGTCGGGCTACGACCCCGTCAGCTACTTCGTCGGCGGGGAGCCGCGCAAAGGCGACGCGCGCTTTTCCATGACCTTCAAGGGCGTGGACTACCGGTTCGCGAGCGCCGAGAACCTGGCCCGCTTCAGGTCGAACCCACAGGCCTTCCTGCCGCAATACGGCGGCTACTGCGCCTGGGCCGTGGCCGGCGGCTACACCGCCAAGGGCGACCCACTGGCCTGGAAGATCGTCGGCGGCAAGCTCTACCTGAACTACGACCAGAACGTTCAGAAGCGCTGGGCCAAGGACATCCCCGGCAACATCGCCAAGGGCGACAAGAACTGGCCGCAGGTGCTGAAATGATCCTGCGCACCCGCCTCCTGGGCCTGCTCCCGCACGGCCTCGCCCTCTTCATGTCGGCGGTCTTCCTGGACAGCCTGCGCTTCAAGTTCACGGATCATCCGAACACGCAGGAAATCTTCGGCCGGCTCGACGGCTGGGCGGCCAGCCTGGGCCTGCCCGGGCTATTCGCCCACACCGGTCTATTCTCGCAGTACGTCGTGGGTTCGGTCGAGTTCGTGGCGTCGGTCCTGCTGCTCGCGGGCCTCTTGCCGCGCCTGCGCCATCTGCAGGCGGCCGGCGCGTTGGCCGGCCTGCTGGTGATGTCGGGCGCCGTCAACTTCCACCTGTTCACGCCGCTGGGCGTGGACCCGAACAACGACGGCGGCGGCCTGTTCGTGGCCGCGTGCGTCAACCTCGCCGCCGCGATCCTCATGCTGACGGTCTTCCGCCGGCGCGAGTTCGCGATCCTGATCCAACGCGTGGCCGCGATCTTCGCGCCCCTCAAGCCGGCCGCGGTGCGGTCATGAGCGACATCCTATGGACATCCGACTTTTCGGTCCGCGGACGGACCGTCCGGGTCAAGAAGACCGGAGCCGAGATCACGCTGGACAAGGCCTTGGCCTCGGAGGCGGCGAACTGGCTCGGCCTCTACCTGGCGATCCGCGCCAAGACGGCCCTGAACGGCCTGTTGCGGCCCGGACCGAAGGTCTGGTTCGCGCCGGATCGGCCGCGCCCCTGGTATCTGATCTGGGCCGCCGCAGCCTGGAACGGGGTCAGGATCGCGAAGTCGCCGGAGGAGGCGCAGGCCAGCTTCTTCTTCGAGGACGCCACCCACGGCCGCCCGCCCGCTCCTGCGCATTCGCGCGCCTTCAACTACGCCTGCGTCGACATCTCCAAGAGCCGCGTGGCCGAGGTGTTCGAAGCGTGCTTCGGCTACCCGCTCACCCTCGACCCTGAGAAGGGCTTTGGCCTGGCGGTCGAGAAGGGCGAGGCCAACGGCGCGCACGATGGCCGGCTGGTGTGGCGGCCCATGCGTCCGCGTCCGGGCCGCACCTACCAGCGCGTGGTCGACAACGTCGAGGACGGGCTGGCGGTCGATCTGCGGACTCCCTTCGTCGGCGGCAAGCCGGTCGTCGTCTTCGTCAAGCGCCGTCCCGTCGAGGACCGTTTCGCCAACCACAACACGCACGTGAGCATGCTCGAGCCGCGCGAGGTCTTCTCGGACGACGAGATCGAGCGGCTGGGCGTCTTCTGCCGGGTCATGGGCCTGGACTGGGGCGGCCTCGACATCCTGCGCGATCGCCCGACCGGCCGCCTCTACGTGGTCGACGTCAACAAGACCGACATGGGCCCGCCCATCGCCCTTCCCTTCCTCGACAAGCTCTCGGCCGTCGCCCGCATGGGTCGCGCGCTCAGGGCCCTCATCACGGAGCACAAGCCATGACCCCGCCGGTCGGCATCCCGTATGTGCGTGAGTTCGAGTTCAAGTACGGCCGCGCAGACCGCGTGAGCCCGCTCATCCGCCGCGTGGTGGCCGAGAACCCCGGCCCGTTCACCTTCACCGGCACCGGCGCCCACATCGTGGGCCACGGCGAGGTGGCGGTCGTCGACCCGGGTCCGGACGATCCGCGCCAGGTGGAGGCGATCCTCAAGGCCACCAGGGGCGAGAAGATCACGCACATCTTCGTCACCCACAGCCACCTGGACCACTCGCCCGCGTCCCGCCCGCTGGCCGAGGCCACCGGGGCAGTGATCTACGCCGGCGGCGCGCGCTGCCGGCCCTCGGGCGGCGGCGACCGGCTGGAGGCCGGCGACGACCTTGCCTTCCGGCCGGACGTGGCGCTCACCGACGGGCAGACCTTCCACGGTCCCGGCTGGACCATCGAGGCTGTGGCCACGCCGGGCCATACGTCCAACCACTACGCCTACGGCCTTCTGGAGGAGAACGCGCTCTTTCCCGGCGATTGCGTGATGGGCTGGTCGACCAGCGTGGTCAGTCCGCCCGACGGCGACATGGGCCTCTACATGCGCAGCCTCGAGCGCATTCGCTCTCGCCGGTACGACGCGCTGTTTCCGGCCCACGGCCCGCCAATCCGGCGCGTCGACAGCTTCCTGGCCGCGTACATCGTCCACCGCCGCCACCGCGAGAAGCAGATCCTGATCGCGCTGGAGACCGGCGGCGCGGCGACCGTCCGCCAGCTGGTGGCGCGGCTCTACGACGACACCGACCGGCGGCTGCACCCGGCGGCCTGCCACTCGGTGTTGGCCCATCTTCTCGACCTCTACCGCCGCGGCGTCGTCGACGTGGCCGGCGACATCGGCATCGGCGGCGTCTGGCGGCCGATGTTCATGCGCCACGCGGCCTGACGCGATGCGCTCCCCGCATTTCCGCCGGACGCCCGCGGGCGCGACTGTGCAAGCCTAACAAGGACCTCCTCATGACCATGACCGCGCTCGACAGCGCCACCGCCGCCCTCCGGCCCCTGCAGAACCGGGTCGCCATCGTCACCGGCTCAACCAGCGGCATCGGCCTGGGTATCGCCGAGAGCCTTGCCGGTCAGGGCGCCAGCATCGTGCTGAACGGCTTCGGCGACGCCAACGAGATCGAGCAGACCCGCGAGACGCTGGCCACCCTGCACGGCGTGGAGGTGATCTACTCCGCGGCCGATCTGTCGGACCCCTGCAAGATCCAGGACATGGTGGCCTTCGCGCGCGACGTCCTGGGCCCCATCGACATCCTGGTGAACAACGCCGGCATCCAGCACGTAGCGCCGATCGCCGAGTTCCCGACCGCCAAGTGGGACGCGATCTTGGCGGTGAACCTCTCCTCGGCCTTCCACGCCATCAAGGCCGTGCTGCCCGAGATGGTCGAGCGCGGCTACGGGCGGATCGTCAATATCGCCTCGGCGCACGGCTTGGTCGCCTCGCCCTACAAGTCAGCCTACGTCGCCGCCAAGCACGGGGTCGTCGGCCTGACCAAGACCGTGGCGCTGGAGACCGCGCGCCAGGGCGTCACCTGCAACGCCATCTGCCCGGGCTACGTCTGGACGCCGCTGGTCGAGAAGCAGATCGCCGACCAGGCCCGCGCCCACCACATGAGTCAGGAGCAGGTCATCACCGACGTGCTGCTCACCGCCCAGCCCAACCGCAAGTTCGCTTCGGTCGAGGAGATCGGCGCGCTGACCGCCTTCCTCTGCAGCGACAGCGGAGCCTCCATCACCGGCGCCTCGCTCGCCGTCGACGGCGGCTGGACGGCGCACTGAGGAGATGGCGATGGGCGGGACCGGAAACCGGGTCGTGATCGTGGGCGCAGGCTTCGGCGGCCTTTCCGCCGCCGCCGCGCTCGCCAAGACCGACGCCGACATCACCCTGATCGACCGGCGCAACCACCACCTCTTCCAGCCCCTGCTGTACCAGGTGGCGACGGCCGGTCTGGCGCCGACCCAGATCGCCAGCCCGATCCGCATGATCCTGCGCCGCCAGAAGAACATCCATATCGAGCTCGACGAGGTGACCGGCGTCGACCTGGCCACGCGCCATGTCGAACTCGGCGACCGCACGATCCCCTACGACCACCTGATCATCGCCACCGGCGCCACCCACGCCTACTTCGGCCGCAACGAATGGGCGCGCCACGCCCCGGGCCTGAAGTCGCTGGAGGACGCCCTGGCGCTGCGCCGCCGTGTGCTGCTGAGCCTGGAAACCGCTGAGCTCGACATGAGCCGGGACGAACGCGAGAAGCTGCTCACCTTCGTGGTGGTGGGCGGCGGACCGACCGGCGTGGAGCTGGCTGGCGCCATCGCCGAACTGACCCGCCGGGCGCTCGCCTGCGACTTCCGCCGCATCCGGGGTCAGCGCGCCCGCATCGTGCTCATCGATTCCGGCCCGCGCGTGCTCTCCACCTTCTGTCCGTCGCTCTCCGCCTACGCAAAGGGGGCGCTGGAGGAGCTGGGCGTCGAAGTCCGGCTCGGCCACGCGGTCAGCCACTGCGACGACGGCGGCGTCGAGGTCGGCGGGGCGCACATCGAGGCGGCGAACGTCTTCTGGGCCGCCGGCGTGCAGGCCTCGCCTGCGGGCCGCTGGCTCGCCGCAGAGACCGATCGCGCCGGCCGCGTCTTCGTCGAGCCCGACCTGACCCTGCCGCGCCATCCCGAGGTGTTCGTGATCGGGGACAGCGCCCACATCCGCGAGGGTGAGAAGGCGGTGCCGGGCGTCGCGCCCGCCGCCAAGCAGGCCGGCGCCTATGTCGCCAAGGTCATCGCCGCGCGCCTGGCGAGCGAGCCTGCGCCGCCGCGGTTCCGCTATGCGAACCTGGGCAGCCTGGCCACCATCGGCCGCAAGGCCGCCGTCGCCGACCTCGGCGCCGTGAAGCTCACCGGTTTCCCGGCGTGGGTCTTCTGGTGCGCCGCGCACGTCTGGTTCCTGATCGGCTTCCGTAACCGCCTCCAGGTCGTGCTGGACTGGATCTGGTCCTACCTGACGTTCGAGCGCGGGGCGCGGCTCGTCTTCGACGCCGTCACCCGTGGGCGCGAAACGCCGATGCGTGTAGCTTCAGCGCAGGCCGAGGTGCGTATCGCCTCTTGAGCGCCTGCATCGTGGCAGAAGGGGGTTCCCGCCATGGAAATGCAGCAGGTCCGCTACTTCCTCGCCCTGGCGAGGACGCTCAATTTCACGCGCGCGGCCGAGCAGTCCAACGTCAGCCAACCCGCGCTGACCCGCGCCATCCAGCAGCTCGAGCACGAACTGGGCGGGCCGCTGTTCCACCGCGAGCGGGCCAACACCCACCTGAGTGAGCTCGGCCGGATGATGCTGCCCTACCTGGAGCAGATCTTCACCCAGACCGAGGCGGCCAAGCAGCACGCCAAGGCGATCAAGAAGCTCGACAACGTCACGCTGCGGATTGGCGCGATGTGCACGATCGGCCCGGCGATGATCGCCGATCTGATCGTGAAGTTCCGCATGGCCCACCCGAACGTGGACCTCGAAGTCGTCGAGGAAGGCACGCCCGAGCTGATGGACATGCTGACCCGGGGCGACCTCAACCTGGCGCTGTTCGGCCTGCCGGAGCCGCTGGACGTGCGCTTCCACGGCCTACCGCTGTTTCAGGAACGGTTCGTCATAGCGTTGCCCCCCGACCACCCGCTGGCCGCCCAAAACGTGGTCCGCTGCAGCGACACCCACGAGGAGCCCTACGTCAGCCGGGCCAACTGCGAGATCTTCGACCATGCGCGGCGCCAACTGCGCGAGCGCGGCGTCCACTGGAAGAAGGTTTTCTCGTCCGATCGCGACGACTGGGTGCAGGGGATGATCAAGGCGGGCCTGGGCATCGGCTTCTTCCCCGAATTGTCGGTCACCGATCCAGGCCTCGTCACACGCCGCCTGATCGACCCGGAGTTCGTGCGCACCATCATGCTGATCACCGTCCGCGGCCGGCCGCACTCGCCGGCGGTCGGCGCCTTCGTGCAACAGGCCCGGGCGTTCAAGTGGCCGACCGGCCCGCTCGAGCCCATGCCCAAGGACCCGGAAGACTGCGACCTGGAGTCGGCGGAGTAGCTTCTCCGCCGTCCCCTACGCCGCCGCCATCGCCGCCCGCCCCGCCGTTGCCGGGCGGAGCGACGCCGCGAGCGCCGCCGCGGCCAGCAGCGAGCCTGCCACCAGCATCACGGCGGGCGCCCAGCCCGCCCGATCATAGATCTGGCCGATCGACCAGGCGCCGGCGAGGCCGCCCAGGTAGTAGCTGGCGAGATAGATCCCGCTGGCCGCCGCCCGGTCGGTCCGGGCCGCGCGGCCCACGAAGCCGGTTGCGGTCGCCTGGGCGAAGAACGTGCCGACGCCGACCATGGTCAAGCCGACGATCACCGGCGCGATTGTAGCCGCCAGCAAGAGCGGCAGCCCGGCCAGCGCCAGGCCCAGTGAGGCGAAGAAGGTCGGGCGTGGCCCGAAACGGCTGGCGATGCTTCCCGCCAGCGGCGTGGTCACCATCGAGGGCAGGAAGACGAAGTAGACGAGGCCGAGGGCCATCGGCGAGAGCGACAGCGGCGGCGC
>NZ_DASWTE010000322.1:0-23011 GCF_036402295.1 Phenylobacterium sp.
CTCGAGATCACCGCCCGCGCGGTGATCCTCGCCACCGGCGGCATCGGCGGCCTCTACGCCGTCACCACCACGCCGGCCGAGCTGAAGGGCGAGGGCCTGGCCCTGGCCGCCCTGGCCGGCGCCACCATCGCCGACCCCGAGTTCGTGCAGTTCCACCCAACGGCCATCGACATCGGCCGCGATCCTGCCCCGCTCGCCACCGAGGCGTTGCGCGGCGAAGGCGCGAAGCTGATCGGCGGCGACGGCCGGCCCTTCATGGCCCGCTACCACAAGGACGCCGAGCTCGCCCCGCGCGACGTGGTGGCCCGCGCCATTCACGCCGAGCGGCTAGCCGGCCGCGGCGCCTTCCTCGATGCGCGCGACGCCGTGGGCGCCCAATTCCCGGACGAGTTTCCGGCCGTCTTCGCCGCCTGCATGGGCGGCGGCGTCGATCCGCGGGTGCAGCCGATCCCGGTCGCGCCGGCCTGCCACTACCACATGGGTGGGATCGCCACGGACACCCACGGCCGCACCAGCCTGGCCGGCCTGTATGCGGCCGGCGAGTGCGCCTCGACCGGCGTGCATGGCGCCAACCGGCTGGCGTCGAACTCGCTGCTGGAGGCCGCCGTCTTCGGCCGCCGCGCGGGTGAGGCGGCGCGCGAGGCGCCCGCCGCCTCGACCCCGCCGCTGCGGACGCCCATCGGGCCCGAACTGGCGGCCCCAGCGCTGGCGGCCCTGCGCCAGGCCATGAGCCGCGACGCGGGCGTGGTGCGGGATGCGGCGGGCCTCACCCGCCTCATGGATCAGATCGCGGCGCTCGAGGCGGCGCACGGCCGCGCCGCGCCGCTGGTCGCCGCCCGCCTGGTGGCCGAGGCGGCCCTGGCCCGCCGCGAGAGCCGCGGCGGCCACTTCCGCGCCGACTACCCCGAGGCCCGCGCGCCCGAGCGCACCTTCGTCACGGTGGCGGAGCGCGCGTGTCAGGCCGCCTGAGGCCGCATCCGGCCCTTCACCGCCGCGGCGATCCGCAAGGCCAGCGCCGCCACGATGAGCGCCACGGCGGGCCCGGCGATGGCGGGCTTCTCCATGAGGCGGCTCACATAGCTGTTGGCGAAGATCACCAGCACCCACCAGCCGCCCACCGCGTGCAGCAGTTTCCAGCGCTTGAAGCCCATCCACCGTTGCGCCGCGTCGTTCGACGTCAGCGCCATCAGCGCGATCATCACATAGGCCCCGCCGCCCACGAGGTAGACGAACAGCGGCCGGGTCTCGCCGAAGGTGGAAACCGCGGCGACCACGAAGCCCAGGTGCACGAAGTGGTTGGCAGCGAACGCCAGCCCGATCGCCCGCCGACGCCGCAGCAGAGCCGCGCGCCAGCCGCCCGGCCACAGCCTGGCCAGCGACGAGGCGCTCCAGGCGGCGATGAAGAACGGGAAGGCCCAGCGGGCCGTGATCGCCGTCCCGGCCAGCACGCCCTCGCGGGTCCAGCCGCCATAGGCCTGCATGAAGCCAAGCCCCAGCGACAGCGCCGCCAGAGCCGACGCCAGAACGATGGTCCCCGTGGGGGTCCAAGTGGGAATCCGCATGGCCGACCCTCTTGTCATACTCTCAGTATGATCGACATACCGAGAGTATGATGTCAACGGCCCCGCTCACAAATCGCGATCGCCTCGTCGCGCAGGCGCGCCGCCTGTTCGCGGAAAACGGCTTCGCTGCGGTGTCGGTGGACGAGGTCGCGGCCGCCGCCGGCCTGACCAAGGGCGCCGTCTACTACCAGTTCAAGGACAAGACCGACCTGTTCCGCGCCGCCTGCGAGGCGGTGATGGCCGACGTCGCCCGCTACGTCGATCTCTCCACCATGGCCGAGAGCCCCCACCCGCTGGAGGAGATCGTCATCGGCGGGGCCAAGATGTTCGACGCCTACGAGGCCGCCGACGCGCGCCGCCTCCTGCTCATCGACGGCCCCTCGGTGCTGGGCTTCGAACAGTGGACGGCGCTGCAGGAGCCGGTCTGCATCGGCCTGATCGCCCACGCCATGGGCCACCTGGCCGAGGCCGGTCTGCTGGACGAGGCGATCGTACCGACCCTCTCGCACCTGGTCTTCGGCGCCTTCGTGCAGGGCGCGCTCCGGATCGCCGTCGCGGCGGATCCGGCCGCCGCCAGCCTCGAGGTCCGCGCCGCCACTCTCACCCTGATCCGCGGGTTCCTCGTGGGCGTCACCCATCAGGCCCAAGCCCAGAGTCCCCCATGAGCCTCGAACCGCTTCCCGACCTCTTGATCGCGCCCGTCATCCGCGCCGCCCTGACCGAGGACCTGGGCCGCGCGGGCGACATCACCGGCATGGCCTGCATCCCCGCCGACGCCCGGCTCACCGCCGACTTCGCCTGCCGCCGGGGCGGCGTGGTGGCCGGACTGTCCTGCATCCGCCTGACGCTGGCCGAGCTCGATCCGTCGGCCGCCTGCGACCTGCTGACCGCCGACGGCGTCGTCGTCCCCGCCGGCACGACACTGGCCCGCGTGAGCGGCAACGCCCGGGCCATCCTCACCGCCGAGCGCACGGCGCTCAACCTGCTGGGGCGACTCTGCGGCATCGCCACCCTGACCCAGGACTACGTCGACGCCGTCGCCGGCACGAAGGTCAAGATCACCGACACCCGCAAGACCACGCCAGGCCTGCGGGCGTTGGAGAAATACGCCGTCCGTTGTGGCGGCGGGGTGAACCATCGTTTCGGCCTGGATGACGCCATCCTGATCAAGGACAACCACGTCGCCGCCTGCGGCTCGGTGGGCGAGGCCGTGCGCCGCGCCAAGGCCTTCGCCGGCCACCTCGTGAAGGTGGAGGTCGAGGTCGACAGCCTGGTCCAACTCCAGGAGGCGCTCGCCCACGCTCCCGACGTGATCATGCTCGACAACTTCAGCCTGGCCGACCTGCGCGAGGCGGTGCAGACCGTCGACGGCCGCGTCACCCTCGAGGCGTCGGGCGGCGTCACCCTGGAGACCGTGCGCGCCATCGCCGAGACCGGCGTCGACGTGATCAGCGTAGGCGCCCTCACCCACTCGGCCAGGGTGCTCGACATCGGCCTCGACGCCGTTGGGAACTGAAGGCCCGCTCGGGCGGCGTACGGAACGCGTCGTTCGAACGTAGTTACCGGAAAATTAACGGTCCGAGGCGAACGCTGGAGCAGCCCACAGGGGGATATGCTCCATGCGATTCTCGACGCTCGCGGCCGTTGCAGCCCTCACCACGACGCTTTCGGCGGGCGCGGCTCAGGCCGCCACCACCATCGTCGTGGGCGGCCCCGGTAAGCCGGACGCCGGCGACTGTGCGCCCTTCAGCTGCGCCCAGCGCTACCAGCAGGCCTTCGACTCCAGCCTGTTCGCCGGCGAGATCACCATCGTGGGCCTCACGTTCTACAACACCGAGCGTTCGCCGGGCGCACTGGCCGAGGGCGACTACACCGTCCGCTTCTCGACAGGCGGCGGCCAGGTGGGCGCGCTCAGCAACACCTTCGCCAACAACCTGGGCGTCGTGCATGATTTCTTCGCCGGCCACATCTCCGGCCCGGCCTCGCCCAGCTTCACGATCGCCGGCGCGGCGTTCACCTACAATCCGCTGACCGACGGCGACCTGCTGCTGGACATCACCAGCAACGCGCCGCTGGCCTTCTCGGTCTACATGGATCACCGCACCGAATTCGCGGGCTTCCAGCGCCTCGTCAACTTCAGCAACCGCGCCACCGGCAGCCTCGGGGCGAACCAGGGCTTGGTCACCGGCTTCGTCGTCGAAGAGGCGATCCCCGAGCCGTCGACCTGGGCGCTGATGATCCTGGGCTTCGGCGCCGCCGGGGCGATGCTGCGCGGCGCGCGGCGCGGCGCACGGGCCCACACCGGAGGCTGACGGGCCGCCGGAACCGTGGCTGCAGTACCGGGTTGACCTCCATCAGAGGAGGACAACCTCATGGCTTCCAAAGCGCCCCCGATCCCGCCTGCCCAGCGCTCGTCACCCGGCGACAAGCCGCACCTGCGGGGCGACGGCATCGGCCGTCGCGCGTCGTCCGACCGGCCCAGCGGACCACAGCAGAACACCCACCACAGCCACCAGCAGGACCGCTGACGCCGAGCGGCAACCAACCCGCGGCCCATCGGTTGACGTCATCCACACGGAGGACGACCCCATGGCCTCGAAAGCGCCACCGATCCCGCCGGATCAACGCTCCAGCCCGGGCGAGAAGCCCCACATCGAAGGTTCGGACATCGGCCGTCGCGACCGCGTGACCGGCGTCCAGTCCGAGCAGCCGGGCGACGACGACGTCAACCTGAAGTCCCAGGGCCGCCACGGCAATCTCGCCCAGAACACCACCCACCAGGGCAACGTGCAGGACCGCTGACATGCCGGACAAGCACCCCAACACCGAACGCTGGGGCGGTCCGGGCGCGAGCCACGAGGACCGCTCGAAGCCCCAGCCGCCGAAGCCGCCCCGCAGCGGGCGCGCCCCGGACGAGCCCACCAACACCCCCTTCAGCCACGTCTCGGGCGGCGGCGGCGAACGCGACCGCCACCACGCCCACGACGTGAAGGGCAAACGCGACACCGAAGAGAACAGCATCCAGCGCCGCAAGCCCTAGCGGAGCCCAAGCGAGGGCCGGGCCGTCATCACCGACATGATGGCCTGGCCGGTGCGCGTCGAAATCATCAACCAATCGGTTGACAATCGACGGTCGCAATTCCATTCTCAACCACATGGTTGAATTACAGCCCGCCGACGGCCGACTCGACGCCGTCTTCCACGCTCTCGGCGACGCCACGCGCCGCCAGATGCTGCGCAGCCTGTCCGGCGGCCAGCGGACGGTGGGCGAGCTGGCCGCGCCGTTCGACATGTCGCTGGCGGCGGCCTCAAAGCACATCAAGGCGCTGGAGCGCGCGGGCCTCGTGCGCCGCACCATCCAGGGCCGCACCCACCTCTGCCGCCTCGAGGCCCGTCCGCTGGAGGACGCCCACGAGTGGATCGGCTTCTACCAACGCTTCTGGGGCGACCGGCTCGACATCCTCGAGACCCTGCTGCGCCAGGAAGACGCCCCCAAGCCCTCCCAAGGAGACGACCAATGACCGAAGCCGCCACCCTCGACGCCTATGGCGTCGTCACCGAGCGCGCCACCGTCCGCATCCAGCGCATCCTCCCCGGCCCCGTCGACCGCGTCTGGGCCTATCTCACGGAGAGCGAGCTGCGCGGCCAGTGGCTGGCCACCGGCGACATGGACCTGCGGGAGGGCGGCAAGGTCGAGCTGGTCTGGCGCAACGACGACCTCACCGGCCGCCGCGAGCAGCGCCCGGAGGGCTTCGAGGAAGAGCACCGCCTGGAAAGCGTCGTCACCCGCATCGATCCGCCGCGCCTTCTCAGCATCGAATGGAGCGGCGGCAGCGAGGTGACGTTCGAACTGGAACCGCAGGGCGCCGAGGTCCTGCTCACCGTCACGCACCGCCGACTGCCCGACCGCGGCATGATGCTGGGCGTCTCGGCGGGCTGGCACGCCCACCTCGACGTGCTCGTGGCCCGCTTCCGCGGGACCGAGCCGCCGCTGTTCTGGAGCAACTGGAAGCAGCTGCGGGCGGAATACGACGCGCGCCTGCCGTAGTTGAAGCCCGGCGTAAGCCGGCGTTCAGGGACATCGGAACCTGCGCGCCGGCCGCCCGGCCGCCGTCGTATTAGCGCCCGAGGGGGCTCGTTCAGAGACAGGAGTCCAGCCATGCAAACTCCCCCGATCGTTTCCCCGCAGGCGTGGAAGGCCGCGCGTGAAGAGATGCTCGTGAAGGAGAAGGCGCACACCCACGCCCGCGACGCACTCGCCGCCGAACGCCGGCGCATGCCGTGGGTGGAGGTGGACGGCCCCGAGGCCTACCGGTTCGAGACGAAAGACGGCCCGAAGAACCTCATCGAGCTGTTCGAGGGCCGCCGCCAGCTCATCCTCTACCGCGCATTCTACGAGCCAGGCGTCGAAGGCTGGCCTGAGCATGGCTGCGTGGGCTGCTCGATGGTGGCCGACCACGTGGCCCACCCGGCCCACCTGAACGCCCGCAACACCACGCTCGTGTTCGCCTCCCGCGCGCCGCAGGCCGATATCGCGCGCCTCAAGAACCGGATGGGCTGGCAGCACATCCCGTGGGTCACCATCACCGACAGCTTCGACGCGGACTTCGACGTCGACGAGTGGCACGGCACCAACGTGTTCTTCCGGGACGGCGACCGGGTGTTCCGCACCTACTTCATCGACGCCCGCGGCGACGAGCAGATGGGCGGCGTCTGGAACTACCTCGACATCACGCCCCTCGGCCGCCAGGAGGCCTGGGAAGACTCGCCCGAGGGCAATCCGCAGACCCCGCCCTACAAGTGGTGGAAATGGCACGACAGCTACGGGCCGCAGGCCGCGCCCGATCCCGAGCGGGTGAAGGTGTCGGACGCCGGCGGGAAGACGTCCCGCGACCAGGGCGCCGGCGCGCACGCATGAGGCCCATCCTCGCAAGCGCCGCCGCCTGGCTCAACCTCGCGGCGGCGCCGACGTTCGCCGCCATGGCGCTGGTGACGGGCGCGTTGGACGCCCGGGCGAGCGTCGCGCCCTGCGGGCCGCCGTCCGCCGCGCCGCTGAGCGGTATGGTCGTCATGTACCTCCTGATGAGCGGCTTCCACCTGGGCCCGTGGTTGCGCTTGGCGGCCCCTCGGCGCGCGCCCTCATAACTTCCCGGCATTGGCGAGGGTCGCGGTCGGCCGCCTAGGCTTGCGGCATGCTCAAGCCCGGCCGCCCTGCCTTCGCCCTCGCCCTCGCTGTGGCCTCCACGGCCCTGGCCCAGACGACTTATCCCAAGATCATCCCCGCGCCGGGCGGCCACGTCGTCATCACCAACGCCGCGGCGCAGAAGGCCTACGACGAGATCCGCTTCGCCCCGGCCCGCCGCGCCGGCGACTTCCTCCACATCTCGGGCCTGGTGATCGCGCCCTACGGCGCCGAGGGCCGCGATGTGGATTCGTTCAAAGCCCACACTCGCCGCGCCTTTCGCTTCCTTGACGCCACTCTGAAGGCCGAGGGCCTGACATTCGCCGACGTGGTCATGATCAACACCTTCCACGTCTGGAACGCCCCTGGCTTCAAAGGCACGCGCGACCAGCAGTTCGAGGCCTTCAGCGCGGTGAAGGACGAGTTCATGCCCCCGCCGCACCCGGCCTGGACGGCGGTCGGAACCACCGAACTCCTCGGCGACAACGGCGTCGTGGAGATGCAGATGATCGTGTACGCCCCGCGGCCCGCCGCTCGCTGACATCTTGGCGGGCCGGCGGGCGCAGGCTTATGTCCTACCATGCTCAAGCCAGCCCTGATCGCCGCGCTCGTCGCGGCCGCCACCGCCGTTCACGCCCAGCCCGCCCCTTCGGGCTATCCGAGGATCGTCCCGTCGGCCGGCGGCCACGTGGTGATCCAGAGCGGCAATGCCCAGCGAAGCTACGACGAGTTCAAATACGCCCCGGCCCGCCGGGCCGGCGACTACCTCTACATCTCTGGGGTGATCGCCGGCCCGCGCGGCGGCCAGGCCCGGGACGCCGCCGCCTTCACCGACCAGACGCGGCAGGCGTTCCGGATCATCGACCAGATCCTCAAGGCCGACCGACTCACCTTCGCCGACGTGGTGACGATCAACACCTTCCACGTCTGGAACGGCCCCGGCTTCAACGGCACGCGCGATGAGCAGTTCGCAGCCTTCGCCAAGGCGAAGGACGAGTTCATGCCGCCCCCGCACCCCGCCTGGACCGCCGTCGGCACGACCGGCCTGCTGGCCGACGACGGCGTCGTCGAAATCCAGATGATCGCCTACGCGCCCAAGAAGTAGCCGCCGCCCAGCGCGCCGCGGCCGCCGCGCGGCGGCCGGCGCCCGGGTGCGCCGCGGCGGTCTCTGGGCGAAGACCTCGACGCCGTCTCGCTCCGCAGTCAATTCGCCTTCTAGACCCGCGGGCGGAGCCCGGGGCGCTTACGCCGGCTCCGTGCGCCGGGAGGCTTCCAGTGCGGCTTCCGAGCGGCTGTCGGTCGCGCTCGCCATCCGGGCTTTCACCTGGGCCAGGATCTCGGGCCGCGCCAGTTCCGGCCGCCCGGAGTGGAACGGCGGATCGGGCGCATATTCCAGGCCCAGCTGCACGGCCTCGGCGTAGTCGCGGCCGGCCAGCTCCTCCAGCATCACGAAACCGAAGTCGATGCCCGCCGTCACGCCGCCGCCGGTGATGGTGTTGCCGTCGCGGACCACCCGCTCCTCGCCGACGATCGCGCCGAACGGCTCCAGCAGCGAGCGCCACGCCCAGTGGCAGGCCGCCCGCTTGCCCTTCAGGAAGCCCGCCGCCGCCAGGATCAGCGACCCGGTGCAGACCGACGTCACGTACTTGGCGTCCGCGCCCAGCCGTCGGACCTGCGCCATGAACGCCTCGTCCAGCATCGCCGCCGTGGTCCCGAAGCCGCCGGGGATGCAGATCACGTCGCAGCGGTCGACCTTCGAGAGATCCGCGAGGTTGGTGAACGTCAGGCCCTCGGCCTCGATGTCCTGGCCGCCCAGCGAGGCCACGATCGTCTCGGAGCCGGGCGCGCGCGACAGAACCTGGTGCGGGCCGGTGAAGTCGAGGTGGGTCACCCCCGGATAGAGCACGAACAGGATCTTGAGCGTGGACATGGAGGGCCTCCTGCAATTGACGAGCGCAGGCTAGGCGGCGCATGGTCTGGCCGAAATGACATTGTTCCCACAATTTCTGCCATGACCCGCAAGATCGCCGTCGTCGTGTTCCCGAACTTCCAGCTGCTGGACGCGGCCGGGCCGATCTCGGCCTTCGATATCGCGAGCCGTTTCCGCCCCGGCGCCTACGAGATCCACGTCCTGGCCCCCGGCGGCGGCCACACGCCGTCCAGCGCCGGCGCCGGCTTCGCGACGGAAGGCCTGTCGGAAGGCGACTGGGACACCATCCTCGTCTCCGGCGGCGACGCCACGAAGGCCCTCAGCGAGTTCGCCGAGATCGTGGACTGGCTGAAGCGCGCCGCCCCCGACGCCCGCCGGGTCACCAGCGTCTGCTCCGGCGCCTACTTCCTGGCCGAGGCCGGCCTGCTCGACGGCCGCCGCGCCACCACCCACTGGAGCCGCACCGACCACTTCGCCCGCCGCTACCCGAAGATCCGCCTCGAGGCCGACCGCATCTTCATCCGCGACGGCGCCGTCTGGACCTCGGGCGGCATCACCGCCGGCATCGACCTGACCCTGGCGCTCATCGAGGACGACCTCGGCCCCGAGGTCGCCCGGCGCACCGCCCAGCAGCTGGTGGTCCACCAACGCCGGCCGGGCGGCCAGTCGCAGTTCTCGGCCCTGGTCGAGATGGGCGGGGCCAGCGGCCGTTTCGGCGAACTGATGGACTGGATGCGCGCCAACCTCGCCGCAGGGCTCACCGTCGAGCGGCTGGCCGAGCAGGCGGCCATGAGCCCGCGCAACTTCGCCCGCGCCTTCACCGCCGAGACCGGAACCACGCCGGCCAAGGCCGTCGAGCGCCTGCGCCTGGAGGCCGCGCGCACCGCCGTTGAGACCGGCCACGCCCCCATCGACCGCGTCGCCGAGACCGTAGGCTTCGGCGACCCCGAACGCATGCGCCGCGCCTTCCTCCGCGCCTTCGGCCAACCGCCCCAGGCGCTGCGGAGGGCCGCGCGCGCCTAGCCGCCCGTCCCCTGCCCGCGCAGGATCCGCAGGGACTCGTTCTGGCGCTTGATGATGCCGAGGAGTTCGCGCTTGCGCATCGCATCGACCTTGTCGTGCAGGTGCATGATCTCCAACTCGGCGCGCAGGTTGACGATGTAGTCGTGCTCGGCCGCCACGCGGTCGCGGGCCGCGGCGCGGTTCTGGCTCATCATGATGATCGGCGCCTGCACGGCCGCCAACGTTGACAGGATCAGATTGAGGAAGATGAAGGGATAGGGGTCGAAGGCCGTGCCGAGCCCCCGGGTCAGCACGTTCCAACCCATCCACAGCGCCAGCGCCACGCCGAACCCGACGATGAAGCCCCACGATCCGCCCACCGAGGCCACCCGGTCGGCCAGCCGCTCGCTGCGGGTCCGCTCGTCGAGATGCAGCCGCGGATCCAGGCCCGTCGGCGCCTCGTTGGCGATCAGGTCGATCACGCTTCGCTGCACGGGAGTCAGGCCGCCGTAGGGCGCGCCCAGCAGGTCCTTGGCCAGTTGCTCGCGGGCATCGGTCGTCATCCGGCTTTCCTCTTCACGGCGCAGGCGGTGTAACTTCGCAGCATATGGGGGGTTTCGTGATGTCGGCGATCAGCAAGGCCCAGGCGGACGGCCGCCGGGCGATCTTCATCACCGGCGCGGCCAGCGGCATCGGGCTTTCCACCGCCAAGCGCTTCGCGGCCGGCGGCTGGTTCGTGGGCCTGGCCGACATCGACACACGGGGCCTGACGGCTGCGCTGCAGGCCATCGGCCCGGCCAACGGGATCATCTGCAACCTCGACGTCCGCCACCGCAGCGGCTGGAAGCGCGAGCTGGAAGCCTTCGCCAAGGTCACCGGGGGGCGGCTGGACGTCCTGATGAACAACGCCGGAATCGCCAAGGGCGGCTACCTCGAGGCCCAGACTCCCGACGAGGTCGACCTGCAGGTGGACGTGAACCTGAAGGGCGTGCTGAACGGCTGCCAGGCCGCCTTCGACCTGCTGGCCGCCACGCCGGGCGCGCTGGTCGTCAACGTGGCCTCCGTGGCAGGCGTCGTCGCGCCGCCGCGCATGGCCGTCTACGCGGCCACCAAGTTCGCGGTGCGCGGCCTTTCCGAGGCGCTGGAGGGCGAGTTCGCCCGCATCGGCGTGGGCGTCCGCTGCATCATGCCCTGGTTCATCGACACGCCACTGCTGGACAAAGCGCGCTTCCACGGCAACGAGGACCTGCGGGTGTCGCTGCGCCACGAGAAGGTGCCGGTCTACCCGGTCGAGGACGTCTCAGACGCCGTCTGGGCCGCCGTCCACGGCAAGCCCCGCCTGCATCACCTGGTCGGTGGCCAGGCCCGCCAGATCGGCTTCCTCAACCGCTTCCTGCCCGAGTTCGTCCGCAAGCGCCTGCGCCGCCAGATCGAAGCGCTGTAGGGCGCCGAGGGCCTACGACGCCCCTGCCGCCGGCTGGGCTGGGGCGAGGCGGGCTTCGTCGGCGGCCGGCGTGGCGGCGCCCGTCGCGGCCGTGGCCTCGGCGGCGGCCGGCGAGGCCGGCTCCAGCGAGGTCTCGATCGCCTGCTCCATCGTGGGCGCGATCCGCAGCTCCGGCGCCGGGCCCGACGCGGCGCCCGCGGTCAGCAGCGCCTGCTCCACGGCCGGCGGCGCGGCCGGGGCCGTGCGCAGGCGGTAGGGGGCGAACTTGTAGAACACGTGCGCGCCCACGTTGGCCACGCGCAGCATCTGTGGCGCCCAGATCGGCGACACGGCGGTCGTGTGGAAGTGGGTCGCCGCCCCGATGTCGGCGCGCGCCGCGCCGGCCAGGGCGCGGGCGGCCACGTTGCGGGCGCGGTTCCACGCCAGCAGCTCCTTGCGCTTCCGCATCGATCCGTCGCAGGCGAAGCTGAACTGGCAGCCGGCGCGGCCGGCGCCCTGGAACACCACGCCGCAGACGCTCTTCGGGAAGGCCTTGTGCTTCACCCGGTTCAGGACGACCTGGGCGACGGCGGCCTGGCCGCGCGGGCTCTCGCCCCGGGCCTCGAAGTAGACGGCGGTGGTCAGGCACTCGAGGTCGGCGCGGCGGGGCGTCTTCTGGCGGGCCTTCTCGGCGCGGGCCGGAGCCATCACTGCATCCAGCGCGCCCTGGAAGCCGTATTGCTCCAGGCCGACGCGCAGGCCGCGGCCTTCGGTCTCGAGGTGCGAGACCGTGTAGCCGTTGGCGGCCACATCGGCCAGCCGGACGGCATAGGCGTGTTCGGCCGCGTGGCCGGCCATGCCGAAGATCAGGAAGGCGGCGCCCAGGCCCAGGCCCATGCCTGCACCCGACAAAACGGCGCCGAACGGCCCACGCCAATTGGCGAGCGCCTTTACGGAAAACTGCAAACGGAACGGTCCTCAGCGGCGAGGGCGTACTTGCCCCCCAACTCACGTGTCGCCCCGGGCGCCCCTGCACATGCTGGCAGCGTCCGCCGGCAGGCCTGCTCCCCGAGATCCGTTTTGGGGGCAAGCGACGGCAAATGGTGAAGCGTGTATGAATGCTGGAAGCGTGGCTGGCAACACTTTTTTGCGCCGCAGCATTAACGCTGGGCGGCCGCCCAAGGCCCGCTCAGGTCGGGCCAACAGCGTAGCTCTCTGACAACATAAGAGTTTTTCAGGAAGCTCGCACTTGTCTGAGTTTAGACTTCAACTTCTTCCAACTTCTTCTGTAACCATGTTCGTTTACTCTATCTTGGCCGCACGGAAGCTTAAGTGGAACAATAAGCTTGGCCGGGGGTTCTCCCCCTTGGAGGATCCATGCGCACACTGACATCTCTGATGGCCGCCGCGGCGGCGCTCGCCCTCTCCGCCTGCGGGCACAATGTGGAGCAGCGGGCTGCCACCGGCGCCGTGGCCGGGGCGGTGGTCGCGGGTCCGATCGGCGCGGTCGTGGGCGCCGGCGCGGGCGTGGTGGTCAGCAAGACCAACGACCGCCGATAGGCCTGATCTGCGGCGCTCCGCCGCATCTGACGCCGGCCCTGCTGCGTAGTTCCCCGTGAGGACAAGCGGGGGAGCGCAGGATGCGCAATCTCATCATCGCCCTGGCCACTCTGGTCGGTGTGCTGCTCATGGCGGCCAGCGCGGTGAGCCACGGAACCTTCTAGGCGGGCCTGGAGGACGGGCCGACGCTGAACCGCACGAACTGGCGCAGCCGCCAGGCCTCGAAAGCGGCCAGCCACAGGAAGATTCCGATCGCCACGCCGATCCCCACCCGGAAGCCGCGGTCGAAGTTCGTCTGCAGGGTCGCCAGCACGTCGGGCTGGATATGGTCGGCGCTGACCAGCACGAAGTGACCCGCCTGGATGACGCCCGTGAGGATCGCCGCGCCGGCCAGGTTGCGGGCGATGGCCAGGCCCGCGTTCAGCTTCACCCGCCCGGGCCGCAGCAGGGCCTGGGTGTTCACCGCCAGCTCGCCCAGCAGGTAGGCGAGGATCGGCCAGAAGTAGGCCGTCCAGACCGGCGCCAGGTCCACGCGCAGCTCCACGCCCGGCATCACGTTCCGGAAGTGGATGACGCCCGTCCACCACAGAAGGGCGACGAAGCCCATGCCGAGCTCGACCATGATCTCGAACCGCCCCTTCGTGCGGCCCCGCGCCGGCGGCAGGTTGCGCGGCTTCCACCTCGCCAGCACGCCCGGCTTGCCCCACCGCTCGACCGCCGCGCAGAACAGCGTGACGGCGCCGAAAGTGAAGACCAGGGCCAGCGTCAGCGATTCCGACGCCCGCGTCGCGACCTCGTCGGCCTCGCCGCCCGCGAACACCCTGATGAAGGCCAGCACCAGATAGACCGCGGCGACCACCAGCAGCGAGGCGCGCAGGCCCGCCCACCAGAACGGGAACATCTCGGGCCCGATCAGGTGCTGGGTGCGGCGATAGCGGCCGGCGACCAGCAGCGGGTTCCCGAACTCGACGAGGTGGTTCTCAAGTTCCTCGCGTTCCAGCGGGCGGCCCAGGCCGTCCTCCTTGGCTTCGACGCCCGACATCAGCTCGTCGCGCAGTTCGGCGGTGATGTCGGCGCGCTGCGCCTCGGGCAGCTCGCGGGCGATGGCCGCGAGGTAGCGCTCGATCAGGTCGGTCATTGGGGCGTCCTCAGGATGGCGTCGACCGAGGCGTTCAGCCCGGTCCACTCCTCGACCAGCCGGTCGAGGACGGCGCGGCCCTCATCGGAGAGCCGGTAGAAGCGCTTGTTGCGCCGCTCTTCCTCGCGCCACTCGCTGGTCAGGAGGCCCTGGGTCTCCAGCCGGCGGAGCATCGGATAGAGCGCGCCTTCGTCGATCTCGACCCCGGCGCCGGCCAGCGCATGGCGCAGCGTGTAGCCGTAGTGCTCGGACCTGAGCTGCCCCAGCACTGCCAGGATCAGCGATCCGCGGCGCAGCTCCAGTCGGAGCGTCTCGAAGATGTCGGTGTCATTTGGCATCGTGCTGTGCGTCATACACTGTATGATACACAGTGTCTAGCACATACTATGTGGCGCACAGCAAGTTTGCGTAGACCGTTGAGGCGCCGGGGTCGCTACGCCGCGATCGGGTTGCGCGGATCCAGGGGCAGCCCCTGCGCCTGCCGTCGCTTCAGCAGCCGCAGCCAGCCATGGAACGCCTCGCAGTCCAGGCCATGCATCATCAGCCGATAGCCAGCCTGCAGGGTCGAGAGCGGCACCAGCGGATGGCCGTTCTTCACGAACGACATGTGGTAGTCGGTGCCCAGGATCTTGCCGATGTAGATCGCCACCGTCTCATCCAGCTGCAGGCTGTTCGACGCGCGGATGAAGTCCGCCCGCGGCAGCATCAACGCATACAGCGGCGTGTAGATCTCGATCGCCGTCTGCACGTCGGCGAAGTTCAGCGGCCCGTTCGGCAGCCGCGCCAGCTCGATCGGATCGTCCGAGATCGGCGAGAAGTCGACCCGGTCCACGGGAACCAGGTCACGCCCCTGCGCCCGCAACGAGGCGTTCAGCTGGATGATGAAGTTGAAGACGTTCAGGTCGTGCTGGAGGAACACGTTGTCCTCCAGGTCCTTCAGCGTCCGCGGCCGCAGCGGCACGGTCTCGACGTCGACCGGCCCCGCGTTGGCCTTGATGAACGCCAGCAACTCCGTGCCGATATGGAAGTGCCGCAGGATCAGCGTGTTGGCGTCCGGCGTGCAGAACACCTTCAGGCCCCAGTGGATCAACCGGTGCAGCAGTCCGTTGAGGTTGGGGTGATGCGGCGACAGGCCCCTGAGGATCTTCACGAGCAGGAAGAAGGCGAACACCGCCGGCCGCACCACCGGGAACATCCAGCGCCGCGACCAGCTGCGGTTGCCGCGCAGCAGCGCCATCTTGGCCCCGGGGTCGATGGGCAGCGAGTTGTCGAGATAGAGCGCGAGCCACGGGTCCGGGTCGCGCGGGTCGTAGTCGGCGAGATCGAACGCGCGCTCGCTCACCCGGTGATCTCCTCGATCTGCAACGCATAGAGACGCGCCGTGACCTCAGCCGTGCGCACGATCCGTGCGGCCACGGCCGGATCGGGCAGGACCAGCCCCAGCATGGCCTCGAACTCGCCGATATGCTCGGCGTCGTTCTCGCCGTGATACAGCAGGAACCGCACGGCCTCGTCGGGCAAGGAGAGCCGATCGCGCACCAGCGCGCCCCATTCGGCCGCCTTGATCGAGCCCAGACCCTCGATGATCCACATCGCGCCCAGAAGGCCGAACGGATTGGGCTTCGACGCCTCGTGGAACATCCACGCCGAGAGCGCCTCGGATCCGATGTTCTTGGGCGCGGTCTCGATCTCCTCCCGCGCGCCGCCGGCGGCCACGTAGTCGGCGTCGAGAAGGCGGAAGTCGCGGTGCTCGGTCACCGCATGCCGCATCAGCTTCGAGCGCAGCTCCAGATGCGCTTCGTCGATGTTGGACGCCGCGCGCGACATCCACAGCGCCCCGTCCTTCACCTGCTGGCGCAGGCCGATCAGGAAGGCGCGGTAGTCCTCCAGCGAGAAGCGCCCGCGCGTCAGCTTCCGGATCAGCGGCGTCGCCTCGAGCCGCCCCTCGAAGTCGGCGAACACCACCGTCAGGCGGCGCAGGACGTCGGCTGCGTCGCTCATACGGCCTCCAGCAGCATGAAGCCCACGAAGGCCCGCCCGCTCTCAGGCACCACGCACAGCACCTTCTCGCCCCGTTTCAGCCGCCCGGTCTTCAGGAAGGCGTCCAGCATGACCCAGATCGACGCCGAGCCTATGTTGCCCACGGCGGCCAGGTTCGAGAACCACTTCTCTTCCGGGACCATCCCGGCCGTCTTCTCCAGCAGGCTCACGATCTCCTCGCGCAGCGAGCGGGCCGAGTAGTGACAGAGCAGGTGGTCCACCTCGGCGGGCTGGATCCGCCCCTGGTCCACCTTCTCCAGATAGACGCCCACCCAGGCCCGGATCACACGCTTCAGCAGCTCGAAGTCCTGCAGCAGCGCCACGGCGCCGGCGGCGTGCGCGGCCGGCGGGCCGACGTGGCTCCAGGTCGCGAGCGGGTCGGCGCGGGCTTCCACCGGGGCTCCGGCCCACATGCAGGGATCGAAGCGTCCCGCCAGCGAGACCAGGTCTACGAATTCCACCCGCAGCGATCGGCCATCCGGCCGCGGCTTCGGCTCCATGACCACCGCCCCAGCGCCGTCCGACAGGGTGAAGCGCAGGTAGTCGGCCTCCGCGCGCAACCGCCCCTTGGCGTCGACCAGCGAAGTCCCCTGGTAGAACTCGGGACGGAACCACCGCGACGAGAATTCGCCTGCGCACGAAACGGCCACGTCATGCTCGTTGGCCCGCACCTGCAGCCAGGCCGCCTTCGCAGCCATGAGCGACGAGCCGCAGACCGACTGGAAGCTCGCGATCTCCAACGGACCGCCGCCCAGTTCACCGTGCACCGCGGCCGCGTGGCCCGGCACGAGATAGTCGCCCTGCGTCGTCGCCGCCGCGAGGAAGCTCAGGTCCTCGCGGCCAAGTCCCGCCGCCTCCAGGGCGCCTCGCACAGCCTCGGCGGTCATGCCCGCGTTGGACGTGTAGGGAACGCCGTCGGTTCCCAGCGCATAGTGCCTCGTCTCGACGCCGTTCCAGCGCAGCGCGCGCCGGCCCAGCAGGCTGTCCCGACCGCCGATGCGGCCGAGGAAATCCTCCATCCGGTCTACGCCCACGGGCAGGCCGGGGAGCGAGACTCCGGTCCCGGTGATGTACGCGTCGCGAAGCGCCGGCATATCGCAGGAGTAGCATTCTGGCCGGGGAACGCACGCTGATTGACGACGTGCCCTCTTGGGCCCGCCTGAACCTCCCGCGGTCGGCCTGGACCTGTTATCTACAGTGTAAACACATAGAGGACACGCCGATGATCCGGGCCGCGCTCGCCTTCGCCGCCGCGCTGATGCTGTCGACCGCGGCGCACGCCGCCGACAAGTACGCGACCAACAACGGCGTGAAGATCCACTACGTCGCCCAAGGGCAGGGCCCGCTCGTGGTGCTGATCCACGGCTTTCCCGACTACTGGGCCACCTGGAAGCCGCTGATGGCCGAGCTCAACAAGGCCGGCTACCGCACCGCCGCCCTCGACACCCGCGGCTACAACCTCTCGGACAAGCCGCAGGGTGTCGCCGCCTACGCCATGCCGAACCTGATCGGCGACGTGGCCGCCGTCATCGCCGCCGAGGGCGAGAAGAACGCCACGATAGTCGGCCACGACTGGGGCGCCGCCATCGCCTGGCAGACCACCTTCTTCCGGCCCGACCTGGTCAACAAGCTCGTCATCATGAGTGTGCCCCACCCCACCGGCATGGCCCGCGAGATGGCCACCAACGCCGACCAGCAGAAGAACAGCCAGTACGCCCGCAACTTCCAGCAGGAGGGCTCGGAGAAGAACCTCACCGCCGAGGGCTTGGCCGGCTGGGTGAAGGACCCCGCCGCCAGGCCCGACTATGTCGAGGCCTTCAAGCGCTCCGACTTCGCCGGGATGATGAACTACTACCGTGCCAACTATCCCCGCGGCGTCGGCCAGACCGCCGCCCCGCCGCCCGCGCCGCCGCGCATCAAGGTCCCGGTGCTGGTGATCCACGGCATGAAGGACACCGCCCTCAACGCCGCCGGCCACTCGGGCACCTGGAACCACGTCGACGCCGACACCACCATCGTGATGTTCCCGCATGCCGCCCACTTCGTGCAGCACGACGCCGCCGCCCAGGTGAACCGGACCATCCGCGACTGGCTCGACGCCCGGAAGTAGGGCTTGCGCCAGGGCCGCGGTCGGCGCTGACTGAACGCCGATCAGGAGGAACCCATGTCCGAGACGAAGGCGCCCGAGCAGGACCTGCCGACCGGCTTCCAGATCATGGAGATCGACCCGGACTTCCGCGCCGATCCCTACCCGCGGCTCGCCGACCTGCAGAAGCGCTGCCCGGTCCATCACGACCCGGTGCTCGAGTCCGTCGTCCTGTCCAGCTACGACGACGTCCGTTCGGTCGTGAACGACCGCGGCCTCTGGCGGAACCCGGCCCGCGGCAACCCGCGCGCCGTCTTCTCCCGCGTCTCGGACGTTTCGGGCGAGCGGCCGCAGTCGATCCTGTTCATGGACGATCCCGACCACGCCCGCGTCCGCGGCCCCCTAACCCAGGCCTTCTATAAGCGCGCCGCGAAGATTAAGCCGCAGGTCGAGGCGATCGTTGACGAGGTGCTGGACGGGCTGGCGTCTCGGCCGTCCTTCGACGTCATCGCTGATTACGGCGTGCCGGTGCCGATCCTGGTGATCGCCGCCGTGCTCGGCATCGAGAAGGGCCGCCTGCGCGAGTTCCGCGAGTGGTCCGAGGGCATCATCCACGTCCTGAACGCCCTCCGCACGCCCGAGCAGGAGCAGGCGCTGTTGGCGGCGGGAGACGCCCTCACCAGCTTCTTCGCCGAGGCGATGGCGGACCGTCGCGCCAACCCGAAGGACGACCTGATCACCGACATGGTCCAGTTGCAGGCCGCCGGCGCCGAGCTCTCGGACGACGAGATCAGCGTCAACCTCCAGGGCCTGCTGGTCGGCGGCAACCTCACCACCACCGACCTGATCGGCAACGGCGTGCGCGCCTTCCTCACCCACCCGGACCAGCTCGCCAAGCTGCGCGCCGACCCCAAGCTCATCGCCGCGGCGATCGAGGAGGTGCTGCGTTGGGACCCGCCCATCACCATGACCGGCCGCGTGGCCTCGCACGCCATGGAACTCGGAGGCGAGGCGATCCAGCCCAAGGAGGCGCTCATCAGCCTGCTGCGCGCCGCCAACCGCGACCCGACCGTCTTCGACGACCCCGAGCGCTTCGACATCGCGCGCAAGCACACGCCCCACATGGCCTTCGGCGGCGGCGCCCACATCTGCATCGGCGCGCCCCTGGCCCGCATGGAAGGCCAGGTCGCGCTGTGGAAGCTCTTCGAGCGCTTCCCGAACCTGAAGCTCGCCGACCAGGAGCTGACCTACCGCGCCCTGCCGGGGTTCCGGGGGCTGGAGAAGCTGGTGGTGGAGATCTAGGAGCGCCTATTCAGCAGCCGCCCGCGCCTCTGGGATGAACATCGCCATCTTCTCGGCGAAGCCTTTCAGGCACACCTCGGACGGACCCAGCGGCCCCGTCTCGTAGCCGGAGCTCTCCATCCCTTCCTGCACGCGGCGGATCAGCACCGTGTCCTCCGCGTTGACCTGGCGATTGATCCGCCAGTTGAGATAGCGGGCGGCCTTCACCTCGCGCCGCGCGTCGGGCCGGACGTAGGCGATCTCGCGGATCACCGTCTCGGTGGCCGAGATCGGGATGAACTGCATGAAGTCGATCTGGTCGGGATAGACGTCGAACGCCACGTTCGGCCAGAGCTTGTAATAGTTCCACCGCCGCTGCTCGCGGCCCTCCAGGTGGTCGAACTTCGGCAGCAGCGCCTGGTAGTTCCGCTCCACCCAGTTGGCGGACGGCTTCTCCACGATGTCGCCCCACATCTTGTCGACCCAGGGCGCGGCCTCGATGCCGTAGCTGGTCCCGAACAGCCGCGTCAGCCCCGGGTGTGCGACCGGGATGTGCAGGCTGTCCGAGTAGTTGTCGCCGATGTTCTTCCAGTTCACCGGCCGGGGCCGGAGCGTCACGCGGCCCTGCGGCTGCAGGTCGGCCGGGCAGTGCGGCGCTAGCTCCTCCGCATAGGGCGCGAACATCTCGGCCACGCTGGGCAGTCCGGATTCGAAGCGCACGAAGATGAAGCCCAGGAAGATCTCCTGCTCGATGGGCTTCAGGCCCAGCTCGTCCGGCTCCAGCCCCTCGAACCCCTGCCATGGCGGCACATTCGCCAGCCGTCCGTCCAGCCGGTAGCTCCAGGCGTGGTAGGGGCAGACGATCCGGTGGCCGCAGTTGCCCTGGTTCCCGTCCGCCAGCCGCGAGGCGCGGTGCCGGCAGACGTTGTGGAAGCTGCGCACCTCGCCATCGTCCCCGCGCACGGTCAGCACCCGCTCGCCCAGGAAGTCGAAGGCCTGGTAGTCGCCCGCCTCGGGGATGTCGTTCAGGTGGCAGACCACCTGCCACGACGTGCGGAAGATGGTCCGCCGCTCGCGCTCGAAGAACGCCTCGTCGGTGTACATCCAGGCGGGAAGACTCTGCACGCTCATGCGTGAGAGTTCTTCCACGCCCAGCGCCGGCTGTCAGCCCGCCGCGACGGCCACCCGCGCCGCGCCCAGGAAGCCGGTGAGCCTGCGCGTGATGATCTCGTCAGCCTCGGCCATGATCCGGTCGATCAGCTCCTGCACCGTCGGCACATCGTGGATCAGCCCCACGACCATGCCGCAGCTCCAGCCGCCGGCGTCCATCTCGCCCTTCTTCATGATCGCCGGATAGACGCCCGCCACTTCCGGGGCGATGTCGGCGAAGGTGATCTTGTCGCCCAGGGTCCGCTCCTTCTTGAGCAGCCGCTCCACGCCGGCGTTGGTCAGCACCCGCTCGGTGTTGCGCAGCGGCCGCATGATCAGCCGCGTGTCCAACTCGTTCGCGGCCAGGATGGCGTCCTTCACGTTCTGGTGGATCGGGGCCTCGACGGTCGCCATGAACCGGGTGCCCATGTTCATGCCCTCGGCGCCGAGCGCCAGCGCCGCCACCAGTTGACTGCCGGTGGCGCAGCCGCCCGAGGCCACGAAGGGGATCTTCAGTTCCTCGGCGGCGCGGGGCAGCAACACCCAGTTGCCGACGTCGTCCTCGCCCGGATGCCCGCCACACTCGAAGCCGTCGACGCTGACCGCATCGCAGCCGATCGCCTCAGCCTTCAGCGAGTGGCGGACCGAGGTGCACTTGTGGATCACCTTGATCCCGTTCTCCTTCAGCGCCGGCAGCCACTTCTGCGGGTTGTTGCCCGCCGTCTCGACGATCTTGATCCCGCCCTTAATGATCGCCTCGACGAAGCCCGGATAGTCCGGCGGCGTCACGGCCGGCAGGAAGGTCAGGTTCACGCCGAACGGCTTGTCGGTCATCTCCCGGCAGCGGGCGATCTCCTTGGCGAGGTTCTCCGGCGTGCCCTGCGTCAGCCCGGTGATGATCCCGAGCCCGCCCGCGTTCGAGACCGCGGCCGCCATCTCGGCGTAGCCCACCATGTGCATCCCGCCCTGGATGATCGGATGCTCGATGCCGAAGAGTTCGGTGATGCGGGTCTTCACGGGGGCGTCTCCTTCAACGTGCGTTTACATTGTATTGGACCGCCTGCGCCCGCAAGCCACCGCCGCGTCACCCTTCTCACCGCAAGCGCACGAAGCTGCTGACACTCTGCTGTCAGCAGACCCGGCGCAGAGAGGTGGCGAACCCTGCCCGGAGCGCCTAACTTGCACGCCATGCCCGCCCCCTCCGCGCCGTCCGGCGTGTCCGACATGTCGGCCGCGTTCGACTACGACGAGAACACCATGCCCATGCTCTGGAAGCCGCACCGACCGGTGCGCCCGGAGAAGAGCGAGGGCGGGCGCAAGTTCAAGCTCTCCAGCGCCTACGCCCCGGCCGGCGACCAGCCGACCGCCATCGCCGAGCTCGTGGCCGGGATCGAGGCCAGCGAGCACGAACAGGTCCTCCTGGGCGTCACCGGGTCGGGCAAGACCTTCACCATGGCCAAGATCATCGAGGAGACCCAGCGTCCCGCCCTGATCCTCGCCCCCAACAAGACGCTGGCCGCCCAGCTCTACAGCGAGTTCAAGAGCTTCTTCCCGGACAACGCCGTCGAGTTCTTCGTCAGCTACTACGACTACTACCAGCCCGAGGCCTACGTGCCGCGGACCGACACCTACATCGAGAAGGACTCCTCGATTAACGAGCAGATCGACCGGATGCGCCACTCGGCCACCCGCGCGATCCTCGAGCGCGACGACGTCATCGTCGTGGCCTCGGTCTCCTGCATCTACGGCATCGGCTCGGTCGAGACCTATTCGGCCATGACCTTCTCGCTGACCCCGGGCGACCGGATCGACGAGAAGAAGCTCATGGCCGATCTGGTGGCCCTCCAATACAAGCGCAACGATCAGGCCTTCGAGCGCGGCAGCTTCCGCCGGCGCGGCGACACCCTGGAGATCTATCCGGCCCACTACGAGGACCGCGCCTGGCGCATCTCGCTGTTCGGCGACGAGATCGAAAGCATCACCGAGTTCGATCCGCTCACCGGCAAGAAGACCGCCGACCTGCAGGGCGTGAAGATCTACGCCAACAGCCACTACGTGACGCCGCGCCCGACGCTCCGCCAGGCCATCAACCAGATCAAGAGCGAGTTGAAGGAACGCCTCGACTGGCTGGTCGCCAACGGCAAGCTGCTGGAAGCCCAGCGCCTCGAGCAGCGCACCACCTTCGACATCGAGATGATCGAGGCCACCGGCAGCTGCGCCGGCATCGAGAACTACAGCCGCTACCTCACCGGCCGCCGCCCGGGCGAGCCGCCGCCGACGTTCTTCGAGTACATCCCGGACAACGCGCTGCTCTTCATCGACGAGAGCCACCAGACGGTGCCACAGATCGGCGGCATGTACCGGGGCGACTACCGCCGCAAGTTCACCCTGGCCGAGTACGGCTTCCGCCTGCCCTCCTGCATCGACAACCGCCCCCTCAAGTTCGAGGAGTGGGATGCCATGCGGCCGGACAGCGTCTTCGTCTCGGCCACGCCCGGCCCGTGGGAGATGGAGCGCACCGGCGGCGTCTTCGCCGAGCAGGTGATCCGCCCCACCGGCCTGATCGACCCGCCGGTCGAGGTGAAGCCCGTCACCAAGGGCGGCTTCAGCCAGGTGGACGACGTCATCGACCAGGTCCGCCAGGTGACCCAGCAGGGC
>NZ_DASWTE010000323.1:0-24793 GCF_036402295.1 Phenylobacterium sp.
CCGTCCGCCGCCAGCTGGCCCTTGCGCACGAGGTGGATCATCGCCGCCAGCATGGAGCGGGCCGCCGCCGGGTGCAGGCGTGAGTCGACATCGGCGTAGAGGGTGGGGACCAGGTCGCGGATCCTGGCCGGGCCAGCCTTCAGGGCGCCCAGGATCTGGTCGACGCGTTCCTGGCGGTGGTCGATGTAGGCCTGGATGAAGCGGTCGACGTCGCGGATCGGCGGGCCGTGGGTCGGCCAGAGGACGTCGAACTCGCGGGCCCGGATGTCGGCGAGGCTGCCGAGGTAGTCGGTCATGTCGCCGTCGGGCGGGGTGATCACCGTGGTGGACCAGCCCATGATGTGGTCGCCGGTGAAGCAGGCGTTCTCTTCCCGCAGCGAGAAGCAGATGTGGTTGGACGTGTGCCCGGGCGTGGCGATGGCCTCCATCGTCCAGCCGGGGCCGGAGAGCACCTGGCCGCCGCCGCAGAGGCTGACATCGGGCTTGAAGGAGAGGTCGTGGCCGGCCTCCATCTTCACCCCGCCGTCGTCCTCGTCATGGGACGCCACGGCGCAGCCGTAGATCGTCGCGCCCGTGGCCGCCTTCAGCGCCCCGGCGAGCGGTGAGTGGTCGGAGTGGTGGTGGGTGATCAGGATGTGGGTGACGGTCTCGCCCTTCACCGCGTCCAGGATCGCCTCGAGGTGCGCCGCGTCGTCGGGGCCGGGGTCGATGACCGCGACCTCGCCTTCGCCGACGATGTAGGTGCCGGTGCCCTTGAAGGTGAACGGGCCGGGGTTGTTGGCCGTGACCCGCCGGATCAGCGGCGAGACCTGATCGCAGCGGCCGTACTCGATGTCGATGTCGCGGACGTAGGGGATCATCCGCCGAGCACGCCCGAGAGGTCGTAGCCGGCGGCGCGGCCCAGGCTGATCAGCTCGTCGCGGGGCCGCGCGCCCGAGGTGGCCTGGGCCAGCGACCAGGTGACGATCGAGCGCGTGCCCGAGCGGCAGAAAGCCAGCACCGGGCCCTCCACGGTGGCGAGCAGTTCGCGGGTTTGTTCCACCTGCGCCGGGGTCGGGCCGCCGGTGACCGGGATGTGGTGGTAGGCGAGACCAGCGGCCTTCGCGGCGGCTTCCATCTCGGCGCTGGACGGCTGGTCGGGGGCTTCGCCGTCGGGGCGGTTGTTGATCACCGTCCGGAAACCCAACCGGGCCGCCTCGGCCACGTCGGCCAGGCTGATCTGCGGGGCGGTGGTGAAGTCGTCGGTGACGCGTCGAAAATCGCTCATTGGGGGTACTCGTGCGGGGAGGGGCTGGCTTCGTTGACATCATCGGGGGTGGGTGGAACCTTCGCAAGGTCCGGCTCGTCCCGAGCCGTTCCCGGAGACCCTTTCCGCGCCATGTTCCGCTTCATCGGCCGGCGCCTCCTGGTCGCAGTACCCACCCTGTTCCTGGTGATCACGGCAGCCTTCTTCATGATGCGCGCCGCGCCCGGCAGCCCGTTCGACAGCGACCGTAAGCTGCTGCCCGAGATCGAGGCCAACGTGCTTGCGCAGTACGGCATGGATAAGCCGCTCGCCCAGCAGTACGCGGACTACCTGGGCGGCGTCGTGCGCGGCGACCTGGGGCCGTCGCTGAAGTACCGCGACAAGTCGGTGCTCGACATCCTGAAGGAGAACTACCCCGTCTCGCTGAAGCTGGGGCTGTCGGCCATCGCCATCGCCTCGGTCGTGGGGGTCAGCCTGGGCGTGATGGCGGCGCTGCGGCAGAACCGGGCGACCGACCACGCGGTGATGGCGGTAGCGATCCTGGGCGTCTGCATCCCCACCTTCGTGACCGCGCCGCTGCTGGTGCTGGCGATCGCCTCCAAGCTGGGCTGGCTGCCGACCGCCGGCTGGAACGACGGGGCGCTGCCCAACCTGGTGTTGCCGGTGACGGTGCTGGCGCTGCCGCAGATCGCCATCATCTCGCGGCTGACGCGGGCCGGGATGATCGAGGTGCTGAACTCGAACTACATCCGCACGGCGCGGGCGAAGGGGCTCCCCGAGGGGCTGATCGTGCGCAAGCATGCGCTCCGGGCCGCGATCTTGCCGCTGGTCAGCTATTTGGGCCCCGCCTGCGCAGGCCTGATCACCGGCTCGCTGGTGGTCGAGAAGATCTTCAACCTGCCGGGGCTCGGCAAGTTCTTCGTCATCAGCGCCCTGCAGCGCGACTACACCGTGGTGATGGGCATGGTGATCCTCTACGCCGCCCTGATCCTGCTGCTGAACCTGGTCGCCGACCTGCTCTACGCGGCGCTGGATCCGCGGGTGAGGCTGGCATGAGCGCCTACGTCACCGAGGGCAGCCGCCGCCCGCAGGCGGCCGCCGTGAAGGGCCGCAGCCTGTGGGATGACGCGGGGCGGCGCCTGCTGCGTAACAAGGCGGCGGTGGCCAGCATGGTGACGCTGGCGGTGCTGGTGCTTCTGGCGGTGGTGGGACCGCTGCTGAGCCCGTTCGCCTACGACCAGGTGGACAAGGACGACGTCTGGCTGGCTCCGCTGGTAGGCGGCCACCTGCTGGGGTCGGACGCGCTGGGCCGCGACCTGCTGGTCCGCCTCCTCACCGGCCTGCGCGTCTCGCTCGCCATCGGCCTGGTGGCCACCTTCGTCTCGCTGGTGATCGGCGTCGTCTGGGGCGCGGTGGCCGGCTACGTGGGCGGCAAGGTGGACGAGGCGATGATGCGGATCGTCGACGTGCTCTACTCGCTGCCCTTCATCTTTTTCGTGATCCTGCTGATGGTGACCTTCGGGTCAAACATCGTGCTGATCTTCGTCGCGATCGGCGCGGTCGAGTGGCTGACCATGAGCCGGATCGTCCGCGGCCAGACCCTGACCCTCAAGAACAAGGAGTTCGTCGAGGCCGCCCGCGCCGCCGGCCTGGGGCGCGCGGCGATCATCGCGCGGCATATCGTCCCCAACCTCCTGGGTCCCGTCGTGGTCTACGTGACGCTGACGATCCCCGCGGTCATCCTGGCCGAGAGCTTCCTGAGCTTCCTGGGGTTGGGGGTGCAGCCGCCGATGGCGTCCTTGGGCACGCTCATCGCCGGCGGCGCCTCTGACATGGAGCTCGCGCCCTGGCTGCTCGTGTTCCCGTCGCTGGTGATGGTACTGACCCTGATGTGCTTCAATTTCATCGGCGATGGCCTAAGAGACGCCATCGATCCGAAGGACAGGTGATGACGCTCGGAGGGCAATCCACTTCGCAGCGGGGTAGGGACTACTCCACCCGCCGGACCCGGAAGCCGCCGCCGCCGTCGATCGACATCATGAAGCTGCCCAGGGCGGCCTTGCGGATCGTGACGGGCATGCCTGACTTCGGGGTCTTGTGCAGGTCCTTGTCGTCGACCTGGACCCAGGTGCCGCCGCCTTCCTTGAGCTGGATCACCCATTTGCTTGCGCCGTTCATCCGGGCGGCGTCGACCTGAGAGGCGACGTTCTCAAGCTCCTCCTGGGTCTCGCCCTTCTCGAACAGGGAGATGGAGGGGAGCAAGAAGCCGAACGCCTGGCGCCGGACCTTGCGGGCCTGTTCGCGGTCGACCACGACGATGTCGCCCTTCTGCTCGGCCTGATCGAGGCTGGCCGACGCCTTGTCGTAGCAGGCGAGGCGGGCCGCATCGTCGGTGAGTTTCCGGCAATCGACCAGTTCCTGCAGCATTTGGGAGCGGCCCTCGCCCTTCGGCTGGGCGAACGCAACGGTGGAGGCCGCAGCGGCGGCCAGCAGGCTGAGCGCGAGAACGAGGCGCGGCATGATCATGTGCGGGTCCGAATGCTCCTGACAGGCCCGTTTCATTAGGCGTCGGACGGCTGGGCGCGCAACGGCCGGGATGATTCCGGCGACAAACGGTGCTGGCGGCTGCTGAATGTGGGATTCGCGACACAAGCGCTTGCGACGAACGGTCTGCTCGCTGTCATATTCCTTGACGAAACCTTGCCCGAAATCACCGTCGGTGCGGCAATCTGTGACCAGAATGCGACAGGTGGGCGCCCGAAACATTGCCTACCGCTAATGTTCGTTGACCGACCCTCCCTGTGGTTCGTAACTCCGCCGTAACCGGAGACCGACCGTTTCCGGGACCGATCTCTTTTTGTGGGGAGCGGCCGCCCCTCGAGGCAGGACCGCTGGAGGATCTAGACCGTGAAATTCAAATCCATGCGGGAACGCCTTCTGGCGTCTTCTATGATTTGCGGCGCTGCCCTGATGGGTCTCACGTCGCAGGCGGCTGCCCAGACCGCGGCGGAGGAAGTCTCCGAAGTCGTCGTCACCGGCACGCGCATCCCGTCGCCCAACCTCGAGAGCGTCAGCCCCGTGACCGCGGTGAGCGCCGCGGAAATCAAGGCGACGGGCGTGACCCGCGTCGAAGACATGATCAACTCGCTGCCCCAGGCCTTCGCGGCCCAGGGTTCGGCGCTCTCCAACGGCTCGACCGGCACGGCGACCATCAGCCTGCGCGGCCTGGGCGCGACCCGCACGCAGGTCCTGATCGACGGCCGCCGCCTGATGCCCGGCACGCCCAACACCCTGGGCGGCTCGCTGGCCGCGGACATCAACTTCATTCCCTCGGCCCTGATCCAGCGCGTTGACGTGCTGACGGGCGGCGCCTCGGCCGTGTACGGCGCCGACGCCGTGGGCGGCGTGGTGAACTTCATCATGACGCGCAACTTCGAGGGCGTGCGCGTCGACGCGCAGTACGGCCTCTACCAGCACGACAACGGCAACTCGGTCGCCGACATCGTGCGTTCGGCCCAGCAGAACGCCGCCAGCCCGGAGTTCTTCCAGCTGCCGAAGGACAACGTCCGCGACGGCGAGATGAGCCAGGTGACCCTGGTGATCGGCGTCAACTCGCCGGACGGCAAGGGCAACGTCACCGCCTACGCCGGCTACCGCCACGTCGAGCCGATCCTGCAGGGCAACCGCGACTACTCGTCGTGCTCGCTGTTCTCCGGCACCCCGGACTTCACGCAGTTCGGTTGCGGCGGCTCGGGCACGGCCTTCCCGGCGCGCGTCGGCAACCAGATCGTCGACATCACCGGCCCCGGTAACACCTTCCGCACCCGCGTGGCTTCGCGCGACGTCTACAACTACGGCCCGTCCAACTACTACCAGCGTCCCGACGACCGCTACGTGCTGGGCGCCTTCGCCGAGTACGAGGTCGCCGACTGGGCGACCGCGTACATGGACGTCATGTTCATGGACGACACGTCCACGTACCAGATCGCGCCGGGCGGCGTGTTCGCCGGCACCTTCTCGATCAACTGCGCCAACGCCTTCCTGTCCGACCAGCAGCGCGACCGAATGCCGGCGGTCGGCGGCGGCACCTGCCTCAGCAACCCCGCTGGCACGTTCACGGGCATCGTCGCCCGCCGGAACGTGGAAGGCGGCGGCCGTCAGGGCAAGACGCAACACCAGCAGTACCGCTACGTCGTCGGCCTGAAGGGCGACCTGAACGACAACTGGAACTACGACTTCGCGATGCAATACGGTCGCGTGTCGTTCAACCAGACCCAGACCGGCTTCTTCCGGACGTCGGCCATCAATGAGGCGCTGAATGTCGTCCAGGGTCCGAACGGCCCGGTCTGCGCCAGCGGCAATGCGGCCTGCGTGCCTTACAACATCTTCCAGCTTGGCGGCGTCACCCAGGCGGCGCTCGACTTCCTGGAGACCCCCTCGACGCAGAACGGCAACCTGTTCGAGCGCATCGTGAACTTCAACCTGGGCGGTGACCTCACCGACTACGGTGTGAAGTCGCCGTGGGCCAACGACGGCGTGGGCGTGTCGATCGGCGCGGAATACCGCCGCGAGACCCTCGACTTCGCCGCCGACTTCATCTCGTCCTCGGGCGACCTGAACGGCTCGGGCGGCGCCAACCCGCCGGTCAACGGCTCGTTCGACGTCTACGAGCTGTTCGCCGAAGCCCGCATCCCGCTCGTGCAGGACATGCCGTTCGCGAAGAACCTGACCCTCGAGCTGGCGTTCCGCTACTCGGACTACTCGACGATCGACACCACCGAGACCTACAAGATCGCCGGCGACTGGGAACCGATCGACGGCCTGCGGGTCCGCGGCGGCTACAACCGCGCCGTCCGCGCGCCGCACGTCCTCGAGCTGTTCAGCCCGCAGAACGTCGTCCTGGACGGCACGCAGGACCCCTGCGCTAGCCTGAATCCGGGCGACGCGCTGGTGGCCCGCTGCGCCCAGGCGTTCAACCTGACCGCGGCCCAGGTGCTGGCGATCGAAGCCAACCCGGCCAACCAGTACAACGGCCTGATCGGGGGCAACCCGAACCTGGATCCGGAAACCGCCGACACCTACACCGTGGGCGTCGTCTGGCAGCCGGACTTCCTGCCGGGCTTCAACATCTCGGTCGACTACTTCGACATCAAGGTGAAGGACTTCATCGCCGGCATCGGCGCCGACACCATCATCAACCGGTGCCTGGACACCCTGGACCCGTTCTTCTGCAACCTGGTCAACCGCGACCCGGCCAACGGCTCGCTCTGGCTCGACAACACCGGCTTCGTGGTCGACACGACCCTGAACACCGGCTCGCTGTCCACCACCGGCTTCGACGTCAGCGCCGGCTATCGGATGGACCTCGAGGACATGGGCATCTCGAACGGCGGCGGCCTGAACTTCAACTTCGTCGGGACCTATCTCGACACGCTGAAGGTCCAGAACCTGCCGGGCGACGAAGCCTTCGACTGCGCCGGCCTCTACGGCTCGATCTGCTCGGTGTCCGGCGGCCTGTCGGCTCCGAACCCCGAATGGCGTCACAAGGCCCGCCTGACCTGGACCACGCCGTTCGAGTACGGCGATTGGTTCAAGGACTTCTCGCTGTCGGTGCAATGGCGCCACTTCTCGAAGGTGACGCTCGACGCGTTCGACGATCACCCGGCGCTCAACAACACCGGCATCCAGTACGAGTCGGACCGCGTCCTGAAGTCGCGTGACTACTTCGACCTGACGGCGTCCTGGACGATGCGCGACAACCTCAACTTCCGCGCCGGCGTGAACAACGTCTTCGACGTGGATCCGCCGCTCACGGGTTCGTCGAACTGCCCGACCGGGCCCTGCAACGGCAACACCTGGCCGCAGGTCTACGACGCGTTCGGCCGCTACCTGTTCGTCGGCCTGACCGCCGACTTCTAAGACTGCGGATACGGAATGAGATGGGGGCGGTGGAGCGATCCACCGCCCCTTTCTTTTGAGCTTCGGCTTCCGACTCGGACGACGCGGTCGGGCGTCAGTTCCTTCGGAGGTCCACCCGCCACGCGATCAGGGCGCCACGCTCGTCGTGTTCGGCGGCCGCATCGACGGTCTCCAGCCCCTTCCCGGCGCTGCGCTGCAGGAAGGCGTCCAGGCCCCCGCGGTCGAGGGCGACCTTGATCTGGTTCCGATGGCGTTGCCGCCAGGCGGCCACGCCTGCCTCGAACACGTCCAACCTCGCCAAGGCGCTCTTCGGCTCGTAGCGCGCGAGCCCCCCGGCAAGGTCGGCCAGGTAATCGACGTGATAGCGCGCAGGCTGGAAGGCGTCGGACGGCTCGAGCCGCGCCGCAGCGCGACGGACGGCTTCGCGGAAGGCGTCCTCCGCGGCCCTCACCCCGGCGGGCGGCAGCCGCTTCAGGTGCGCGCCGAACGCGCGCCGCGCCTTCTGGATCGCGGCGTCGTCCGGCAGGACCCGATCATGCGCCGTCGTCTGGGCGACAGCGGCGCGGCTGACCGCGCTCTCGGTGTGGTGGATCAGGAATCTCGCCCGCGCATCGGGCTTCAGGACCCGCGCCACCTCGCCGATCGCCAGGCGGACGTCGGCATACTCGATTCCGAACTGCGACGACGCGCCGTCGAAGGACCGGTCGGGGAACGGCAACCGCTCGAGCGGGACGCCGCCCATCAGCCGCAGGCCCGGCGCCAGGTCGCCGGCGTTGGGACCGAGATCGGCATAGTCCACCCCCACGATGTCGAGCGACTTGCCGGCGGCGACCGCTGCCGCGTGGCCGAGCCGGGCCACCTGACCGCCGCCGGTCGCCAGGTCGATCAGGCGCGCGCCGTCCTGGAACGTGGTGAAAAAGGACGTCCACGCCTTCCCGGGATCGAAGGTCACCGGCCCCTGGGCGGTGTCGACCGTCATGATCTCGGTGCGGCCGCTCTGCCAGTACTCGCTCCAGTGCCAGCCGGGGCGCCGGCTAGAGTGGGTTGGACGGCTCATGCATGACCCTTGCCCGCCGATCTCGGCGCGATGCGCCCAGGTACCGGAAGCCGCCGCCGTCGCCAAGCCGGGCGACCGGAGGGTGGCGGCCGCTCACGGCGCGAGCTAACTGTGTCGATGGGGGCCAGGGAGCGCACATTGAGCCATTGGAGCGTCGGTCGGTACAGCGTCAGCTACGCGGCCATGCCGACGGCGCGGCCCGCAGCGCCCGCGCCGGCCGATCCGCCGGCGGCGGCCCGCTGGGCGGCCGAGGGTCATCGGCTGCGGCTCGCCGGCGACGTTCCCGGCGCCGACCTGGCCTATGCGCGCGAGATGCGCGCTACGGTGTCCGCGCCCGACCTCGCGCGCGCCGCGGACGCGCTGATCGCCAGCCGCCCCGCCGACGCCGACGCCATCCTGCGCGCCGCGGTCGCGGACCGCCCGGCCGACGTCCAGGCGCTCTGGATGGCCGGCGACGTAGCCTCCCGCGCCGGCCGCAACGGCGAGGCCGAGGCGCTGCTGAGGCGGTGCCTGGAGCTGGCGCCGGGCTTCACCTCGGCGCGCTACGCCTATGCGCTGGTGCTCAACTGGCTGGAACGCATCCCCGCCGTGCTGGCCGAGGCCGACCGGCTGCTTTCAGACGACCCTGCCAACCCGCTCTATCTGCACCTGCGCGCCGCCTCGCTGGCCCGCCTGGGCGAGGACGCAGCGTCCGCGGAGGCCTATGCGGCCGTGCTGGCCGCGCACCCGGACTCGGCGCTGACGTGGATGGCCTACGGCCATGCGCTGAAGACCCTGGGGCGCCAGGCCGAGGCGGTGGCCGCCTACCGTCGCGCGCTCGCGCTCGAGCCGGCCCTGGGCGAGGCGTGGTGGAGCCTGGCCAACCTCAAGACCGCGCGCTTCGACGACGCCGACGTCGCCGCGATGGAGGCGGGCCTGGGCGCCGCGCGGCCCGACGACGACCGGCTGCAACTGCACTTTGCGCTGGGCAAGGCGCTGGAAGACTCCGGGCGCTACGAGGCCGCCTTCGGCCAGTACGCCCAGGGCAACGCGATCCAGCGGGCGCGGCTGGCCTACGATCCGGCCGAGACGACCGGCCAGATGCGGCGGACCAAGGCGCTGCTGAGCAAGGGCTTCTTCGCCGCCCGGGTCGGCCAGGGCTGCCCGGCCGGCGACCCGATCTTCATCGTGGGCCTGCCGCGTTCGGGCTCGACCTTGGTCGAGCAGATCCTGGCCAGCCATTCCGCCGTCGAGGGCACGCAGGAGCTGCCGTACATCCCCATGCTGGCGGCGCGGCTGGGCGGACCGGCGCGGCGCGAGAGCGAGGGGGCCTATCCCGACGTGCTGGCGGCGCTGTCGCCGAAGGAAGCCCGCGAGCTGGGCGAGGAGTATCTGGCCCGGGCCCAGGCGCACCGCAAGACGGGCCGACCACTGTTCGTCGACAAGCTGCCGAACAACTGGGCGCATGTGGGCCTCATCCAAACGATCCTGCCGAACGCCCGGATCGTCGATGCGCGGCGCCATCCCCTGGGCTGCTGCTTCTCGGCGTACAAACAGCACTTCGCCGCCGGCCAGGGCTTCAGCTACGACCTCACGAGCCTCGGTCGCTACTACGCCGACTACGTCGCGCTGATGGCCCACTTCGACGCGGTGCTGCCCGGCCGGGTCCACCGGGTGATCTACGAGCGGCTGGTGGCCGACCCGGAAGGCCAGACACGGGCGCTGCTGGCCGCCTGCGGCCTGCCGTTCGAGGACGCCTGCCTGCGCTTCTACGAGAACGACCGGGCGGTGCGGACCGCCAGCTCGGAGCAGGTGCGCCGGCCGATCTTCACCGACGCCGCCGAGCACTGGCGCAACTTCGAGCCCTGGCTGGACCCGCTGAAGGCGGCCTTGGGCCCGGTGCTGGACGCCTATCCGGGCGCGCCATCGATGTAAGCGCGCATTGGGCGTGCTCCGCTGCTAGTCTGCGCGCCGCATTTTCGAATTTGAGGTCGGCGACGTTGAGCGAGTGGAAGGTCGGGCAGATCAGGATCAAGTCGGGGTACACGCCGGCCCCGTCGACAGCTGGGGCGACGACGGCTGCGCCCGCCGCGGCCCAACGCCCGCCGGGCGCGCGCGACCCCAACGCCGACCGCCAGACCCTGATGGCGATCCAGGCCGCCGCCCAGGCGCGTGACTTCGTGACGGCGGCCACGCTCGCCGAGACGGCGTTCAACGACGGCCTCGAGCACCCGATGGTGCTGAACCTGACGGCGCTGCGATGCGAACAGGCAGGCCGCTTCGACGACGCACTGAAGGTGCTGGAGCGGGCCATCGCCATCGCGCCGCAGGACCTGGGCGCCCGCAACGCCGCGGGTCTCGTCCTGACCCGGCTGGAACGCTACCGCGACGCACTGGCGATGTTCGACTCGGTCGTGGCGATCATGCCGGAGTTTGCAGGCGCCCACTGCGCGCGCGGCGCCAGCCTCGAGGCCATGGGCAAGCTCAAGGACGCCGAGGCCGCCTACCGCCACGCGCTGTCGCTGGAGCCGGAGAACCTGGGGGCCATGCAAGGCGTGGCCAACCTGCTCAGCCGCCGCGGCGCGCACGCCGAGGCGCGGCCTCTGGCCGAGGCGGTGCTGGAGGCCGAGCCCAACTTCCCCGATGCCGTCATGGTCCTGGCCGCCGCCGATGCCGCCGAGGGCCACGGCGAGCGCGCCCAGCGGCGCCTGGAAATGCTGGCCGGCGACGAACGGCTGACCCCGCATCAGCGCGCGCTGGCCCAGGGCCAATTGGGCGACGTGCTGGACGCCCAGGACATGACCGAGGAGGCGTTCCAGGCCTACGCGGCCTGCAACATGGGCCTCTGGCGCGCCTATGCGCCCGCGCACGGCCAGGGCGCGAGCGCGCTGGACTTCGCCCGCGCCATGCTGGCCGAGCTGGACAACATCCCCGCCACGGCCTGGGCCGCCGAGCCGGGTCCGGCGCCCGCCGACGGCCCCAAGACGCACGTCTTCCTGCTGGGCTTCCCGCGCTCGGGCACGACGCTGCTGGAGCAGGTTCTGGCCAGCCACCCCGATGTCGAGGCGCTGGAGGAGCGCGAGACCCTCGCTGCCGCCCAGCGCGCCTTCCAGATGGATCCGGCTGACGTGGGCCGCCTGGCGCACGCCACCGACGCCGAGCTCCAACCCCTGCGCGACGCCTACTGGGCCAAGGTCCGCGCCGAGGGCGCCGATCCGGCAGGCAAGGTGTTCGTGGACAAGCACCCGCTGCACACCTTCCGCCTGCCGCTGATCCTGAAGCTGTTCCCGGGCGCGAAGATCCTGTTCGCCCGCCGCGACCCGCGCGACGTGGTGCTCTCGTGCTACCGCCGCCGCTTCGCCATGAGCGGTTCGGCCTACCAGCTGCTCACCCTGCCGGGCGCGGCCGGCTACTACGACGCGGCGATGAGCCTGGCCGAGCGGCTGCAGCCGGCGATGGCGAAGGCCACGCTCGTCGTGCGCCACGAGTCGCTGGTCGAAGATTTCGACAAGGCGGTGGGCGAGGTCTGTAGCTTCCTCGGCCTCACCTGGAGCGATTCGATGCGCAACTTCGCCGACAAGGCGCGCGACCGGGCGGTGGCGACCCCCAGCGGGGCCCAGCTCTCGCGCGGGCTCTCGGCCGAGGGGGTGGGCGCGTGGCGGCGCTATGCCGACCAGCTCGCGCCGGTCCAGCCGACGCTCGCGCCGTGGGTGGTCAAGTTCGGATACGAGGCTGAATGACCGACCTCTCGCGCCGGCGCGCCGCCCAGACGCTCTTCGTGGGCGGGCTGGCCGCCGCGTGCGCGACCACGCCCCGGCCGCGCGAGCCGATCGTCTCGATCAACCTCGCCGACACGCAGCCTCCGGAGTCTGCGACAGGGACCCGCCTGGAGACGGCCTTCGACGAGGCCAAGCGGATGACCGTGCCGGTGAAGCTGGGCAGTCGCGGGCCGTTCCAGTTCGTGGTCGACACAGGCGCCAACCGCACGGTCATCGGCGTGGAGACAGCCGCCCGCTGCAGCCTGGTCCCCGACGGGATGACACCGGTCCACGGCATCGTCGGGACCCAGCCGGCCCCGCTGGTGAAGGTGCCGCGGCTACGGGTAGGGCAGGTGCAGTCGTCGAATCTCAGCCTGCCGATCCTGCCCAAGGCCGCCCTGGGCGCCGACGGCCTGCTCGGCATCGACGTGCTGCGCGGCCGGCGCATGCGGCTCTCGTTCGCGCGCAACACCTTCGAGATCGGCGCGTCGGGCTCGGGGCCGTCGGTGAACATGCTGGGCGGCGGGGGCGGCACCCGCATCCCCAACCGCGACCACGGCATCGTCGTGCCCGCGCAGTACCGGTCGGGCCAGTTGGTGATCTTCGACGCCGACGTCGACGGCATCCCGGTGCGCGCGTTCCTGGATTCCGGCGCCCAGATCACCTGCGGCAACGACGTGCTGCGCGATACCCTGATCCGCCAGCGGCCCGGCTACGACCGGCGCATGGCCGACACCGAGCTGATCAGCGCCACCGGCCAGACATCGTCGGCGCGGCTGGCCATCCTGCCACGGCTGCGGCTGGGCGGCATCGGGCTAAACAACATCCGCGCCGCCTTCGCGCCGCTGCACATCTTCAGCCTGTGGGAGCTGAACGACCGCCCGGCGATGCTGGTCGGCATCGACGTGCTGCGGAACTTCGACGAGGTGATCCTCGACTTCGGCCGCCGCGAAGTGACTTTCATTCACGCCAGGCGACAGGTGGCGGGGTAGGCGGCCCTCCTCCCCATTAAGGGAGGGCCTACCGGATCGGCATGGGCGCCAGGACGGTGGCCTTGCCTTCGCTGCGCATGCGGGCCTCGGCGACCTGGTCCAGGAGCTGCTGGGCGCGCGGGTCGCCGAAGATCCAGGCCGCCGCCGCCAGGCTGCGCGCGGAGTTCGCCTGGACGCCCAGGGCCTTCTGCAGGGTCTCGAGCGCGCCGGCGCTGGGCGTCATGCGGCGCAGCGGCACGTCGCCCTCCAGCTTGGCGAGCTGCTTGGCCTTGTCGACCGCCTGGTAGAAGCCGCCCACCTCGTCCACCAGCCCCAGTCCCTTGGCCTGCGCGCCGGTCCAGACCCGGCCCTTGGCGATCTCGGCCACCTGCGCGGGCGCGAGCTTGCGGCCGGTCGCCACGCGGGTGAGGAAGTTGGCGTAGATGCGGTCCATCCAGCCGGCGAACGCCTCCCGCTGGGCGGGGGTGAAGGGTTGGCCCAGGCCGAAGGCGCCGGCGTAGTCGCCGCCCACGCCCGCGCCGCGGACGTCGACCCCGAACTTGCCCAGGGCCGGGCCCACGGCGAACTTGCCGCCGAACACCCCGATCGAGCCGGTGAGCGTGGTGGGCTGGGCGACGATGGCCGAGGCCTCGGAGGCGATCCAGTAGCCGCCCGAGGCCGCGTAGGTGCTCATCGAGACCACCACGGGCTTGCCCTTGGACTTGGCGAACCGCACGGCGTCCAGGATCTGCTCCGAGGCCGTGTCCGAGCCGCCGGGCGAGTTCACCCGCAGCACGATCGCCTTGACCGAGTCCGCTTTGGCCGCGCGCAGGATCGCCTTGGCCAGGTCGTCGGAGTAGATGGTCGAGCCGCCGGTGAAGGGGTTCGAGCCGTGGTCCTCGCCGGTCATGATCGGACCCTCGGCCTCGATCAGCGCGATGGTGGGACCAGTCCGAGGCTGGTCGCGGCGCGGGTCGACGTAGTCGTCGAAGTCGACGGTCTTGGCGCCGTCGCCGGCCTTGTCCAACAGGGCCTGCTCGGCCTCGCGCACCTGGCCCAGCCGGTCCACCAGCTTCAGCCGCACGGCGTCCTCGGCCGCGTAGGGGCCGGCCTCGAGCGTCTCGCGCAGGACCGCCGCGTCGGTCTTCCGCAGGGTCGCCGCGGCCGCCAGGTTCGACTGGTAGACCGAGCCCATCCACGACAGCGTCGCCTCGCGGTGGGCAGGCGTGTAGTCGCTGAAGAGGAAGCTGTTGACGGCGTTCTTGTACTCGCGCCGCTGCTCGTACTGCGGGACGACGCCGTACTTGTCGAAGAAGCGCTTGAAGAACAGGTCTTCGGTGGCGACGCCGGTCACCTGCAGCGACGCGCCCGGCTGCATCCAGAACTGGTCGGCCGAGGCGCCCAGCATGTAGGTCGTGGTCACGAAGCCGGCGGGATAGACGCCCTGGCTGTGGGCGTAGACCGGCTTGCCCGCGGCGCGGAAGCGGGCCAGCGCCTGGCGGATCTCGTCGGCCATGCCGGGTTCGACGCCGCCCTCGGGCAGGCGGATCAGCAGGCCCTTGATGCGGTTGTCGTCCTCGGCGCGGTGCAGCGTCTCGATGATCGCCATCACCGAGGTGGAGTTGCGCGCGAGGCCCCACAACGCGTTCTGCGGCGCCTGGTCCGAGAGCGGGCCGCGCAGGTCCAACTCCAGCACCGTCTTCGCCGGCACCGGTGCGGGCGCCGTGGCCGAGACCGCCATGCCGATGAGGAGCACGGGCACGCCGATCAGGAAGATGACCAGGCCCGCGAAGACGCCCGCCGCCGTGATCAGGAACTGCTTCATGGATGTTCGCCGCCGATGATTCTGCGCGCTGTCGCACACAATCCCGCCGCAGCAAAGCACCGCAGCGGCGCCGCGCGCTGCGGACGGCCGCAGGGCTGCGAGGTCTAGAACCGCCGGTACTAGGTGTTCTCGATTTGTTCTTGACAAGCTTGTTCTTTGATGGCACTCTCTAACCCAGTGCTGGGCGCCGTGTGTCGGCCGCGGTCCCAGCGCCTCTCATCAGACCAGGAGGGACGGCCCGTGGGGCCGGCGATGAAGCATGGGCGAGAGCATTTCGGAGTTCATGGATCGTCAAAGACGTAGGGCCGCCCGCTTCGGCCGCGAGGCGGAAGCGGCCGCGCACGAAGCGTACGGAAAGGCGATCAGGGCGGGCCAGGATCTGAAATTGAGTTCGCCTGGGGAGGTGATGCGGTACGGCGCCAAGCTCTTGCAGGAACAAGAAGGCCGCGCTGCCGAAGCAGTATCGAGCGCTGCTCGAAAGGCCAAGCTAGAGGCCGACGGGGCCATGCGGCGTGCAAGCCGGAACCCGGTGGTAAGGGCTGTGGCCATCGATGCAGCGCGCAATGCAGGCAACACGGCGGGAGTTGTCAGGGGCGGGATCCACGCTGTGCAGGGCGCGGCTGAGGGAGTTGCCTTCGTCAATCGCCTGCTTGACCCTCTCGATGCGTTCAAGCGTCCTCAAGGCCAGTCCGCAATCGAGCAACTGGGGCGAGGCTCGTTCAACGCGGGCCGAAATGCCGTGGACTACACTCGCAAGGGAATCGCCGATCCGCGGAGTGTCGTGACGGACCTGACCGAAGCCGCGAAGCAGTGGCGCCGTGAGCTCGATCCTTCTGCGACGCCGGCAGCGGCTACTCTCGAGGGTGAGCTTCGTCGCAACTTCGAGATCGGCCAGAACCAAGGCGAGCTCGCATTTGACGTCGGCTCGCTCGTGGTCGGTGGGCCCGCCGCGAAGGCCGTGAAGGGGCTTGACCGGATATCCAACGTGGGCAACGTGGACAGGTACCTGGCGCAGGGCTTCAGCCCTAGGGCGGCAGCGCGTCTCGCCGAGCCTTATCCGTTGTCCGGGATGGGGCACCACTTCGTACCGCGTCGTGCGGGTCTGCCTGAGAGCTACAGCGACAGTGTCTTCAACGTCCTGAAGCCGGAGGGGATCAGCCGAGGCGACTTCTACGAACTGCACTACAAAGTCGATCCCCGTTTCAAGGGCGGTCGGGTTGTCCGTGGCGAGGGTTGGAGCGGCAGGAAGTTGGGCCTTGAAGAGTACGGTCTGGCGGGGCGCATCTGGCATGGCAGTCCGGCGCCCCTGAAGGCGCGAGTCGGCGGCGTCGGCGCCAGTGCTGGGACCGCCATGCATCTTGCGGATCGCGAGGAGACGAGCTGGTGACCTGGCGCACGGAGATCAGGTTCAGGTCGGCCTTTCCCGATGACGCGGCCTATGAGGGTGACGTCGTCGATGTACAGCCAGGCAACAATATCGCCGAAACCTTGAAAGCCGCCTTGGAAGAACTGGACTATCGCGTGTCCGACCCGATCGACGGGGGCGATCACGGGTGGGAACTGGACATCTGGCAAGGACGCCAGCGCATCTGGCTACAGATCAGCGTGCTCGATGCCGAGGAATGCTATCTGATCACCAATTTCAAGACCTTCTGGCTGTGGTCGAAGTGGGACGTGTTCCGGACGTTCCTGCGCGACCTGCAGCGCATCCTGGAGGCGGACAGCAGGTTCCGTCGGATCGGGTGGTTCCAGAGCGGCGGATCAGCTGGCGCCAGGAAGCCGGCGGCCGGGCCGTTCGATCCCTGACAGGACGGCGCGCCGACGCAGCCATGGCGAAAACCGGAGGGACGGCCACAGGCCGCCAGGGTCTGGATTTCGCGGGGGAATGAATGGTCGTGGGGGCAGTCGCAAGCGAACTAGCTAGTTTCCCGCTGACGAGTAAGGGCTCAAGGCCAGGGCCTATGCGAAGTCGGTCGTCAGGCGATTTCGTGTGAGACCGGCCCGACGCGCGCAGCCATCACGCGGTAAGCCATTTCGGTGGGCGTGGGCCAGCAGCTTCCAGACCCCGGATCGCTTCGACTTCTTCCATCGACCCGGTGAGCACACCCGTGAGCCCGGCTACAACTGCACCGCCTTTACGCAGCCTGGACTCAACGGAGAAGTTCGGAACATCGGCTTCGTGCGCAACGGTACACCAGCCCGCTGCATCAAAACCGGTGCTCGCAGTCGGGCCTCTCGCCGAGGATTTCGATTAGCGAGAATGCCGACTTCAGCAAGCTCCGGCACAGCCTCCTCCCTGCCTCCAGGCTTAGCAACATAGCGAAGGCGCGCTGTTCGTTCAGCGCGTCAGACCAATCAAAGGCCCGTAAACCCGAGCATCTTGCGAAGCTCCAGGTGATTTCGGCGCAATCTTTCGACCGACCGATGCGATGAATCGCTAATCGGAACTTTGCGTCCGCATTCTTGGCAGCCGAGGTTCGTTGGAACATGTCGCCCCGCGTCGAGCGCATTCACAGCGACGAGCGTCTCCCGGCCGAGGCCGACGTCGTCATCGTCGGCGGCGGCATCCTCGGCGCTACGGCCGCCTATTACCTCGCCAAGCGTGGCCTCTCGGTGGCGCTGCTCGAGAAGGGCCACGTGGCCTGCGAACAATCGAGCCGCAACTGGGGCTGGTGCCGCCAGCAGAACCGCGACCGGCGCGAACTGTCGCTTTCGGTGATCTCGATGCGGCTGTGGGACGAACTCACGCGCGATATCAATCGGGACCTTGGATTCCGACGTTGCGGTCTCGTCTATGCGACCCACGACGAGGCCGTGCTCGCCGGCTGGGAACGGTGGCGCGAGGTCGCCAGGGAGTTCGGCGTCGACACGCGCGTGCTGAGCCGGGCGGAGGTGGCCGAGCGTGTCCCCGAAGCGCGCGGCAAATGGGTCGGCGGGACCTATTCCGAACGGGACGGCAAGGCCGAACCCGCGCTCGCCGCGCCCGCTATCGCCGAAGGGGCCAGGGCCCTGGGCGCCACGATCCACCAGGGATGCGCCGCGCGGGCGCTCGACCTGGCCAACGGCAGGATCGCGGGCGTACACACGGAGAAGGGGTACATCAGGACCAGCGCGGTGCTCTGCGCCGCCGGCGCCTGGTCCTCGCGCTTCCTTCGGCCGCTCGGGATCAGTTTCCCCCAGGCAAGCATCCGACAGACGGCCCTGCGCTCCGCCCCGACGATCAATATCGGCGAGGCGGTCTCCACACCCTATTGCACGATCACGCGCCGACTGGACGGCAGCTATACGTTGGCCATCAGCGGCAAGGCGAACCTCGAGATCACCCCCCAGGCCATCCGGTATGGCCGGGAATTCATGCCGCAGTTCTTGCGGCGCCTGAAGAATGTCAGGCTCGGCGTCGGCCACTCGTTCGTCTCGGGGCCGGATTCAATGCCGGCGCTGCTGACCAACGACGACCGGATCTTCGAACAGAATCGCGTGCTGGATCCCCCGCCCATCAAATGGCTGGTGAGCCAGGTGGTGGAGAGTGTCCGAAAGACCTTCCCCCAACTCGGCGACATAGAGATCGATAGCGCCTGGGGCGGCTTCGTCGATTGCACGCCGGACGCCGTGCCTGTGGTATCGCAGGTGGATGGGGTGGAGGGCCTGGTCCTCGCGGCGGGCTGCTCGGGCCACGGCTTCGGTTTGGGCCCGGGGCTGGGTTATCTGGCTGCAGAGCTGGTCGTGAACGACACGCCTAGCGTCGATCCGACGCCCTTCCGGCTGTCGCGGCTGGTCGACGGCTCGAAACTGGACATCGCCGCCATCTGAGAGCGAGTCGACAACGCGCGCTGGAGCTTTCCGAGCAACTTGAGATCTGACGCGGAGGGGGAGTGGCCGATTTCGCCCCTTCCAGCAATGGGTGGTGGAGAGCAGACATCGCATCGGATCAACATCCGACGGGATGCCTCGCCGCTCAGTAGCCTTGCGAACGGTCGATGACGTCGGATAGCGGTTCGCCGCGCTGGGATCGGCGGATGTTCTCCAGCAGCACGGGAGCGGCCGTGTCGGGCTGCGTCATGCTGGCGATGTGAGGGGTCAGGAAGACCCGTGGGTGCGTCCAGAGCCGATGGCCCGAAGGCAACGGCTCGGGGTCGGTCACGTCCAGCACAGCGCGGGAGAGTTGGCCGGAGTCCAGGGCCGCCAGCAGGTCGGCCTGCACGAGGTGCCCGCCGCGGCCGACATTGATCACCGCCGCTCCTGGCCGCAGGGCGCCGAACAGGTTCGCGTTCAATATGCCCTGGGTCTGGTCGGTGAGCGGCAGCAGGCAGATCAGCAGGTCGCACCCCCGCAGGAAGACGGGCAGTTCCTCGGCGCCGGCGAAGCTTTCCACCCCTGGCAGGGTTCGCCGCGACCTGTTCCAGCCCCGCAGCCGGAAGCCGAAGGTGGCCAAGCGCTCCAATACGGCGCGACCGAGGACCCCCAATCCCATCACCCCAATCGTGCGGGTCGAGGCCGGCCAGACCTCCGACTGCGCCCAAGTCCCCTTTGACTGGGCCGCCACATAGTCAAAGGCGTCGCGGTGGAGGGCCAGGACGGCGAAAGTCACATACTCGACCATGCCGTCGATGATCCCCGGCTCCACCATCCTGACCACCGGCACATGCGGCGGCACCGCGCTGAAATCGATGTGGTCGACGCCGGCCCCTGACGAGAAGAGCACCTTCAGCCGCGGCAAGGCGGCGAGGAACTCGCCCGGCGCCTGCCAGGCGATGAGGTATTCGACCTCGCTCAAGTCCCCCGCGTCGGGCCAGACCCGGAAGTCCAGGTCGGGCGCATGCTCGGCGAAGTAGGCGGCCCATGCCGCTGCCCGCGGCGCATCCGATCGGTAAAGTACGCTCATCCGGCGTCACCAGCCCCCCACCCAACCATCGAACAAGCCCTCGGGCAGGCTGTCGGGATCGGCGCCGCGCAGGAAGTCGAAGTCACACCCGCGGTGGGCCTGCTCGATGTGTTGGTCATACAGGCTTCGATAACCTCGCACGTGAGTCCCGGCCGGCGGGCGCCAGGCCGCCCGGCGGCGCTCCAGCTCAGGCGGCTCGACGCACAGCTCCAGCCGTCGCTGCGAGACGTCGAGTTCGATGATGTCACCGTCCTGCACCAAGGCCAGCGGTCCGCCCACAGCCGCCTCGGGGGAGACGTGCAGCAGCGCGGTGCCATAGCCGGTGCCGCTCATCCGCGCATCGGAGATGCGCAGCATGTCCCGCACGCCGGCTTCGAGCAGGCGGCGGGGGATAGGCAGCATGCCCCATTCGGGCATGGCCGCGCCGACAGGACCCACGTTGCGCAGGACGAGGACGCTGTCGGGCGTAATCCCCAGCGCCGGATCGTCGATGCGATCGGCGATGGTTTGGACGTCCTCGAAAACCACCGCCGGGCCGCGGTGGTTGAACAGACTGGGGTCCGCGGCGGAGGCCTTCAGAACGGCGCCGTCGGGCGCGAGGTTCCCCCTTACGACCACGATGGCCTCGCCCGGCCGAACGGGGTTGCTCAGCGGGCGGATGACGTCCTCGTCCAACACCTCGGCAGCCTCGATGACTTCCCCGATCGTGCGTCCGTCGACCGTGGGCGCATCCAGATGGAGCAAGGGGGCCAGCCGCTTCATGAGGGCCGGCACGCCGCCCGCGGCCATCAACCGCTCCGTCAGGTGCTCGCCCGCCGGCTCCACGTTGCCGATCAGCGGCGTCCGGCGGCCGATCTCGTCGAACCGGTCGAGCGTCAGCGGCACGCCCACCCGGCCAGCGAGGGCGAGCAGGTGGATGATCACGTTGGTCGAGCCGCCGACGGCGCAAAGCAGCGTGATGGCATTGTCGAAAGCCCGCGCGTCGAGCAATTCGCGGGGCTGCGGACCGCCCGTCGCCGCCAGGCGGACGCTGTTTCGCCCCACCGCCCGCGCCATCTGCGTGCGGCGGCTGTCCGCCGCCGGGATCAGGCTGCTGCCGGGCAGGCTCACGCCCAAGGCTTCGCAGACCGCCGCCATCGACGAGGCCGTGCCCATCTCCGCGCAGTGCCCCGGCGCCCCCATGACGTTGCGCTCGAGGGCGGCGAACTGGCCTTCAGGCGCCTTGCCCGACCGAAGCTCGTCGACAGCGCGCCAGACCGATGTGGCGTTGCCGAGAGACGCGCCGGCCATGGCGCGAGGGGTGGCGGGTCCGCTTCCGAGGAAGATCATCGGAACGCCGGCGCTCGCGGCTCCCATCAGCAGGGCGGGCTGGGTCTTGTCGCAGCCGCCGAGCAGCACCACGGCGTCAAAAGGATAGGCCCGGATGCATTCCTCGGCCTCCATGGACAGCAGGTTCCGGAAGGGAAAGGAGGTGGGCTTGATGATGTTTTCGCTGAGCGACAGCAGCGGCGCTTCGAAGGGGATGCCGCCGGCCTCGAGGATGCCGGTCCTCACCTCCTGAGCCAGGTCGCGAAGGTTCAGGTTGCACGGATTTATGTCGGACCAGGTGTTCAGGATCCCGACGATCGGCCGCTCCATCAGGTCTTCACGGCTCCACCCGGACGCCGCAAGGGTGGTGCGATGGATGAATCCGGGCAGGTCGTCCTTCCGGAACCAGCGCGCGCTGCGAAGCGGCCGCCCGCCCCCGCCTTTGATATCGCCCATTGGATGGTCCCCGTGGCCTTGGATCACGACAAGGTTAGTGGGGAGCGCGGCGATTGTTCTGCTGTTTCTCTAAAGCCGTCGGCACGCACGGCACGATTTCGGCGCAAGAGATCAGCGGTCATGTCGCGCCTCGCGCGCGTAAGGACTTTATGGTTTCAACGAGCTGTTGTCGGGGCCAGTAACGGGCGCGGTGCCCCATGCCGCCCGGCCTGGAAAAACGCAGAACTTCGGCCGCATATGGTCCAAAATAGGCGTCTTGTTCCGGTCGATCCGCCGTTTCATCGAGCGAGGATAGAAAATCCTCTATCCCAAACAGACTGGGAGATAAGGGCGGTGGGAGCGCGTCGGCCAAAATACATCACGTTTGACTGCTACGGGACCCTCACCAATTTTCAGATGGGGCCGCTGGCGCGCCAAATCTTCGCCGACCAGGTCTCGCCGGAAAACATGGACGCATTCTTAGCAGACTTCGCCTACTACCGTCTTGACGAGGTCTTGGGCGACTGGAAGCCATATAGCGAAGTCCTCTGCAATTCTATCGAACGCACCACCCGGAAGTGGGGCCTGCCTTATCGTGAGGACCAGGCGCTGCAGTTCTACGACGCGGTGCCGACCTGGGGACCTCACCCGGATGTACCGGCTGGTCTCGCCAGGATCGCAAGTGAAATCCCTCTGGTCATCCTGTCGAACGCGATGAACGAGCACATCCAGAGCAACGTCGATAAGCTCGGTGCGCCGTTTGCCCACATCTTCACGGCTCAGGACGCCAACGCTTACAAGCCTCGCCTTCAGGCCTTCGAATACATGTTCGACCAGCTAGGCTGCGCGCCGGAAGAGGCGATGCACGTGTCCTCCAGTTTCCGCTACGACCACATGTCGGCGCGGGATATGGGCTACGGCTGGCGCGTGTTCGTGGCTCGGGGCCATGAGCCGTCGTTGACGCCGCACTATGCCACGCACGAAATCGAGGACATCGGCGGCCTGGCGGGTCTGATGGGTCTCTGACCGACGCCGCGCCGATGAGGCATGGGGCCTTGGCTCGCATAGATTGCGTGCCTTGGCCGCCGCTAGCCTTGGGCAAAGAGCGACCCGCTTAGAACCGAAGCGGCTTTCAGAGTGGCTGTCGCCAACGTCCGCGAAGGGTCGGTGTCGCCCTTTCGACGAACCTCGCCAATGTCGCGTTGCCGGACCAAGTCCAACTTCTGCTTCTGGCGCCAGGCAGTCGTTCAACCGCCGCATCCACTCCTTTCTTGGAAGCGGACGTGCGAGGTGTCGCTACCGGGTGGGCAGCGGTCCTTGAGCCTGGTCCTCCTGCTTGGAGTTCGAGTCGGCAACTCCTATAGCTCCATTATCCCACGGGCGGCGAGCTTCGCGCGTAGGCCGGAGCACTCGAAATGCTACGCTTGCCTCTCGCCATTGCGACGGTCGCAGCGCTGTCGGGCCCCGTAGCTCACCCTGTGAGCGCACATCCCGCGCCAGAAGAGAAAGCCCCGGAGGCGGCGGTCAGGAAAGCCCCGTCTTGTAGTGCTTCGGGCATTGCGCCGGGGAGCGCGCGGCTGCCGGAGAAAGAGTTCTCTAACCCGCCCACAAGAGCCCACGACCCAAAGGCTCACGTCTTCAGCTTCGATCAACTGAGCCATTTCTACAGACAGCCGGGAGAGTTCACTCATCGCCTTAACGGCGACGAATACGGCTTCGAGGGCCTATCCTTCATCATCACCGAGACGCATCCCGGCGGAGGGCCGGGGCTCCATGTCCATGACACAGAGGAAGCGCACGTTTTGCTTGAAGGGACGGCCCGATACCGGATCGGCAGCGAAACCTTCACCGTTGCGGGCCCCTACGTAGCCAATGTTCCGGCGGGAACGCCGCACACCTTCGTCAATGCAGGCGCCGAACCCTTCCGCCTCGTCGCGGTGTTCGGGTCGAAGCGTCCCGGCACCACGCGACTAGGTCCCAACCCGCTCGTGCAGCTTCAGCCGAAAGCCTGCGGCGAAAGCGATCTACGTCGCCTGCAGGCGTCTCCTCCCGCTCCCAATTCGGGAGCTCCGAACGCCCGCTAAGGGTCGGATCCCCTCATTCGCATCTCTCCGGGAAGCGGACCTCGCCTTCAAACGCGCGAATGTCCGGTTCCCGACACGACACCAATGCAACCTCGTGGCGCAGCCCTGACGCCGTCGGCAGCGGTCGATGGGTTTAGAGGGCGGGCGGAGGGGGCTGCCTCAAGGAGGTGGCCATGCGCCAGCCAGACCTGTTCCGTATGCCGAAGAAGCCGCGGAACGCCGGACGCATCATCGAGCCGAACGCATCATCGAGCCGAAGGCGCCGTTGAAGCCGAAGCATGTCTGGGCGATCCGCCAGCAGCTCAAGGTCACCGGGCGGCGACGCGACCTAGCGATGTTCAACTGCCCGATCGACGGCAAACTGCGGGCCTGCGACCTGGTGCGCCGTTCCCAAGCCTGGCGAGGCCCCCGGCCGAATCAGCGGCCTCAGAAAATGCACCAACGGACAAATTGGCTATTTTAAATTATCCAAATGGTGCATATAAGCGGCGTCAGCGCGGGCAGACGAACCCGCTGGATCAAACCCATGGGAGGCGACTTGGCGCAGCCGACATCGGACCGTGCATTGACCCGTCCGGGCGACGGCCTGGTTGCCGCGGCCGCGGCGCTGTCATCGGCCAGCTTGCACGAGGCGGCGCGCAGGGCGGGCGCGCTCCCCGGTGTCTTGAAGCCGATCGATCTGACGATGCGTCTCTGTGGTCGCGCCCTGCCAGTGCGTTGTCCGGCTGGCGACAACCTCTGGATCCACCGCGCCCTCGCGGAGGCGGAGCCGGGTGAGGTGCTGGTCGTCGAGACCGGCGCGGGCGTCGAGTTCGGCTACTGGGGTGAGATCATGGCGACCGCCGCCATCGCCCGCGGGGTGGCGGGGCTGGTGATCACCGGCGGCGTCCGCGACAGCCTGCGGCTGGTCGAGTTGGGCCTGCCCACTTTCTCCGCCGGGATCAGCATTCGCGGCACGGCGAAAGACCCCGCGGGCGCCGGCGCGGTCGGTGAACCGGTTCGTATCGGCGAGGTCGTGGTCCGGCGCGGCGACTTGGTGTTCGGCGACGCCGACGGCGTGGTCGTCCTGGGGCCCGAGGCTGCGGCCGCGGCCGTGCCGGCGGCCGCGAAGCGCGACGCCGATGAGGTCGCCATCCTCGAGCAGGTCCGCGCCGGCGCGCTCACCCTCGACGTCTACAAGCTCTGACCAACCGGGACTCATCCATGACGATCATCGACGCCCACGCGCACCTGGTGGCCCCGGCCTCGCTCTACGCCCACCGCAGCAATCTGGCGGTCTCCGGCGGCCAGTACGGCGACCCCTACCGGGCCGTCGTCAGCGATGCTGAC
>NZ_DASWTE010000324.1:0-11645 GCF_036402295.1 Phenylobacterium sp.
AGGGCCTGATCGGTGGCGTTCAGCGGGCGAGACACCGTCTGGCGCACTGCGGCATAGGGTTGCGGCGCGGCCGGAAGCTGCGGTTGCGGATCGCCCAGCAGCGCGCCGATGGGGTCGGGAGTCTGGGCGTGCGCGACCGCCGTCGCGGCAAGCGCGGCGCAGCCGACGAGCAGGGCGTTACGAATTCTCAGGTCCAACTATCTCCCCCCGACTCGGGGATGCACGGAATCGACATTGCGGGCTAAGCCCGCGGCAACATATTGTCCGGCCAAATCTGAACGTCGCCTCACCAGGCGGCAACTTCACGGTCTTTTGCGCACCCTAACATAGCTGACATGTCCGAACCTCTCTTCCGCGGCGTCCTGCCGGCGCTCGTGACGCCTTTCCGCAATGGCGCGGTCGACGAGGACGCGTTCGTGTCCCTTGTCGAGCGCCAGATCGCTGGCGGCGTCCATGGCCTCGTCCCCGTCGGCACCACCGGCGAGACCGCCACCCTCTCCCACGAGGAGCACCGCCGAGTCGTGGAGCTCTGTGTCGCAACGGCGAAAGGCCGCGTCCCCGTGATCGCCGGCGCCGGCTCCAATTCTACGGCCGAGGCCATCGAATTGGTGCAGCACGCCAAGAAGGTCGGAGCCGATGGGGCCCTGGTGGTCACGCCCTACTACAACCGGCCCAGCCAGGAGGGGCTCTACGCCCACTACAAGGCGATCAACGACGCCGTGCAGTTGCCGGTGCTGGTCTACAACGTGCCGGCCCGCACCAGCGTGGACATCTCCAACGCCGTCCTGGCCCGCCTGTCCAAGCTGCCGAACATCGTGGGTATCAAGGACGCCACCGGCGACCTGGGCCGCGCCAGCCTGCAGCGCGTGGAATGCGGCGAGGACTGGGTGATGCTGTCGGGCAACGACGATTGCGGCCTGGGCTACGTGGCCCAGGGCGGGCACGGCTGCATCTCCGTCACCGCCAATGTCGCCCCCGAGCTCTGCGCCCAGCTCTACAACGACGCCCTGTCCGGCCAGTGGCAGGGCGCGCTCTACACCCAGGACCGGCTGATCCGGCTGCACAAGGCGCTGTTCGCCGACGCCTCGCCGTCGCCGGCCAAGTTCGCGATGGCCGAGCTCGGCCTCTGCACGGACGAGGTGCGGCTGCCGATCGTGCCGTGTTCCGAAGCCGCCCGCGCCGAGGTGCTCACCGGGATGCGGGAAGCGGGCCTGGTCTGATGGCCGGCAAGCTGATCGCGGAGAACCGGCGCGCCCGGTTCGACTACTTCCTCGAACAGACCTTCGAGGCGGGCATCGCCCTGACCGGGTCCGAGGTGAAGAGCCTGCGCAACGGCAAGGCCAACATCGCCGAGAGCTACGCGGCGGTGGAGAACAACGAGATCGTCCTGATCAACGCCGACATCCCGCCCTACGCCCAGGCCGGCCCGCACTTCAACCACGAGCCGCGCCGGCACCGGAAGCTGCTGCTCAAGCGCCGCGAGATCGAGAAGCTGATCGGCGCCGTCCAGCGGGAAGGGCGCACCCTGATCCCGACCCGGCTCTACTGGTCCGACAAGGGCCTGGCGAAGCTCGAGATCGCGCTGGCCAAGGGCAAGAACACCCGGGACAAGCGCGAGACCGTCGCCGAACGCGACTGGCAACGGGACAAGGCCCGACTGATGCGGGAGAAGGGGTGACCAGCCTCTCGCCTGCCGACATCGAGAGCCTCGAACGCGCGACGGTGGCCGCTGTCGCGCCGCCCGAGGTGCTGGAGATCGACGGCTGGCTGGTGGCCCTCGACGACGGCACGATCAGCCGCGCCAAGAGCGCCGTCCCGCTGCGCCACGACCTCGACGCCTCGGCGCTCTCGCAGGTGGAGGCGGCCTACCGCGACCGCGGCCTGCCACCGGCGTTCCGGATCGCCGAGGCCCAAGGGCTGAAGCCGCTCACCGCCGAGATCCTGCGCCGCGGCTATCACAGCGCCCAGACCACCGTCGTCATGACCGCGCCGGCGGAGAGCGTGGCGGCGCTCGCCGCGCCGTTCGCCGACCTGCTGGACCGCCCGGACGAGGCCTGGGGCCGGGTCTTCCTGGGCGAGGGCTTCGATCCTGCCGACGGCGCCCACCGCGTGAAGCGCCTCAGCGCGGCCCCTGACGCTCTCTACGGCGCCGCCCGCGAGGGCGGCCAGACCGTGGCGGTGGGCGTGGTCACGTTCGGTTTCGGCTGGGCGGGCATCCATGGCATGCGCACGTCGATCGATCGCCGTGGCGCCGGTCTCGCCAGCCGGCTCCTGGCCCTCTTCGGCGCCGCCGCGATGGCGCGCCAGGTCGACCGCATCTTCCTGCAGGTGGAAGAGAGCAACCCCGCCCAGAACCTCTACCGCCGCGCCGGCTTCGAAGAGGCCTGGCGGTATCGGTACTGGCGGTGAGCGAACCGCCGCGGATCGACGCCGACCTCGTCCGTCGCCTCGTCGCCGCGCAGTTCCCGCAGTGGGTCCACCTGCCGATCGAGCCCATCGCCGTACAAGGCTGGAACAACAAGGCCTTCCACCTCGGCCCAGACCTGCTGGTCCGCCTGCCGCGCGCCCAGCCGTACGTCGCTCAGGTGCAAAAGGAGCAGGCCTGGCTGCCGAGGCTCGCGGAGGGTCTCCCATTGCCCATCCCGGCGCCGGCAGGGCTCGGGCGGCCGAGCGATGTGTATCCCTGGGCATGGTCGATCTATCGCTGGATCGAGGGCGAGACCCTCGCCGCCGCGCCGCCCGCTGACATGGCTGCCCTGGCCCGCGATCTCGCCGCCTTCGAGACCACCCTCAACGGCCTGGATACGACCGGTGGTCCCGCGGCGGGCCCGCACAGCTTCTGGCGCGGTGGTCCGCTCTCGACCTACGACGCCCAGACCCGCGAGGCGATCGCCCGCCTCGACGGCCGCGCCGACGCCGGCGCCTGCACCGCGCTGTGGGACGAGGCCGTGGCCAGCGCCTGGACGCGTCCGCCGGTGTGGGTGCACGGCGACATCGCGGCCGGCAACCTGCTCCTGCGGGACGGCCGCCTGTCTGCGGTCATCGACTTCGGCTGCCTCAGCGTCGGCGACCCGGCCTGCGACCTCGCCATCGCCTGGACCGTGTTCACGGGCGAGGCGAGGGCGGCCTTCCGCGCCGCTCTGCCGCTCGATCGCGAAACGTGGGCGCGTGGCCGGGGCTGGACGCTCTGGAAGGCGCTGATCCTCGTCACCGGCGCCAGCCGCGGCCACCCGCGCGACGTCGCCAACGCCGGGCGAGTGCTCAGCGAAGTGCTGGCTGATTAGGGGCGCCTCCCCCGCGAAGTGGCGGGAGCGAAGGCGCTACTCCGCCGCCATCGGCAGGATCACTGCTTCGCGGCCGCCGCGGACAAGGCCGCCGGGCAAGGCGCCGGTGTGCTCTCCGTCCTGGAACGTCACCTGGCCCGACTTCACGGTGTAGCGGTAGCCCTCGGCCTTCTGCACCAGGCGGCGGCCGCCCGCCGGCAGGTCGTGGATCGCCTCGGGCCGGTGCAGGTTCAGCTTGGCGAAGTCGATGACGTTGAGGTCCGCCAAGAGGCCGGGCTTGAGCTGTCCGCGGTCGTTCAGCCCATAGGCCTTCGCCGTGTCGCTGGTCAGCTTGCGCACCAGGAACTCCAGCGGGAAGCGGTCGCCCTTCACCCGGTCGCGCGCCCAGTAACTCAGGATGAAGGTCGGCATGCCGGCGTCGGCGATCACCCCGCAGTGGGCGCCACCGTCCGAAAGACCAAACAAGACATTGGGATGCTGCATGTTCTTGCGGAAGAAGTCGAAGTTGTACGTCACGTAGCCGCCGAGCGGCTGGTAGAACAGCTCGCGCCCGCCGTCGCGCAGCAGCAAGTCGTACATCATCGCCAGCGGCGGTACGCCCGCGGCCTCGGCCAGGCCGGCCACGCTGCCCTCGCGGTCGGGCTCGTAGTTCGGCCGCTCGCCCAGCGGGAAGATCCGCCAGAGCAGGCTGCCGCCGAACGCCACGGCCAGGTCGCCGGCGACGCCTTCGCCCACGGCCGCGCGGATCAGCGGGCTGTCCTCGGACAAAAGCGCCGCGCGGATCTCCGGCGTCTTCATCGCAGCCAAGCGGTCCTCGAGCGACAGGTCGGCCAGCTTCGCCTTCCAGGTGGGGCTCGCCATGAACACGTGGAAGCTGGAGGTCAGGCCGTGGAGGATGCCCGTCGGCCGCCCGGCGATCTGCGGACGGATGTCCATCCCGTGGCTGCGCGCTGCCTCGGCGATGTTGTACATCTTGTCGCCTTCGTAGGCCGCGGCCGACGTGGCTACCAGTGTCACCGGCAGCGCCGTCTCCTGGGCAAAGCCCTTCACCCACATCCACTCGTCGTCGTCGCCCAAGTGGTCCGAGACCATCTCGAACACGCCGTGGCGCAGGCCCTTCATCGACATGCCCAGCGCCAGCATCTCGTCCGAGCCCGCGAAGGTGCCCGGCATGTGCACGCCCTTGAGGTCCTTGTGCAGCAGGGTCCGCGAGGTGGAGAAGCCCAGCGCGCCGGCCTCGACGCCTTCGCGCACGAGCTTCGCCATCTCGGCGATCTCCTCGGCGTTGGGCTCGTAGTCGGTGTTGCAGCGCTCGCCCAGGACATAGGCGCGCACCGAGGCATGGGGAACGTGGGTCCCCACGTCGATCGCGCGCGGCTTGGCCTCCAGCGCGTCGAGATATTCGGGGAAGGTCTCCCACTGCCAATCGATGCCCTCGTGCAGGGCCGACCCGGGGATGTCCTCCACGCCTTCCATCAGCTCGATCAGGAAGTCGTGCGCGTCCGGCCGCACGGGGGCGAAGCCCACGCCGCAGTTGCCCATGATCGCGGTGGTCACCCCGTGCCAGGACGAGGGCGCCATCACCGGGTCCCAGGTGGCCTGGCCGTCGTAGTGGGTGTGGATGTCGACCCAGCCGGGCGTCACGATCAGGCCAGCCGCGTCGATCTCGCGCTTCGCCGAGCCCTCGACCTTGCCCACGGCTACGATCCGGTCGCCGTCCACGGCCAGGTCGCCGACGAACGCCTCGCCGCCCGTCCCGTCCACGATCGTCCCGCCGCGGATGATCAGGTCGTGCATCGGATTCCTCCCGGATCACATGTTCTTTGACCCGGAGAATCCCACGGCGCCGTGGCGGAAGTGAAGGGAATTCAGCGGGCCGCTACCTCGCCAGGTCCTTCAGCAGCGACTCGTAGTGGAAGAGGTTGCCGTCCAGCGTCGCCAGCGGCGCCTTCTCGTTGAGGCCGTGGGCGAACGACTCGCCCGCCTCGCCGAACATGCCGGAGACGCCGTAGCTGGGGATGCCGACGGCGCGGAAGTGCATGCTGTCCGTCGCGCCCGACGCCTGCGACGGCGCCACCGGCAGGCCCGGATAACGGGCGTGCACCGCCTTCTTCACCGCCGCCATCAGGTCGGGGCGCAGCGGGGATGCCGGGCTGTCGACCGAACCGTCGTCGGCGACGCGGGTCACCGTGGCGGTGGGCTCGGCCAGCACCTTGGCGATCTCCTGGCGGACGGCCTCGGACGAGACGCCCGGGAAGATGCGGCAGTTCACCGTCGCCATGGCCCGTTGGGGCAGGGCGTTCGGCGCATGGCCGCCCTGGATCATGGTCGCCACGCACGTGGTGCGCAGGCTGGGATTGATGTTGAGGTCGGCCGCCAGCACCCTGACCGCCTCCTCGTCCCTGGGGTTCTCGGCGAAGCGCTTCGAAGCGCTGCCGATGGGCTCGGGCAGGTTCGGCGCCCGCGCGGCGGCCGAGGCTAGGGTGATTTCGTTCCACATTACCGGGAACTGATACGCGCCCAGCCGGTCCAGCGCCCGTGACAGACGGTAGATCGGGTTACTCGGCGTCGGTCGGCTGGAATGGCCGCCGGGGTCCGTCACGGTGATCGTATAGTCGGCGTAGGTCTTCTCGGCGCCCTGGACGCCGTAGCCCGTCGGCTTGCCGTCCTTCAGGCCGCCGCCGCCGCCGTCGATGTTCAGCACCATCTCGGCGCCCTTCAGCCGCCGCGCCAGCTCGGCGGTGGTGATCATCTTGGTCTCTTCGTCGCCGGACAGCGCCAGCACGACGTCGCGCCCGGGCTTCCAGCCGTCGCGGCGCAGCTTGGCCAGCAGCGCCACCATGGTGGAAACGTCGAACTTGTTGTCCGAGGCGCCGCGTCCGTAGACGTAGCCGTTCTCGACCACCGCGGTGAACGGGTCGCGGGTCCAGTCCTCGGGCTTGGCCTCGACCACGTCCATGTGGCCCGAGATCACGATCGGGGGCTTCTTCGGGTCTTTGCCCGGGTAGCGCGCGATCAGGAAGGCCGAGCCTCCGAACGGCTCGACGACGATCTCGTCGGCCTTGAAGCCGCCGGCCATCAGTTCGCCCTTCAGGTACTCGGCGTAGGGCACGAACTGGTCGCTCCCCATGACCGTCCGGAAGCCGATGCTCTTCTTCAGGATCTCCAGGGCCTTGTCGTGCAGGACCGGATCGACCTTCGGTGGGGCGGCGAGCGCCGAGGAGGAGGCGAGGAGGGCGGCGGCGAGGCCGCACGCGAGAGTCGAAATGCGCAAACTCGGGAATCCGTTTTCTGGGGACTGGCGACCGTTATCCGCCGGCCGCGGCGCGTCAATTCTCGACGGGATAGCCTGCGTCCCGCCAGGCCTTCATGCCGCCGTCCAGGGCGACGGCGCGGCTGTAGCCCAGCTCGCGCAGCGTCGCCGCCGCCAGCGTGGAGATCTTGCCGAACTCGCAGTAGGTCAGGATCCGCGCCGTGGGGTCGGGCAGCTCGGTGTTGACCCGAAGCTCCAGCTGGCCGCGCGGCAGGTGCTTGGCCCCCGGCACGCGGCCGGCCTCGAAGGCGTCCTTCTCGCGGATGTCCAGCACGACCAGATCGCGCGAGTTGCCGCCGATCCGGTCCTTCAGCTCCTCCAGCGACATGAACGGCGTCTTGGCCGCGGCCTCGCTGAGGAGCTGCGCCACCGTCTTGCCGCCGCTCATGTTGGTGCGCAGCGCCTCGGTCAGGTGCGTGGGCGCCGAGAGGTCGAGCGCCTCCATCATCGCCACGAAGTCGGCCCGGTCGGTCTTCTGCAGCCGCGGGTTCTCGGCCTTCTCGGCGCCGATCGTAGAGTGGCTGCGGCCCTTGTAGTCGTGCGCCGGATAGACCTTGGTCTCGGGCGGCAGGCGCAGCAGCACCTCGAACAGGCTCTCGTACAGCTGATGCGGGTCTCCGGTGGGCAGGTCGGTCCGTCCGGTCCCCCCGATCAGCAGCGTGTCGCCAGTGAACACCCGGTCGTCCAGCAGCAGGCTCATCGAGTCCCGCGTATGCCCGGGCGTGTGCAGCGCCTTCAGCTTCAGTCCGCCGGCGATCAGCGTGTCGCCATCGTCCAGGCGCATGTCGGCGTAGGGCGCCGGCGCCAGCCGGTGCATCACCACTGGCGCGCCGAACGCGCGCCCAAGCTCGCGGCTGGCCGAGAAGTGGTCGGCGTGGGTGTGGGTGTCGATCACGTACTTCAGCGCCAGCCCGTGCCGCGTCAGCAGTCCGCGGTAGAGGTCGATGCGGGAAAGCTCAGGGTCGATCACCACCGCCGCCTGGGTGGCCTCGCAGCCGATCAGGTAGGACTGGCAGCCCCCGGTCGCGACCTGCTCGAAGATCATGGTCTGGCCCCTTGCACCCCGGGCACGTTCGCGCCGGGCGCAGGACGAGGCAAGGGCTCAGCCGCCGTAGGTCCCTTCCATCCGCTTCACGCCGTCGTCCGGCAGCATGTGCCAGGCGGGCAGGGCGGCGGTGTTCTGGTGCAGCACAGGCCGCACGCCGGGATCGTCGTCCAGCGCCGAGGCGGCGATCGGGAACACCTCGTGGTCCTCCGACGGCTCGCCCAGCGGCGAGCCACAGGTCCCGCAGAAGGCCCGCACGTGCTTGAACGGCGCCGCCGGCGTGTAGCGGCGGATGTGCTCGGCGCCGCTCAACAGACGGAAGTCGCCGCGGCGCACCATCAGCACCGCGGCCGAGAGGCCCGCCTGCTTGCGGCAACGCGAGCAGTGGCAGTAGCTGAGGCTCATCGGCTTGCCCGTGAGTTCGAAGCGGACGGCGCCGCAGAGGCAGCTGCCGCGGACGGGTGTGAAGGGCGCCGGGTCCATGGCCGCAATCATACCGTCGCCCTGCTGCCAATCGTGGCAGCTACGCTACCCGTCGATCAGAGCCCGCGCCCGCCGGAACACCGCCTCGAACATCTCGCCCGTCAGCCGGCCCGTGTTCGTGTTGAGCCGCGAGCAGTGGTAGCTGTTGAGCACCGTATAGGGCCCCGCTGGGAACTCGGCCCCGTGCCCCGCGATCCCCGCCGACGCTTTCAGCCCCAGCGCCCGCAGCACGTTGCGCCGCGAGACGTCGCCCAGGGTCACGATCACCTTCAGCCGCGGCAGCGCCGCAAGCCGCGCGGTCAGGAACGGCCGGCAGTTGGCCTCCTCCGACGTCTCGGGCTTGTTGCCCGGCGGCGCGCAGCGCACGGCGTTGGTGATCATGCAGTCGACCAGCGTCAGCCCGTCGTCCGGCCGGGCCTCATAGGTCCCCCGCGCGAAGCCGGTCTTCAGCAGCGTCTCGTAGAGCATCCAGCCCGCGCCGTCGCCGGTGAACGGCCGCCCGGTCCGGTTCGCGCCCATCCGCCCGGGCGCCAGCCCCACGACGACCAGCCGCGCGTCCGGATCGCCGAAAGACGCCACCGCGCCATTGAAGCCGCCGGGCACCGAGAGCTTGTTGGCCTCGCGGTAGGCCACGAGCCTCGGGCACAGCGGGCAGTCGGCAGGCGCCTCCGGGGCCGCCGGAACCTCAGTCCTCGGCATCGTCGCGTTCGACGTGGTGGCCGCGGTTTTCGGAGATGAACTTGGGCAGTCGCGCCGGCCGCCCGATCATGTCGGCCAGGTCGGCCAGGTCCACGAAGTTGTCGGCCTGCCGGCGCAGGTCGTCCGACACCATCGGCGGCTGGCTCTTCACGGTGGAGACCACGGTCACCCGGCAGCCCCGCCGCTGCACGGCTTCCACCAGCTTGCGGAAGTCGCCGTCGCCCGAGAACAGCACCATGTGGTCGGTGCTCTCGGCCATCTCCATCATGTCGACGGCGATCTCGACGTCCATGTCGCCCCGGAAGCGCTTGCGCCCCGAGCCGTCCACGTACTCGCGCGCCGACTTCGTCACGAGGCGGTAGCCGTTGTAGTCCAGCCAGTCGACCAGGGGCCGGATCGGCGAGTACTCCTCGTTCTCCACCAGCGCCGTGTAGTAGTAGGCGCGGATCAGCACCGAGCGCTTCTTGAACTCCTCGAGCAGCTTCCGGTAGTCGATGTCGAAGCCGAGGTTCTTGGCGGCGGAGTAGAGGTTGGCCCCGTCGATGAACAGGGCGAGCTTATCGGTGGGGTAGAAGGTCATATCGACAAAAATCCTGCAGCCTGACCGGGCGGTCGTCATTGCGCTCGGGAGCAACCTGGCGGGCGGCTACGGCTCGTCCGAGGCGTTGCTGGAAGAGGCTCTGGCGCGCTTCCCGGCGGTCGGCTTGAAAATCCTCAATAGGTCGTCCTGGTGGCGCTCGGCCGCCTGGCCCGATCCGAATGCTCCTCCGTACCGCAACGGCGTCGCGCTTGTCGAGGCGAACGCCGGGCCGGAAGAGGTTCTTACGGCCCTGCTCAGGCTGGAGGCGGACATGGGCCGCGAACGCGCAGCGAAGAACGCGCCGCGGACCCTCGACCTCGACCTGATCGCTCACGGCCGCGAGGTCCGTGACACGCCGGGGCTGGTGCTGCCGCATCCCCGCGCCCACGAGCGGCTGTTCGTCATGGGCCCGCTGGCCGAGATCGCGCCGGACTGGCGACATCCCGTCTCGGGCCGCACCGCCCGCGAACTGGCCGCCGGGGCGACGATCGGTATCGACGCGAAACCGGCGGAATAGTCGGTCTAAGAATGTCGGCGCCTGCGTCGACCGGCCGTCCTGGGGCAGGGACGGCGTCATTTCGACCGCCGCCGACTGGAGGACTTCCATGCGCTTCATGATCATCCGCAAGGGCGACGCCGAGACCGAGGCCGCCGTCGCGCCGACCCGCGAGCTTGCCGAGGCGATGATGCGCTACCACGAGGAGATGGGCCGCGACCTGAAGATTCTGGGCGGCGACGGCCTGAAACCCACCTCGGCCGGCGCCAAGGTCAAGTTCCGGAAGGGCAAGCCGCTGGTCGTCGATGGCCCCTTCACCGAAACCAAGGAAATCGTCGCCGGCTACACCGTCGTGGAAGCGGACTCGCTCGCGCACGTGCTCGAGTGGGCTAGGCGCTGGCCGCAGATCGACGGCCACGGCGAGGTCGAACTGGAGATCCGCCAGCTCTACGAGCTCGAGGACTTCGGCGACGCCTTCTCGCCCGAGCTGCTAGAGGTGGCGGACCGAGTGCTCAACCGGACCTGACCCGGAGGCTCAGTCGGGCAGCGCCGCCGGGTCGCCCGCGGCGTGGCGCCCGCCCTCGATCCACGCCCGGGCCGCTGGAGTGAACTTCGTTTGCGCCAACCGGTCGAAGCGCGCGAGGTCCTCGGGCGTCAGCACGTCCTTCCAGCGCCCGTTGGTCCCCTTGTTCAGGAAGCGGTCGTGGCCGCGGTCGAACATCACCCCGACCGTGGGCAGGAGGTCGGCGCCCTGGGCCTTCATGTTGTCGAACCGCGCCGCCTCGGCGATCTCCGACAGCTTCCCTGGCCGGGTGTCGATCTCCAGGAAGGCCGAGATGCGCGCGATCTCGCCCGCCAGGTCGGCCTTCAGGTCATTGTAGTGCACGAGCAGCAGGTTCGGCCGCCGCCGCTCGCGCCAGTAGGTCATCTCATATTCGAAGAACGGCAGGTCGGCGTCGGGCCCATCCCGCTCACCCGCCTCGGCCTCCCCTATCCAGTTCAGATAGAACTCGCGCGGATCCTCCGGCGTCGGCGGCGGCATGGGTGGCTCCGCGCCAGGCGGTAGCAGGGTACGCGCCGCCTCGCCGATGCGCATCTTGGCCTCGTCGGTGAAGCCCAGCTGGTGGTTGTGGAACGAGAAGCAGGCGTCGCGGCCGTCCCGCGCCACGTGGATGTACTTCACGCCGTCGTAGACGGGCAGGGAGTCGAACGGCAGGTGCGACTTGATCGATCGCCGGTGGGACTGGCCCTCCAGGTTGGCAAGGTCGTCCTCAACTGCATTGAAGAACGTCGCGTCCAGCCACGGATAGGTTTCCATGATCGGCCGGGCCGCGGTGGACTGGTGGATCAGCATGTCCACGATCCGCTGCGTCCAGGTGGTGCCGCACTTCGGATAGGTGGCCACCACGATGTCGCCGGGCCTGGGCTGGAAGCCGTCCCAGCGGTGGCTGTCCATGATGACGGTACGGTAGTCGCGGGTCGGCGCACGCAGCAGTTCGGACATCGTCCTGTTCCCCCATCGTCCCCGCCACAGTTCTAGGCCCGGACCACAATCTCGAGCGAGCGAGTGGGATATCGGTGTTCTGGTGTTCCCGCGCGCTGTCCTGCGACCTATGCGGCGTTGCACAAAAACGGCCGAACCTCTATCTTGCGCGGTTCTACCTCCCCGCCCTTGAGAGATTTCATGGCTCGCGTCACCGTCGAAGACTGCATCGAGAAGGTCCCGAACCGCTTTTCGCTGGTTC
>NZ_DASWTE010000325.1:0-7564 GCF_036402295.1 Phenylobacterium sp.
TGCTGCTGGCCGGTCTCACCGCGGCGGTGTCGGTGCCGCTGGCGCTGACCATCGGCATCCTGTCGGCCATGTACCGCGGTTCGCTGCTGGACCGCGGCCTGAACGTGGCGACCCTGTCGATGGTGGCGGTGCCCGAATTCCTGGTGGCCACCATCGCCGTGCTGATCTTCGCGGTGAAGCTGCGCTGGCTGCCCTCGCTCACCCTCGTCCCGGAGGAGGCGACGCTGGGCGAGATGCTGCGCGCCTACGCACTGCCGGTGATGACGCTGTGCTTCGTGATCGTCGCCCAGATGGCGCGGATGACGCGGGCGGCGGTGATCGACCAGCTGAGCCAGCCCTACGTCGAGATGGCCGTGCTGAAGGGCGTGGGCCCGATCCGCGTGGCGCTGACGCATGCGCTGCCCAACGCCATCGGCCCGATCGTCAATGCGGTGGCGCTGAGCCTGTCCTACCTGCTGGGCGGGGCGATTATCGTGGAGACCATCTTCAACTATCCGGGCGTCGCCAGCCTGATGGTCGACGCCGTCACCAGCCGCGACATGCCGCTGCTGCAGGCCTGCGCCATGGTCTTCTGCAGCGCCTACCTGCTGCTCGTCCTGATCGCCGACGTCTGCGCCATTCTCGCGAACCCACGGCTGAGACGCTGATGACCGACGCCGTCGCTCCCACCGCTCCAGCCGCCCGGCCCTCGGCCGCCGTCCGCGCCACGCGGTTCTGGACGTCGTTGCCGCTGTCCGGCCGCGTCGGCCTGGCGCTCGTGGTGTTCTGGGTCGCCGCCGCCGTCTTCGGGCCGTTCCTCGCGCCGTACGAGGTGGGGGCCATCATCGCGCCGGACGTGTTCGAGGGGTTCAGCGCCGCCCATCCGCTGGGCAGCGACTACCTGGGCCGCGACGTGCTGAGCCGGGTGTTGTCGGGTGCGCGGTACACGGTGGGGTTGGCGCTGGCGGCGGCGGTGCTGGCCAGCACGACCGGCACGGCGCTCGCGCTCACGGCTGCGGTCAGCGGACGATGGGTGGACGAGGGACTGAGCCGCCTGATGGACGCCATGATCTCGATCCCCAGCAAGGTGCTGGCGCTGGTGATGGTGGCCGCCTTCGGCTCGTCGATCCCGCTGCTGCTGCTGATCGCGGCAGTGACCTACGTGCCCGGGGCCTACCGCATCGGCCGGTCGCTGGCGGTGAACCTCAACGAGATGGACTACGTCCAGGCCGCCCGGGCGCGTGGCGAGGGGCGCTTCTACCTGGCGCGGGTCGAGGTCCTGCCCAACATGATCAACCCGATGCTCGCCGACTTCGGCCTGCGCTTCGTCTTCGTCGTGCTGCTGCTGTCGGGCCTCAGCTTCCTGGGCCTGGGGGTGCAGCCGCCGAACGCCGACCTGGGCTCGCTGGTGCGCGAGAACACCTCGGGCCTCGGCGACGGCGCCCTGGCGGTGCTGATGCCGGCGCTGGCCATCGCCAGCCTGACCATCGGGGTCAATCTGCTGATCGACGCCCTGCCGGGCCGCGCCCGGCGCGTGCAGGGAGAGCCGTGATGGCGGACCAGGTGCGGGTGAGCGGGCTGAAGGTCACGGCGCCGGGCGACGACGGCCGGCCGGTGACCATCGTGCGCAACGTCAGCTTCTCGATCCCGAAGGGCGAGGTCCTGGCGCTGATCGGCGAGTCGGGCTCGGGCAAGACGACTATCGCGCTCGCCTTGATGGGCTACGCCCGTGGGGGCTGCCGGATCGCCGAGGGGTCGATCGAGGTGGCGGGGACGGACGTCCTGGCGCTCGACGCCGCCCAGCTCGGCGCCTATCGCGGCGCCACCGTCGCCTACGTCGCCCAGAGCGCCGCCGCGTCGTTCAATCCGTCCCGGACGATCATGGACCAGGTGACGGAGCCCGCGACGATCCACGGCCTGCTGAGCCGCGCGAACGCCGAGGCCAAGGCCGTGGAGCTGTTCCGCGCCCTGGCGCTGCCCGATCCCGACACCATCGGCCGCCGCTATCCGCACCAGGTCTCCGGCGGCCAGCTGCAGCGGTTGATGGCGGCCATGGCGCTGATCACCGACCCCGCCCTCGTGATCCTGGACGAGCCCACCACGGCGCTGGACGTCACCACCCAGATCGAAGCCCTGCGGGTGTTCAAGAAGGTCGTGGCCGAGCGCGGAGCGACAGCGGTCTACGTCTCCCACGACCTCGCCGTCGTGGCCCAGATGGCGGACAGCATCGTGGTGCTACGCCACGGCGAAGTGCGTGAGACGGGCCTGACCGATCAGGTGCTCCACGCGCCGCAGGACGACTACACCCAGACGCTGATGGCCGCCGCCCGGCCGCAGGTGCGGACCGCCGCCAGCGAGGCCGAGGCCGCGCCCGCGCCGCTGCTCGAGGTGCGGGGCGTCACCGCCGCCTACGGCCGGGTTCCCGTGCTGCAGGACGTGAGCCTCAGCATCGCCCGCGGCGCCACGCTAGGCGTGATCGGCGAGTCGGGCTCGGGCAAGTCGACGCTGGCGCGCGTGGTCGCGGGCCTGTTGCCGCCGTCCGCAGGGACCGTGCTGCTGGACGGCGCCGCCCTGCCGCCGGCGCTGTCCCAGCGATCGCGGGAGCAGTTGCGCCGCGTGCAGATCGTCTTCCAGAACGCCGACACGGCGCTGAACCCCGCGCACACCGTCGAGCGCATCCTGGGTCGCCCCCTCGAGCTGTACCACGGGCTGAAGGGCGCGGCCGGAGAGCGGCGGGTCGCCGAACTGCTCGACCTGATCCGCCTGCCGGCGGCCCTGGCCACCCGCCGCGCGGGCGAGCTGTCAGGCGGGCAGAAGCAGCGCATCAACCTCGCCCGGGCCCTGGCCGCCGAACCCGACCTGATCCTCTGCGACGAGGTGACTTCCGCCCTGGACACCGTGGTGGCCGCCGCGATCCTCGACCTGATGGCCGAGCTGCGCCGCCAGCTCGGCGTGTCGTTCATGTTCATCAGCCACGACATCTCGACCGTGCGGGCGATCTGCGACGAGGTCGTCGTGCTGTACGCCGGCCGGAAGGTGCAGGCGGGAGGCCGTGAGGCCTTCAGCGCTCCGCCGTTCCATCCCTACACGGATCTCCTGGTTGGCTCCGTGCCCGAGATGCGGCGCGGCTGGCTGGAGGAAACGGCGGTGCGCGAGGCGCGGAAGCCGACGGCGGCCGCGGCGCCCGGCCTGTGCGGCTTTCTGGACCGCTGTCCGGTGCGCATCGAAGGCGTCTGCGATCGCCTGCCGCCGCCGCGCGTCCGGTTGGCGGGTTCCGAGATCCTGTGCCATCGCGGCGAAGAGGGCCTGCCCACGCGGTCGACCGATGGACGGCTGCCCTCGGGCGCGCGCGTGCGCTCCAGATAGCGCCCGCGAGGCGGGACGGGACGGCAGATCATGCCGGCCTGGGTCGGATCCGCCCATGGTTGCGCGCGGCCAGGGCGCCCCAAGACCCGGGATTGCGCGCGGCATTTCCAGCCCGTCCAACTGGGTGAAGCGCGATAAGTCACCGATTTGCCCCGCAACCCGGCAGCGAATGCCAGCGCAGGCGCTCTATGCTGGCGGAAGCTCGGATGCCGGGCTCCTGTTTCGGAGCCGGCCCGATTTCGAACGGACCTGACTGCGCTGCGCAGGACTGGCGTGCGCGGCGAGGAGTGGATTGCGATGGAGACTTCGGCGGTGGCCGACCTGCGGCTCAGGGACATGACGCCGGCTGACCTTGTCGCGGCCCATGCGCTGTCGAGCGAGGCGCAGTGGCCGCACCGTCTCGAGGACTGGGAGCTGATGCTGAGCGTCGGCTTCGGCGTGGTCGCCGAGCTGGACGGCCAGATCGTGGGCACCACCATGGGCTGGCCCTACGGGGCGGACGCCGCGACGCTGGGGATGGTCATCGTCTCGCGGGCGAGCCGCGGCGGCGGCGTGGGCCGCAAGCTGATGGACGCGGTCCTGGCGCGGTTGAGCGGCCGCACGGTGCTCCTCAACTCGACCGAGGCCGGCGCGCCGCTCTACCGCAAGCTCGGCTTCGAGCCGGTTGGCACGATCCACCAGCACCAGGGCGCGGCCTTTTCCGTCCCGGTCGCAAGGTTGCGCAAGGGCGAAAGGGTGCGGCCGCTCGGCGCCAGCGACGGCGCCGCGATCATCGAGCTCGACCGTCGCGCCACGGGCCTCAAGCGGGAGGCGCTCATCTCGACCTTGCTGGAGAGCGGACAGGGCGTGATCCTCGACCGCGGCGGCGAGCCCGCCGGCTTCGCGCTCTTCCGCCGCTTCGGCCGCGGCTATGCGGTGGGTCCCGTGGTGTCGCCGGACCGCGACGGGGCCCGGGCGCTGATCTCGCATTGGCTGGGTTCCAACGCCGGCATGTTCATCCGCGTGGACACGCCTGGGGACAGCGGTCTCTCGGCCTGGCTCGAAGAGATGGGCCTGAAGGAAGTCGACCGCGTCACCACCATGGTCCTGGGCCCGGCCCCCGCCCGCGGCGACGGCGTCGCGCCGTACGCCATCGTCAGCCAGGCCTTCAGTTGAGCTCCGTCGCCATCATGAACCCGCCCGCCGCGCCGACGCTTGCCGACCCGAGCCTCTTCGAGACCCGCGCCCTCGTGAACGGCCGCTGGATCGAGGCGGCGTCCGGCGCGACCCTTGCGGTCGAAGACCCCGCGACCGGGGCGGTGATAGGCCACATCCCAGACTGCGGCGCCGAGGAGACGCGCGCCGCGATCGCCGCGGCCGAAGCGGCCTTCGGCCCGTGGCGGGCGCGCACCGCCGGCGAGCGGTCGGCCATCCTGGAGCGTTGGCACGCCCTGGTGCTGGAGAACGCCGCCGACCTGGCGCGCATCATGACCGCCGAGCAGGGCAAGCCCCTGGCCGAGGCCGAGGGTGAGATCCGCTACGCCGCCACCTTCATCAAGTGGTTCGCCGAGGAGGGCCGCCGGATCGCGGGCTACACGGTGCCGGCGCCCGAGGCCAACCGCCGAATTCTGGTGACCAAGGAGCCGGTGGGGGTCTCGGCCGCGATCACGCCCTGGAACTTCCCGGCCGCGATGATCACACGCAAGTGCGCGCCGGCGCTCGCAGCGGGATGCCCAGTGGTGGTGAAGCCCTCGGAGCTCACGCCGTTCTCTGCCCTGGCGCTGGCCAAGCTCGCCGAACGCGCCGGTTTGCCAGCGGGCGTCCTGAACGTGGTGGTCGGCCGGCCCGAGGCCATCGGGAACGAGCTCACCGCCAACCCCGTGGTGCGCAAGCTCTCGTTCACCGGCTCCACCCGCATCGGTGCGCTCCTAATGCGGCAGTGCGCCGACACCCTGAAACGGCTGAGCCTGGAGCTGGGCGGCAACGCGCCGCTGATCGTCTTCGACGACGCCGATCTGGACCTCGCCGTGTCCGCGGCCATGGCGAGCAAGTTTCGCAACGCTGGCCAGACCTGCGTCTGCGCCAACCGCATCCTGGTGCAGGACGGCGTCCATGACGCCTTCGCCGAGCGCCTCGCCCGCGCGGTGGCCGGCCTAAAGGTTGGGCCTGGCGCTACGGCCGGTGTCACGACCGGGCCTCTGATCAACGGTTCGGCCGTGGAGAAGGTGCGCGCGCACCTCGCCGACGCGCTTGACCTCGGCGGCCAGGTCCTGGCCACGGCCGAGACGAACCTCGACCCCCGCCGCTTCGTGGCCCCGGTGGTGCTGACCGGCGCGACGGCTGAGATGCGGCTGGCCAGCGAGGAGACGTTCGGCCCGGTGGCGCCGCTGTTCCGGTTCCGCGACGAAGTCGAGGCGCTCGAACTCGCCAACGCCACGCCTTATGGCCTCGCCAGCTACTTCTACACCGAGAACCTGCATCGGGCCTGGCGGGTCGGCGAGCGGCTGGAGGCCGGTATGGTGGCGCTCAACACCGGCTCCATCGCCATGGAGATGGCGCCCTTCGGCGGCGTTAAGCAGTCGGGCCTCGGCCGCGAGGGTGGCCACGCCGGCCTGGAGGAGTATCTGGAGACCAAGGCCTTCCACTTCGGCGGCCTGAAACTCTCGAACTGAAGCCGGAGCGGAAACAAGCCATGTCGGACGAACGGGTCTACCGGATCGCCGTGATCCCGGGCGACGGGATCGGCAAGGAGACCACGCCGGAGGGGATCCGCGTGCTGGAGCGGGTCGCGGCCTTGCACGGCTTCCGCGTCGAGCAGCAATGGCACGAGTTCGCCTCGTGCGACTACTACGCCCGCCACGGCCAGATGATGCCGGACGACTGGAAGGACCGGATCGGCCGCCCCGATGCGATCTTCTTCGGCGCCGTCGGCTGGCCCGAGACCGTGCCCGACCACGTCTCCCTGTGGGGTTCGCTCCTGCAGTTCCGGCGCGAGTACGACCAGTACGTGAACCTGCGTCCCGCGCGCCTGATGCCCGGCATCGCCAGCCCGCTGGCCGGTCGCCAACCCGGCGACATCGACTTCTGGATCGTGCGCGAGAACACCGAGGGCGAGTACTCCTCGGTCGGGGGCCGGATGTTCCCGGGCACCGAGCGCGAAGTGGTGATCCAGGACACGGTGATGACCCGGGTCGGGGTCGACAGGGTGCTCCGCTACGCCTTCGAACTGGCGAGCCGCCGGCCAGAGAAGCACCTGACCTCGGCCACCAAGTCCAACGGCATCTCCATCACCATGCCTTACTGGGACGAGCGCGTGGAGGCGATGGCGGCGGGCTATCCGGACGTGCGGTGGGACAAGTACCACATCGACATCCTGACCGCGCAGTTCGTGCTGAACCCGGACCGATTCGACGTCGTGGTGGCTTCCAACCTGTTTGGCGACATCCTCTCGGACCTGGGCCCCGCCTGTACGGGGACCATCGGCGTCGCGCCCTCCGGCAACATCAATCCCGAGCGCACCGCGCCCTCGCTGTTCGAGCCGGTGCACGGCTCGGCGCCCGACATCGCGGGCCGGGGAATCGCCAATCCGGTGGGCCAGATCTGGTCGGCGGCGATGATGCTGGAGCACCTCGGCGAGCCGGGCGCCGCCGCCTCGATCATGCGCGCCATCGAGACCGTGCTGGCCGAGCCCAAGCTGCGGACCGCCGACCTCAAGGGGGCGGCCGACACGGTCACCTGCGGCAAGGCGATCGCCGAGGCCCTCGAAGCATAATCTGCCGCGGACGCCGGAAAAACGCCGCGACGTTCTCTCGCGCGGTCGCACGACGGCCGATCCGCATGCCGCGCCTCGCCTAGCCTTGCGGCAGCGAGGAGACGGGTGAATGCCACTGCCGAACCCCATCAGGTCCAACCGATCGCTCCAGGAACTGGACCGCGACCACCTGATCCATCCGGTCAGCGCCTACCGCGCGCACGAGGCGCGGGGCGTGACGGTGCTCGAGTCGGGGCGCGGAATGTGGCTCACCGACGGCGATGGCCGTGAGCTGCTGGACGCCTTCGCCGGTCTCTGGTGCGTGAACGTCGGCTATGGCCAGGAGAGCATCGTGCAGGCCGCGGCCGAGCAGATGCGCCGGCTGCCCTACGCGACCGGCTACTTCGACTTCGGCAGCGAGCCCGCCATCCGGCTCGCGCAGCGGCTGGCCGAGCTGGCCCCGCCTGGGCTGGAGCGGGTCTACTTTAC
>NZ_DASWTE010000326.1:0-2047 GCF_036402295.1 Phenylobacterium sp.
GACCGTCATCCTGGCGTCGAAGAGCGCAGCCCGGCGCGCGGTCCTGGACGGCGCCGGCGTGCCCTACGAGGCGCTGGTGGCCGGCGTCGACGAGGACGCGGTGAAGGCCTCGCTGCTGGCCGAGGGCGCGGGGCCGCGCGACATCGCCGACGCCCTGGCCGAGCTGAAGGCGATCCGGGTGTCGCGCGGACGGCCCGAGTTCGTGATCGGGTCGGACCAGACCCTCGATCTCGACGGCGAGCTCTACGACAAGGCCGAGAGCCTCGAGGCGGCCCGCGACCGGCTGAAGCTGCTGCGCGGCAAGACCCACAAGCTGCACTCGGCGGTGGTGGTGGCCAAGGAGGGCGCGCCGATCTGGCGCGAGGTGATGACCGCCAGCCTGACCATGCGTGACTTCTCCGACGCCTTCCTCGAGGACTACCTGGCGAGCGAGGGCGAACACGCCCTGGGTTCGGTGGGCTGCTACCGGCTGGAGGGGCCGGGCGCGCAATTGTTCTCGAAGATCGAGGGCGACTATTTCGCAATCCTGGGCCTGCCGCTGATGGGCCTGCTCGACCTCCTGCGCCGGCACGGGGAGCTTGCCGCATGATCACGGGCAAGACCGCGGTGGCCGGGGTGACGGGCAACCCGATCCACCACAGCCTGTCGCCCATCCTGCACAACGCCTGGCTCGCCGCGGCCGGGATCGACGGCGTCTATGTGGGCTTCGATCCGGGCGCGTATGGGTTCGAGCGGCTGGTGAACGGGTTCCGGGGCGGCGCGGTGCGCGGGATCAACGTCACGCTGCCGTTCAAGGAAGAGGCGCTGCGCCTCGCCGACGAGGCCACGGAAGCGGCGCGGCGTGCGGGCGCGGCGAACGTGCTCCTGTTCCCGCCCACGGGCCGGGTGCTGGCGGACAACACCGACGGCCTGGGCCTGCTGCGCGCCTTCGAGGTGCAGGCGCCGAACTGGAGCGCCGACCGCGGGCCGGTGACGGTGCTGGGCGCCGGCGGCGCGGCCCGGGGCGCGGTGGCGGCGCTGCTGCTGGCCGGCGCGCCGCAGGTGTGGGTGGTGAACCGCACCGTGCAGAAGGCCGAGGCGATCGCCAGGGCGCTGGGGCCGAAGGTGAAGCCGCTGCCGCTGCCCCACGCCGTGGGGGCGCTGCGGGATTCCACGGCCGTCATCAACGCGACGTCGGCGGGCGTGGGGCCAGGCGGCGGGCTGGACCTGCCGCTGGAGACGACGCCGGACGGCTGCGTGGTGATGGACATGTTCTACAAGCCGGTGGTGACGCCGTTCCTGGAGCAGGCGCGCGGGCTGGGGCGGCCGATCGTGGACGGGCTGGAGATGCTGATCGGCCAGGCGGCGCCGTCGTTCGAGGCGTTCTTCGGCCGGTGGCCGCCGGCGGAGGTCGATGTGCGGAAGCTGGCTCTGGAGGCGACCGGCCAATGAAGATCATCGGCCTCACCGGCTCCATCGGCATGGGCAAGTCGACGACCGCGGCGATGTTCCGCGAGGCCGGCATCCCGGTCTACGACGCCGACGCCGAGGTGCATAAGGCCTACGACGTGGGCGGGGCCGCGGTGGAGCCGGTGGGCGCGGCGTTTCCCGGCGTGGTGAAGGACGGCAAGGTCGACCGCGAGGAACTGCGCAAGCGGGTGCTGGGCGACCCCGAGGCGCTGAAGGTGCTGAACGGCATCGTCCACCCGATCGTCGGGCGCGCGAGGACCCGGGTGTTCGAGGAAGCCGAGGCCATCGGCGCCGACATGGTGATCCTGGACGTGCCGCTGATCTTCGAGACCGGCGGCGAGAAGAACATGCACAAGGTCATCGTGGTCTCCGCCCCGGCCGACGTGCAGCGCGAGCGCGTGCTGGCCCGCGAGGGCATGACCCCGGAACGCCTGGACGCCATCCTGGCGCAGCAGGTCCCGGACGCGGAGAAGCGGGCGCGGGCGGACTACGTGGTGGACACCGGGCGCGGGCTGGAGGCGGCGCGGGCGCAGGTGGCGGCGATTATCGAGGATCTGCGGAAGGAGGGGTGAACGCCGACCCTTCCTCCCCAAAGCTT
>NZ_DASWTE010000327.1:0-3742 GCF_036402295.1 Phenylobacterium sp.
CTTCAGGAATCGAAATGACCGACTACGTCGTGAAGGACCTCTCGCTCGCCGACTGGGGCCGCAAGGAAATCGACATCGCCGAAACCGAGATGCCGGGCCTGATGGCCACGCGCGCCGAGTTCGGCAAGAGCCAGCCGCTGAAGGGCGCCCGCATCGCCGGCTCGCTGCACATGACCATCCAGACCGCGGTGCTCATCGAGACGCTGCAGGCTCTGGGCGCCGACGTGCGCTGGGCCTCGTGCAACATCTTCTCGACGCAGGACCACGCCGCCGCGGCCATCGCGGCCAAGGGCACGCCGGTCTTCGCGATCAAGGGCGAGACCCTGGTCGAGTACTGGGAGTACGCCCACAAGATCTTCGAGTGGTCCGACGGCGGCTACCCGAACCTGATCCTGGACGACGGCGGCGACGCCACCCTGCTCTGCGTCCTGGGCCCGAAGGCCGAGAAGGACCCCAGCGTCCTGAACAACCCGCAGAACGAGGAAGAGGAAGCCCTCTTCGCCGTGATGAAGCGGTACCTGAAGGAGAAGCCCGGCTTCTACTCGGCCATCCGCGACGCCTGCCGGGGCGTGTCGGAAGAGACCACCACGGGCGTGCACCGCCTCTACCAGATGCACGAGCGCGGCGAGCTGCCGTTCACCGCCATCAACGTCAACGACAGCGTGACGAAGTCGAAGTTCGACAACCTCTACGGCTGCCGCGAGAGCCTGGTGGACGCCATCCGCCGCGGCACCGACGTGATGCTGGCCGGCAAGACCGCGGTCGTCCTGGGCTACGGCGACGTGGGCAAGGGCTCGGCCGCCTCGCTGCGCAACGGCGGCGCCCGCGTCATGGTCACCGAAGTCGACCCGATCTGCGCCCTGCAGGCGGCGATGGAAGGCTATGAGGTGGTCCGCGTCGAGGACGTGGCCGACAAGGCCGACATCTTCATCACCGCGACGGGCAACAAGGACGTGCTGACCGTCGACCACATGCGCAGGATGAAGAACAACGCGATCGTGGCGAACATCGGCCACTTCGATTCCGAGATCCAGATCGCGGGCCTGCGGAACTACAAGTGGGACAAGATCAAGGACCAGGTCCACCACGTCGAGTTCCCGGACGGCAAGAAGATCATCGTGCTGTCGGAAGGCCGCCTCGTGAACCTGGGCAACGCCACGGGCCACCCGTCGTTCGTGATGAGCGCCAGCTTCACCAACCAGACGCTGGCCCAGATCGAGCTGTGGGTGAACGGCGCGAAGTACGAGAAGCGCGTCTACACCCTGCCCAAGCACCTCGACGAGAAGGTGGCCATGCTCCACCTCGAGAAGCTGGGCGCCAAGCTGACCGCGCTCTCGAAGGACCAGGCCGACTACATCGGCGTGACCCCGCAGGGCCCGTTCAAACCGGAACACTACCGGTACTAAGCGGCAGGCATTGCGGCCGTCCCAGGACGGCCGCAAGTCTTACCACCGTCAGTAGTGAAAATGGGTACGTCGTTTACCATTTCCAGTAGAATAACGCTGGAATGAACATGTTATCTGGGCTAGGGCCGAAACCTGTGCCGCTCGCCCTGATCCTTTCCTCGTTCGTGGCGGCCTCGCGCATCGGCGGGGCGGCGCAGCAGTATGTGCTGGCCGCGCACAAGATCGATCCGGTCCTCGCCCCCACCGTCATGTTCGGCCGCACGCCGGCCCGCGGCGGCCGCGGCGAGATCACGCAACCCGACGTGTTCCGGCGCATGCTGGGCGACATCGAGGCCGACGCCCTGTTCGGCATGGTCGACCTGATCATCACCGGCCACTTCTCCGATCCCGAACAGGTCGAGATCGCCGCCGGCGTCATCGAACGCGTGCGCCACACCGAGCGGGCGGACGGCAAGACCAACGGCGCTCAGCGGCCGCTGGTGATCGTCGACCCCGTCCTGGGCGACACACCGAAGGGCCTCTACGTGAAATACGAGGTCGCGGAACAGGTCGAGGCGCGGCTGGTTCCCCTCGCAGACTGGATCACGCCCAACCTGTGGGAGCTCGCCTTCCTGACCGACCGCAAGATCGAGACGACCGCCCAGGCCAGGGACGCCGCCCGCGCGCTAGGCCGGCCGGCGCTGATCACCTCGGCGCCGGCCGGACCCGGCGAGACCGGCCTACTGTACGTCGACGCCGACGAGGCCGTGCTCTTCGCCCATCCCCGGCAGGAGAGCGCCCCCAACGGCACCGGCGACCTGGTGACCGCGAGCTTCGGGGCGGGCCTGATCGAGGGCCTTGAGCCCCGCCACGCCGCCGCCCGCGCGGCCCGCGCCGCGGTGATGGCCGTCGAGGCCGCCCGGATCTGGCGGGCGTGCGAACTCCCCATCGTCGCCATCGCCGACCGGCTCGCCAACCCTGACGGCGAGGTGCGGACGGAAGCCGTCTGATGGCCCGCCATGCCGAGCGCCTGAACGTTCAGGGCCGGGTGCAGGGCGTGGGCTATCGCTGGTGGACGATGCAGGCGGCCGCGGCGCTGGGGCTCGAGGGCTGGGTGCGCAATCGCCGCGACGGGTCGGTGGAGATCCTGGCCATCGGCCACGCCACCGCGATCGAAGCGCTCCACGAAAGCTGCCGCGAAGGGCCACGGGGCGCTGTCGTGCTGGCCGTGGAGCGCTATATGGCCGAGGACGACGGCAGCGTCGGCTTCGAAGAACGCCCCACGGTCTAGGGTTCATGGTCGAGATCACAGGTTTCGCGCCCGCGCGCTTCGCGGGCGTCAAGGACGTCTTCGCCCGGTCGTTCGAGGCCGGCGAGGAACTGGGCGCGCGCTTCACCCTGGTCGAGGACGGCGAGGTGGTGCTGGACCTGATGGGCGGCTGGGCCGACCGCAGGCGCGTGGACCCGTTCGGCGAGCACACCCTGGTCCCGGTCTTCTCCACCACCAAGTCGGTGTCGGCCCTGATGATCGCCCGCCTAGTCGATGCCGGGAAGCTGGACTACGGCCAGACGGTCGCCAGCGTCTGGCCCGAGTTCGCCCAGGCCGGCAAGGACGCCGTCACCATCGAGCAGGCGATCTCGCATCAGGCGGGGTTGCCCGGCTTCCCCGAGCCGATGGACCCGGGTCTGTGGGTGGACTGGGACGCGATCTGCGCGCGGCTGGCGGCGATGGCGCCGATGTGGCCGCCGGGCAGCGCCAGCGGCTATCACCCGGTGACGGTGGGCTACATCGTCGGCGAGATCTTCCACCGCGTCGACGGCCGCACCATCGGCACGGCGTTCCGCGAGGACATCGGCGGCCCCTATGGCCTCGACCTGTGGGTCGGTCTGCCGGCGGACGCCGAGGGCCGCGTGGCCGAGCTGCAGCGGCCGAGCGCGCTGCCGGACTTCGGCGAGATCAATGACGCCACCCGGGCCGCCTTCCTGGCGCCCTGGTCGTCGGCCGCCGGCAAGGCAGGGGCTGACTACCGGCGCATGGAGGTGCCGTCCACCAACGGCTACGCCACCGCCGAAGCCTTCGCAAAGCTGATGGGGGCGCTGGCCAACGACGGCTGGCTGGACGGCGGCGAGATCCTGTCGCCGGCCCTGATCGCCGAGGCCAGCCGCGAACGCATCCGGGGCCAGGACCTGGTGCTGCCCTACGTGATGAGCTGGGCGGCGGGCTTCATGCGCAACGAGATCAACTTCCCCTGGGGGCCGGGGACGGAGAGCTTCGGCCACTCGGGCTGGGGCGGCAGTTGCGCCTTCGCCGACCCGCAGCGGCGCCTGGGCGGCGCCTACGCCATGAACAAGCAGGG
>NZ_DASWTE010000328.1:0-4961 GCF_036402295.1 Phenylobacterium sp.
CCGCCGCCGCCGGCCACCGCCTTGATCAGCACCGGGAAGCCGATGCGCTCGGCCTCCTTCGCAAGCGTCTTGGCCGACTGGTCGGCGCCCAGGTAGCCGGGCGTCACCGGCACGCCGGCCTTCTGCATCAGGTCCTTGGCGGCGTCCTTCAGGCCCATGGCGCGGATCGCCGACGGCGGCGGGCCGATCCAGATCAGGCCCGCGGCCGTGACGGCCTCCGCGAAGTCGGCGTTCTCGGAGAGGAACCCGTAGCCCGGATGGATCGCCTCGGCCCCGGCGGCCTGAGCGGCGGCGATCACGCGGTCGCCCTTGAGGTAGCTGTCACGCGCCGCGGCCGGCCCGATCAGCACGGCCCGGTCGGCGTCGCGCACATGGGCGGCGTCGCGGTCGGCTTCCGAGAAGACGGCCACGGTCTCGATGTTGAGCCGGCGCGCGGTGGCGAACACCCGGCGGGCGATCTCGCCCCGATTGGCGACAAGGACGGAGCGGAACATCACAGAAGCCCTCGCGCCGCAGGCGCAGTCTTTCCGGCCCGCGGAAGCACGCGGACGGACGCGGATATCCGCGCGTTTCCGCGTGCTTCCGCGGTCAATTCTTGAAGGCGCTGACGCGCCAGGAACGTCGCCATGATCCGCCTCACATCCTGAACACGCCGAAGCGCGTCTCGGGGATCGGGGCGTTCAGGGAGGCGGAGATGGAGAGGCCCAGGACGTCGCGGGTCTGGGTGGGGTCGATGACGCCGTCGTCCCAGAGCCGGGCGGTGGCCACGTAGGGGCTGCCTTCCTCCTCGTAGCGCTGGCGGATCGGGGCCTTGAAGGCTTCTTCCTCCTCCGGCGACCACTTGCTCGCGTCGCGGTGGACGGTGGCCAGCACCGAGGCGGCCTGCTCGCCGCCCATCACCGAGATGCGGCTGTTGGGCCAGGTCCACAGGAAGCGCGGGGAGTAGGCTCTACCGCACATGCCGTAGTTGCCGGCCCCGAACGAGCCACCGATCAGGACGGTGAACTTGGGCACTTCCGCACTCGCCACGGCGGTGACCAGCTTCGCCCCGTCCTTGGCGATGCCGCCGGCCTCGTAGCGGCCGCCGACCATGAAGCCGGAGATGTTCTGCAGGAACACCAGCGGGATCTTCCGCTTGCAGGCCAGCTCGATGAAGTGGGCGCCCTTCAGCGCGCTCTCCGAGAACAGCACGCCGTTCTTGGCCAGGATCGCGACCGGGTAGCCCCAGATCCGCGCGAAGCCGCAGACCAGCGTCGTGCCGTAGAGCGCCTTGAACTCGTCGAAGCGGCTGCCGTCGACGATGCGGGCGATCACCTCGCGCACGTCGTAGGGCGCGCGGACGTCCTGGGGCACGATGCCGTAGAGCTCGGCCGGGTCGTAGGCCGGCGGCTCGGGCTCGGCCAGGGTCAGCTCGTGGAACTTGGTGGTGTTCAGGTTGGCGACGATGCGGCGCACGATGGTGAGCGCATGCTCGTCGTTCTCCGCCACATGGTCGACCACGCCCGAGCGACGGCCGTGGGTGTCGGCCCCGCCCAGCTCCTCGGCCGAGATCACCTCGCCGGTGGCGGCCTTCACCAGCGGCGGGCCCCCTAAGAAGATCGTGCCCTGGCCGCGGACGATGACCGTCTCGTCGGACATGGCGGGCACGTAGGCGCCGCCCGCGGTGCACGAGCCCATGACGCAGGCGATCTGGGAGATGCCGTCCGCACTCATCCGCGCCTGGTTGTAGAAGATGCGCCCGAAGTGATCGCGGTCGGGAAACACCTCGGCCTGGTGCGGCAGGTTCGCGCCGCCCGAGTCCACCAGGTAGACGCAGGGCAGCCGGTTCTGGATCGCGATCTCCTGGGCGCGGAGATGCTTCTTCACCGTCATCGGGAAGTAGGCGCCGCCCTTCACCGTGGCGTCGTTGGCTACGATCATCACCTCGCGGCCCGAGACACGGCCGATGCCGGTGATCACCCCGGCCGCCGGGGCCTCGCCGTCATAGAGGTTGAACGCGGCGAGCTGGCCCACCTCGAGGAACGGCGCGCCCGGATCGAGCAGCCGCATCACCCGGTCGCGGGGCAACAGCTTCCCGCGGGACGTGTGGCGCTCGCGCGACGCTTCGGACCCCCCCAGGGCCGCCTGGCCGGCGTACATCCGAAGCTCCTCGGCCAGCCCGGCGTTGAGCGCGGCGTTGGCGGCGAAGGCGGCCGATCCGGTATCGACGGCCGTTTCCAGTTTCCTCATGCGGAGCCCTAGGCCGTCTTTTCGAGCTTGAGGTCAAGTTCTGCGATCATCGCGTCCCGCATGGCGAACTTTTGCACCTTCCCCGTCACAGTCGTGGGGAACCCTTCCACGAATTTGATATGTCTTGGAATCTTATAGTGGGCGATCTGGTCGCGGCAGAACTCGCGGACCTCCTCGGTCTCCAGCGCCTCGCCCGGCTTGAGCACGATCCAGGCGCAGAGTTCCTCGCCGTACTTGGGATCGGGCACGCCGATCACCTGCACGTCCTGCACGGCCGGGTGCCGGTAGAGGAACTCCTCGATCTCGCGCGGATAGATGTTCTCGCCGCCGCGGATCACCATGTCCTTGATCCGGCCCACGATGTTGCAGAAGCCCTCGTCGTCCAGCGTCGCGAGGTCGCCGGTGTGCATCCAGCCGGCGCGGTCGATGGCTTCGGCGGTCCGTTCGGGATCGTCCCAGTAGCCCAGCATGACGGAGTAGCCGCGGGTGCAGAGCTCGCCTGGCTCGCCGCGCGGCACGATGCGACCCTCCGCGTCGACCACCTTGACCTCCAGGTGCGGCTGGATGCGGCCGACGGTGGAGACGCGGTGCTCCAGGCTGTCGTCGGTGGACGACTGGAAGCTGACCGGCGAGGTCTCGGTCATGCCGTAGGCGATGGTCACTTCGGGCATGTGCATCTTGTCGATCACCTGGCGCATCACCTCGATCGGACAGGGCGAGCCGGCCATGATCCCGGTTCGCAGGGACGACAGGTCGAAGGCGGCGAACTCGGGGTGCGCCAGGGTGGCGATGAACATGGTGGGCACGCCGTAGAGCGCCACGCACCGTTCCTCCGACACCGCCTGGAGCACCGCCAACGGCTCAAACGCCTCGGCCGGATAGACCATGGTCGCCGCGTGGGTCACGCAGCCCAGGTTGCCCATCACCATGCCGAAGCAGTGGTAGAGCGGCACCGGGATGCAGAGCCGGTCGCCGGGCGCGAGACCGATGGCCTCGGCGACGAAGCGGCCGTTGTTCAGGATGTTGTGGTGGGACAGCGTCGCGCCCTTCGGGAAGCCGGTGGTGCCGCTGGTGAACTGGATGTTGATCGGGTCGTCGAACTGCAGCGTCGGGCCGATCTCGGCCAGCCGGGCGCGATCGGCGCGCTTGGCCGTGTTCTCGATGTGCGGAAAGCTCTGGCAACCCCGGTGCGGGTCGTCGCCGATGGTGATCACCGCCTCGACAGTGGGTAGGCGGCCGGCCTCGCGCAGCTGGCGGATCATGGCGAGGTATTCGCTGGTCTTGTGGCGCAAGGCGATGACCAGGGCTTTGCAGGCCACCTTGTTGATCGCGTACTCGGCCTCGGTCAGCCGGTAGGCCGGGTTGATGTTGACCAGGATCATGCCGGCCTTGGCGGTGGCGAACTGGGTGATCGTCCACTCGGCGCAGTTGGGCGCCCAGATCCCCACCCGGTCGCCCGGCTCCAGCCCCAGCGCCAGCAGGCCGGCGGCGAAGGCGTCGACGCGATCCTTCAACTCGGCGTAGGTCCAGCGGATATCTTGGTGGCGCACGATCAGCGCGAGGTTGTCGGCATGCGCGGCGCAGGTCTCGTCGAACAGCGCGCCGATGGTCTTCCCGATCAACGGCGCCGTGCTGGCCCCATGGACGTAGCTGAGCGCCATCGTCCGCCTCCCATTTGTGTTTGTCCCATCCTGTGCGCGCCACCCCCGGCTGTCATCCCGGTTTCGGCGCGCCCGCCTCCTCTCCGCTTGGCGGGGGAGGAGATGTCTAGGCTCACCCAACGTTGCCGTGGCACTAGAGCGCCGTGACCCAGGAAACCTTCCCCGAGATCCGTGAGGCGGTGCGCCGGCTGTGCGCGCGCTTCCCTGGCAGCTACTGGCGCGAGCTGGACCGTGAGCGGGCCTATCCGACCGCGTTCGTGGCCGCGCTGACCGAGGCCGGGTTCCTGTCGGTGCTGATCCCGGAGGAATACGGCGGCTCGGGCCTAGGGCTCGCGGCGGCGGTCGCAGTGCTGGAGGAAATCCACCGGAGCGGCTGCAACGGCGCCGCCTGCCACGCGCAGATGTACACCATGGGCACGGTGCTGCGGCACGGAACGTCCGCGCAGAAGGAGGCCTACCTCCCGAAGGTCGCCACCGGCGAGCTGCGCCTGCAGGCCTTTGGCGTCACCGAGCCGGACGCCGGCACCGACACCACCCGCATCTCCACCGTCGCCAAGAAGGCGGGCGACAAGTACGTGGTCTCGGGCCGGAAGATCTGGATCAGCCGCGCCGAGCACTCCGACCTTATGGTGCTGCTCTGCCGGACCTCGCCGCGGCGCGACGAGAAGCCGTCGGACGGCATGAGCGTGCTGCTGGTGGACATGAAGCAGGCGGTAGCGAGCGGTGGGCTCACGATCCGGCCGGTGCGGACGATGCTGAACCACGCCACGACCGAGCTCTTCTTCGAGGACCTGGAGGTTCCCGCCGAGAACCTGGTCGGCGAGGAGGGCAAGGGGTTCCGCTACATCCTGGACGGCATGAACGCCGAGCGGATCCTGATCGCCGCCGAGTGCATCGGCGACGCGCGGTTCTTCATCGACCGGGCCAGCCAGTACGCCAAGGAGCGCGTCGTGTTCGGCCGCCCGATCGGCGAGAACCAGGGCGTGCAGTTCCCGATCGCCCGCGCCTACGTGCAGATGACGAGCGCGAGCCTGATGGTCGACAAGGCCGCGGAGATGTTCGAGGCCGGCG
>NZ_DASWTE010000329.1:0-5256 GCF_036402295.1 Phenylobacterium sp.
AGCGGCGCCGGGTCGGTTGCCGATTCCGCCCGCCCCGCCTTGCCGAACACGCTGTGCACTTCGGGCACGGTCTTGATCAGGCGGTCGGTCTGCTGCAGCAATTGCTGCACCTTGCCGGCGCCCAGGCCGGGCAAGGCGGACGGCATGTACAGCACGTCGCCCTCGTCCAGCGGCGGCATGAATTCCCCACCCAGGCGCCCCAGCGGCCACAGCGACAGCAGCGCCACCGCCGCCGCCAGCGCCAGCGTGGCTTTCGGCCAGCGCAGGACTTGCTCGAGCAAGGGCCGGTAAGCCGCGATCAGCCAGCGATTGAGCGGGTTGGCATGTTCGTCCGGGATGCGGCCGCGGATCAGGTAGCCCATCAGGACCGGGATCAGGGTCACCGCCAGCGCCGCCGCCGCCGCCATCGCATAGGTCTTGGTGAAGGCCAGCGGCGCGAACAGGCGGCCTTCCTGCGCTTCCAGCGTGAACACCGGCACGAAGGACAGCACGATGATCAGCAGGGAGAAGAACAGCGCCGGTCCCACTTGCGCCGCCGCCGCGCCGATCACCTGCCAGTGCTCGTCGCCTTCCAGCGTGCGGCCGGGATGCTCGTGGCGCCACGCTTCCATATGCTTGTGCGCATTCTCGATCATCACCACCGCCGCATCGACCATGGCGCCGATGGCGATGGCGATGCCGCCCAGCGACATGATATTGGCGTTCACGCCCTGCGCGCGCATGACCAGGAAGGCGAAGAGCACCCCCAGCGGCAGGGTGATGACCGCCACCAAGGCCGAGCGGGCATGCCAGAGGAACAGCGCGCAGACGAGCGCCACGACCACGAACTCTTCCGCGAGCTTCTGGGTGAGGTTGGCAATTGCGCGGTCGATGAGCTGCGAGCGGTCGTAGGTGGTGACCAGCTCCACGCCGGCCGGAAGGCTGCGCTTCAGCTCTGCCACCTTGGCCTTCACGGCCCCCAGGGTCTCGCGGGCGTTCTTGCCGGAGCGCAGGACCACAACGCCGCCCGCCACTTCGCCCTCGCCGTTCAACTCGGCGACGCCGCGGCGCATCTCCGGTCCGAGCTGGACGGTCGCCACGTCGGCCAGGCGCACCGGCACGCCCCCGGCTGCGGTGCGCAGCGGGATGGCGCGGAAGTCGTCCAGCGTCTTCAGGTAGCCGGAGGCGCGGACCATGTACTCGGCCTCGCCCATCTCCAGCACGGAGCCGCCGGCCTCCTGGTTGGCGCGCCGGATCGCCTCGACGACCTCCGGGTGCGTCACGCGGTAGGCGGCGAGCCGCACCGGGTCGAGGACCACCTGGTACTGCCGCACCATGCCGCCGACGCTGGCCACCTCGGCCACGCCGGGGACGGTCTTCAGCTCGTAGCGGAGGAACCAGTCCTGCAGGCCGCGAAGCTGCGACAGGTCGTGGCGGCCGGAGCGGTCGATGAGGGCGTACTCGTAAATCCAGCCCACGCCTGTGGCGTCCGGGCCGAGGGACGGCCTCGCGGACGCCGGCAACCGGCCCTGCGTCTGGTTCAGGTACTCCAGCACGCGCGAGCGAGCCCAGTAGAGGTCGGTCCCATCCTCGAACAGCACGTAGACGAAGCTGTCGCCGAAGAACGAATAGCCGCGCACCGTCTTGGCGCCGGGCACGGAGAGCATGGTGGTGGTCAGCGGATAGGTGACCTGGTTCTCCACGATCTGCGGCGCTTGGCCGGGATAGGTCGTGCGGATCACCACCTGCACGTCGGAGAGGTCGGGCAGGGCGTCGACCGGCGTCGAGCGCACGGCGAGCACGCCAGCCACGAGCAGGGCCACGGCGGCGAGCAGGACCAGGAAGCGGCCCCGGACCGAGGCGCGGATCAGGGCCGCGATCATGGCGAAACCCGGTTCATGCGGCGCACGGTCGGACCGGCAGGCGCCTGCTCGAAGGCAAAGTTCACCCGGTCGCCGGCCTTCAGGCCACGCGCCAGGGCGGGGTCGGCGAGCCGGAACTGCATGGTCATGGCGGGCCACTGGATCGCCGGCACCGGCTCGTGGCTCAAGGTCACCCGGTCCGGCGCGATCTGCTCGACCCGGCCGACGCTCTCGTGGAGGGCGGCCGCGGCCTTGAGCGGCGCGGGGGCGCCGAGCGGCCTGGCCTGGACGCCTGACAGGCTGGCCTCGCTGTCGAGCAGGAACTGGCCCGAGGCCACCACCTTCTCACCCGCCGACAGGCCCGCCAGCACCTCGGTGCGGCCGCCGGCTTCGCGACCGACGCGGACCTCCGCCGGGGTGTAGCGACCGCCGGGATCCGCCAGCATCACCAGGGTGCGCCGTCCGGTGCGGATCACCGCCTCGGAGGGCACGAGCAGCGCCGGCTGCGCCACCCCGCCGAACTGCACCGTGGCGAACATGCCGGGCCGCAGCCGGCCATCCGGGTTGGGCAGCTCGACACGCGCCGTGAGCGTCCGGCTCTCGGCTTCGGCCTGGGGCAGGATGGCGGTCACCCGACCACTGAAGGTCTGGCCTGGATAAGCGGCGAGCGTGGCGGTGACCGTCTGTCCGGGCTGCACCAGACCCGCGGCGGCCTCCGGGACCGCCGCGTTCAGCCACACACGGCCGAGGCCGTTCACCTCCGCCAGGGTCTGGCCGGCCGCCACCGTCATGCCGCTCCGGACGCCTAGACTCTTGATAACCCCGCCGCTAGGCGTCGTGACGGTGGCGACATTGCGCACCTGGCCGCTGCGCTCCACCGAGGCGATCAGGCCCGGCGGCATGCCCAGCAGTTGGAGGCGCTGGCGCGCGGCGCGGATCAGGGCGGCGTCGCCTGTGCGGCGGACCGCCAGGAACTCGCCCTGCGCGCCCGCCCACTCCGGGACCAGCACATCGGCCAGCGGCGCGCCGGCGCCGACGACATCGCCCGGCGCACGCCCATAGACCCGCTGCACGAACCCAGCGGCCTTGGCCTGGACCACGGCGACGTCGCGCTCGTTGAAGTCGATGACGCCCGTGGCGGTTACGCCGCTCGGAAGCGTTCCCCGCTCGATGGTGGCGGTCCGAACGCCGAGGTTCTGGACCTTGGCGGGGTCGATCTGCACCCCGGGCCCAGGGGGCGCCTCGTCCGCGTACTTCGCGACCAGCGGCATATCCATGTAGGGAGACTTGCCGGGCCGCTCGAAGCGCTGGCCCGGAACCATCGGGTCGTACCAGTAGAGCACCTTGCGGGATTCGGCGGTCGGACCGGCGGGCGCGCCGGCCGGCGTCGTGGCGCGGCCGATGAGCACGCCGCCCGCGAGCGCGGCGGCGGAGAGGGCCGAGGCCGCGATCAGGCCGGCGCGGGAGGTCTTGAAACGGGTCATTGATCACTCCCGAAGGCGTAGGCCAGCCGCACGGCCTGGCTGGCCAGGGCGGCTTCGCGGTCGAGCAGGGTGAGGTGGGCTTCGGCCCGGGCGGCGAGCGCCTCGGTCACCTCGGCCACGCCGGTGCGGCCAGCGGCGTAGCTCGCGGTCTCCAGGTCGGCCCGGGCCCGCGCGAGCGGAACGAGGGTGTCGCGGGCGCGCAACCACTGCTCGCGGCGCATGGCGTAGTCCGCCAGGCCTGCCTCGAGCTCTGCCGCCAGGGTCCGCCGCGCGGCTTCGCGCTGGGCCCGCGCCTGGGCGAAGGCGGCGGTGCGGGCGGCGATGATCGGCTCCTGGCGGTTGCGTGCGAAGACCGGCAGGCTGACGGTGACACCCACCGAGACCATGTCGCCGAACATCGGGTCGCGGCGTTGGTAGGCGACCTCGAGACCGAGGTCCGGGCGTTTGGCGGCGCGGGCGAGGCCGACTTCAGCGCCGGCCTGGCGGACCGCGGCGTCGCGGGCTTCCAGCGTGGGGTGGCGTTCGACGCTCGCCCGCAGCGCCGCGGCATCGAACTCCAGGCTCGGCGCCGCGCCAGCGGTCCCCACGTCCGGGTCTCCGGTCCATCGGGCCAGGCGCGCACGGGCGGTGGCCACGGCTGCGGCCAGTTCGCTGCGGCGATCGGCGAGCTCGGCGCGCAGCCGCTGCGCCTCCGGTCCCGCCGCGGGCCTGGCCGCCCCCGATGCGACGCTGCTGAAGGTCGCGTCCCAGAGCGGGTCCAGGCTCACGGCGGCGTCGTCCAGGGCCTGCAGGCGTCGCTGGGCGTAGTGCAGCTCGGTCCAGGCGGCGGCCACGGCGGCGCGCACCTCCCGGGCCGCGACACGGCGGTCGGCCAGGGCCGCGGAGATGTCGGTCCGGGCGCGCTCACGTTCGGCGTTCCGCCTGGCGCGGCTGGGCAGCTCCTGCATGAAACCGACGCGGGCCATGGTCATGTCCTCGGCGTCGAACCGGCCGGCGGCGGGGCCCGAGATGGGGAAGTTGTCGATCCCCAGCTGCAGCTTGGGATCGGGCAAGGCGCCGGCCGCGCGGGCGGCCGAGCGGGCGGCTTCAGCTTGCAGGGCGGCCGCCTGCAGCTCGGGCGCTTGCGCCTCGGCCGCGTCGAGGGCGGCGGCGAGCGTGATCGGCGCAGCCCGCCCGGCCGTCGCGATCAGGCAGAGGGTGGCGCCGGCGGCGAGGCCGGACCAAGCGACGTGGCGGCGCAGCCGCCCGACGCGCGGGGAAATCCAAGTCATGAGCTTGTCCTGAAGACGGAGCGAGGGCGCAGGCGCGCGGTCTCAGGCCGCGGCGGCGCTCAGGCGTCGGCGGCGAGCTTCAGGCGGTGGCTCTCGGTGGTCGTTCGGGGCGGGATGGTGGTCGATCTCGCACGACATGGGTGGGGGGCGGGACGTACCGGATCCAGGTTTGGCCCCGCCCATCCACCTCGAGGGCCTGGGGCAGGTCGGCGACGACCCCCGCCATGGCGACGCAGGCGGCTGCGCAGGCGGGGTCCATGGGTGCGGACGGATCGGGATCACAACAGGGCATGGCGGACATCCCGTCCGCCGGTCCCGGCGCGGCCACGGTCTCATCCATATGCGCGCACGTGCTCGCAGCGGCCGCGGTGTTCAGCGGGCTGAGGGCCAGGGCCAGGGCGGCGAGGAGCGCTAGGAGGCGCGCGATCATTTGCAAATCATGGCGCCCTTCCGAGGTACAGTCATTGATCCTGCTCAAGTGCTCCTGCCCAGCCGAAGGCGCGCCAAGGTTCGTCGTCCGGCCACGGCCCGTCACCGTCGTGGCGCTGCGCAATGCGCTCAAGCGGAGCAAGCTGGATCTCGCGATCCCCCGACTGCAGCCGCTGGGTCCCGTTGAGCCTTACGAGGGCTGAGCAAGGAAAGAATTCGCCACCGTCGTCA
>NZ_DASWTE010000330.1:0-5578 GCF_036402295.1 Phenylobacterium sp.
AGCATCAGCCTGGGCAACACAGGCGCGCGGCCGTTGCCGCTGATGATCCTAGGCGCGGCGGCCTTCTTCGCGGCGTGCCTGGCGGTGCTGGCCGTGCTGCCGTCGGTGAAGGTCCCACCGCGGCCGGACGGGCCGGCGAACCTGCTGTTTTTCGGCTCCTACACCCAGCTTTCGGAGGACGAGTTCGTCGAGCGCCTGATGACCGTGGCGCTGAACCCGCGGGTCACCTTCGAGGCGTTCGCGCACGAGATCTACCAGAACGGCCGGGTGCTCGCGTTCAAGAAGTATCGCTTCCTGAGCTACGCCTACCGCATCCTGCTGGCCGGGCTGATCGGGGCGCTTGTCGCGTTCCTGGCGCCCTATGCGCTGCGACTGTTCGGCATCGCGTACACCTGAGGAGACCTCTAGACTGGCGCCGCGAAGCCGCCGGAGGGGGCGAGATGAGCGTGCAGCCAGCGCCGGACAAGCCGGCCTATGGGCCCGACGGCGTCCACCTGCTGCGGACGTCGATGTCGATCCAGTATCAGCTCAGCCAGATGGCCGACCAGAAGGCCAATATGCTGCTGGCGGCGACCTTCGTGATCTTCACGATCACCGTGGGCCAGATGGGGGGCCGCGCGCCGGTGGCCCCGCTGATGATCCTGGCCGCGGCCGCTTTCATGGCCGCGACGCTGGCGATCCTGACGGTGCTGCCGTCGGTGAAGACGCCGCCCAAGGCCACCGGGCCCGGCAACGTGCTGTTCTTCGGCTCGTTCACCCAGCTTCCCGAGGAGGAATTCGTGCGGATGGTCACCACCATCGCCGTGGATCAGCAGGCCACCTACGAGACCATCGCCCACGACATCTACCAGAACGGCCGGGTGCTCGCGTTCAAGAAGTACCGCTACCTGGGCTACGCCTACCGCATCCTGCTGGGCGGCCTCATCGCGAGCTTCCTGACCTTCATCGCGCCGTTCGCGCTGGCGCTCTTCAGCTAGGCGTCCAGCCGGGCGGGGCGAGCTCGAAGCCCTGGAAGCGGAACCCCGGGACCACGACGCAGGCGACGAGCGTCCAGCCGCGGTCGGCTTCGGCCGACTGCCATTCGTTCGTGCGGACCAGGTGCTGCGGCGACTGGCCGGGGCCGGGGCCGAGGCGGGTCTCGGTGATGTCGGAGCCCTGGGCGGTTCGCAGGTTCAGGGCCTGGCCGGCCTGGAAGATCCACATCTCCTCGGCGTCGACGCGGTGCCAGTGCGAGCGCTGGCCGGCCTCCAGCAGGAACAGGATCGACGTACCGGCGGCGCGGCCGTCGGGCAGGGCGGTCTCCGAGCGCCAGGTCTCGCGGTACCAGCCGCCCTCCGGATGCGGCTGCAGCTTCAGGCGGGTGATGAGGTCGGCGGCGTCCATCGCCGGAGGAGAAGGCAAACGCCGGCGTTGCGCCATAGCGCGCTTGACCGCGCGGCCAAGCTCGGGCCCGCTTGCGACCATGCGACGAATCTCATGGACCCTGGTCGCCGCGCTTTCGGTGGCGACGCCGGCTGCGGCCGCGCCCGACCTGGCCAGGATGTCGGCGGCCGAACTGGCCGCGACGCTGAAGGCCTTCCCGAAGGGCGGCGAGCTGCACAACCACATGGGCGGCGGCACGCCCCCGGAGCTGATCCTGGAGTGGGCGATCGAGGACAAGCTCTGCATCGACACCGTCGAGCTGGCGATCCGGCTGAGTTGCACCGGCGAGAACCTGCGGCCGGCCGCCGACATCGCCACGAGCGAGGCGCTGCGCTCGGCCATGATCGACAGCCTGAGCACGCGCCATCCGGGCTTCCGCGACCGCTCGGCCCACGATCAGTTCTTCACCGCGTTCGCGCGCCGGGGGACGACGCCGAAGCGGACGGGCGACGCGCTGGCCGAGACGCTGGAGGGGCTGGCGCGGCAGAACACCTTCTACGTCGAGCTGATGGTGACACCGCAGTACTTCCCCGCCCGCGCGCTGGGCGCTCAGGTGGGCTGGAAGGGCGACGCGGCCGCCACCAGAGCGGCCCTGACCGAGGCCGGGATCGAGAAGCTGGTCCCAGCCGTGATCGCCGACACCGACGCAATGGAGGCGCGCGCCCGCGAGGTGATGAAGTGCGGCGCGCCGCATGCCAGCCCCGGCTGCCAGGTGACGGCCCGCTACCTCTTCCAGGCGATGCGCGACGGCAAGCCCGAGCAGACGATGGCGCAGCTGCAGTTGGGCGTCGCCGTGGTCGCCGCCGACAAGCGCTGGGTGGGACTGCAGCTGGTGTCGCCCGAGGACAGCTACGAGTCGACCAAGCATTACGACGTCCACATGCGGATCGTGGCCGAGCTCACGGACACGGGCCGCAAGACGCCTGTGGCGCTGCACGCCGGCGAGCTGAATCTGAAGCTGGTGGCGCCGAAGACGATCAGCCATCACGTCACCGACGCGGTGCGGATCGCCGGCGCCCGGCGCATCGGCCACGGGACGGCGCTGCCGCTGGAAGTCGACGCGCAGGCGGTGGCTCGCGAGATGGCGGCGAAGGGCGTGCTGATCGAGACCAACCTCGTCTCGAACTCGGTGATCCTTGAGGTGCCGCCTGAGGCGCACCCCTACGCCTGGTTCCGGAAGATGGGCATTCCGGTCGCGTTCTCCACCGACGACAGCGGGATCACCCGCCACGAACTCTGGGGAGATTACGCCTTCGCGATCCGCAACGGGGCGACCTACGGGGACCTGAAGACCGCGGCCCGCAACGGCATCGCCTTCAGCTTCCTGGCCGGCGAAGGGCTGTGGGCCGATCCGAACGTCTACAAGCGCCCGGTGGCGGCGTGCGCAGGGCAGATCGGGGCCGAGGCGCCGCGGGGCGCCTGCGCGGACCTGGTGGCGAAGAGCGACAAGGCGCGCGAGCAGTGGCGTCACGAGCGGCTGCTGAAGGCGTTCGAGGCGGGGCGGTAGCGCGGCCGCTACCCCTCCACCGCCATGTAGACGAACCGCGCCACGAACAGCGCCGCCAGCGCGAAGAGCAGCCAGTCACCCTTGGCGATGCGGCGGGTGGCGAGCTTGAGCAGCGCATAGGCGATGACGCCGAAGGCCAGGCCGTTGGCGATGGAGAAAGTCAGCGGGATGGTCACCAGCGTGAGGAACGCCGGGATGGCGACCACCGGGTCGTCCCAGTCGATCTCGGTGAGCGGGGCCATCATCATCCCGCCCACCAGGATCAGCGCCGGGGCCGTGGCCGCCGCCGGGATCACCTGGGCCCAGGGCGCGACGAAGAGCGTGGCCAGGAACAGCAGGCCGGTGACGATGGCGGTGAGGCCGGTGCGCCCGCCCGCCGAGACGCCCGAGGCGCTCTCGATGTAGCTGACCACCGTTGACGTGCCGGCAAGCGAGCCCACGACCGTGGCGCCGGCGTCGGCGAACAGAATGCGGTTCAGTCGCGGGATCGTGCCGTCGGGCCGCATCAGGCCAGCCTTCTTGGAGACGGCGACCAGGGTGCCGACGTTGTCGAACAGGTCGACGAACAGGAAGACGAACAGGATTTCCAGCAGGGCCAGGCCGAAGCCGTGCCCGCCGATACCCAGGGCGGCGGGAATGTCGAGTTTCAGCGCCGTGCCCGTCATCTCCTCGAAGCTGTAGGGCTGCGGGCTCCAGGTCGCGAGGCCGAGCAGCCAGCCCAGGACGGCCGTGGCGACGATGCCGATGAAGATCGCGCCGCGCACCTTCAGCACCATCAGTATGGAGAGGATGGCGAGACCCAGGAGCGCGAGCAGCGTCGTCGGCGCCTTGACCTCGCCGAGGGTCACCAAGGTCGCCGGGTTGTCCACCACGAGGCCGGCGCCGCGCAGGCCGATGAAGGCGATGAAGAGGCCGATGCCGGCGGCGATGGCCGAGAACAGCGCCCGTGGGATGGCGCTGACGATGAGCTGGCGCACGCCGGCCAGGGTCAGCACGAAGAACAGCACGCCGGAGATGAAGACCAGCCCCAGCGCCGTCTGCCATGGCACGCCCATGCCCTGGACGACGGTGAAGGCGAAGTAGGCGTTCAGCCCCATGCCGGGCGCCAGCGCGATCGGGTAGTTGGCGAGGAAGCCCATCAGCAGGCAGCCGACGCCCGCCGCCAGGCATGTGGCGGCCGCGACGCCGGCCAGCGGCATCCCCGTGGTCGACAGGATCGCCGGGTTGACCAGCACGATGTAGGCCATGGTCAGGAAGGTGGTGGCGCCGGCCAGAACCTCGGTCTGGACGCTGGTCCCGCGCTCGCGGAGCTGGAAGGTCTTCTCGAGCAGGCTCATTTGGCGATCCCTTGCGGCAGCGCGTCGGCGTAGCGGTCCCATCCCGCGACCAGGGCCTTCACAACCGGCGCGCCGACGCGATAGGCCGCCTCGACTCCGGCCTCGAGGCCGCCATCGGCGAAGGCGATGCGGTTCGGCTTGCCCGCGCCGGGGCGTGAGTAGTTGCTGGCGGTCCGGAGGATCAGCACGCGGCGGGGATCGACGCGCTTCGAAGCCGCGAACAGCGCCAGGGTGTCGAGCACGGCCTGGTCCTCGCCGTCGGTCATGGTCAGCACGCCCTGGCCGTCGGTCTGGACGCGGACCCAGTCGCGGGCCCAGCGCGTGCGCAGCTCGCCGTGCCAGAAGCGGACCGTCCCCAGGCTCGCGCCGATGAACACGTGCGGCGGCTTCTGGGCCGCCGGCTCCTCGCGGTAGCCAGCGCGATCGGCGGCCAGCTTGGCGTTGTCGGGCAGGTCGATGCTGCGGGTCAGCTCGTAGGCCCAGCGGGTGAGGCCGGGATCGAGCCGCCAGGCCATGCCGCTGGCGCCCTCATGGTTGCCCTTCTCGCCGGGGCCGTTCGAGTTGGCGGCGTAGAGGCCCCACGGCCAGCCGGCGATGATCTCGCGGTCGTCGATCTCGTAGAGCGGATCGCCGTCGACCACCCAGTCTGACCAGGCGGCGCTGCCGATGGAGCCCGTCTTCGGATCGACGCCCGCGATTCCGGCCATCAGCCAGTAGGCCTTGGAGAGGTCGAAGCGCGGGTCGGCGACCAGCGCCGCCAGCGAGGTTCGGGCGCGTCCGAACATGCCGGTGTTGATGACCAGCACGCCGTCCTTGGTGAGCCGCGCCGGCCGCTCGACGCCGGGGATCGCGACGGTCTCGATCGCCGGATACCGCTCGACCCACAGCTGGAGCTCGCCCGCCATGTCGCCGGTGTCGGCGCCGATCTCGAAGGCGGTGACCACGACCACCTTGATCGGGATCGGCGCGGCGAGCGCCGCGGCGGGCGCCAGCAGCGCGGCGATGAACACGAGAAGACGGAGCACGCGATTCCCCCGAGGCCTGGCCGCATAGTCGGGCGCTCGGAGGCGGAGGCAACCCCTAGGTCGGCTGACGCGCGTGGGCGAGCTCGCCCATGAGGTAGGTGCGCTCGACGCAGCGGTCGTCTGCCAGCACGGCGAGCACGAAGAGGGTCTCGGCCAGCGTGCGGGCCTTGGCGGTGCGACGCGCGAGCAGCGGCGTGGCGGCGAGGTCGAGGACGAGGAAGTCGGCCTCCTTGCCGGGCCGAAGGTTGCCGACCTTGTCGTCGATGTGCAGCGCCCGGGCGCCGGCG
>NZ_DASWTE010000331.1:0-1659 GCF_036402295.1 Phenylobacterium sp.
CCTTCGCCGAGGTAGAGGTCGGCCCGCACCTCGCCCTTGATCGCCCCGCCGGTGTCCAGCGCCGTGGCCAGCCTCCGGTAGGTCGGGAACGCCCCCGCCAGCAACGGCGCCTCGCCGTCGATCCAGAGGAGCTCGCCCATCGGGTGGAAGGCCGGGTCCACCGCCACCGCCCGGCCTGAGGGCAGGGGCACGTTGGCCGCGCCCACCGGCGGCCTGCCGTCGTCGGGGGCCAGCCGGAAGAACGCATAGCGCGGGTTCAGCCGCATGATCTCGTCGGCCTCGGGCCCACGATACGCCGCCAGCCACTCGCGGATGGCATCGCCCGAAGTGTTGTCCCGCGCCAGCAGGCCCCGGTCGCGCATCGGGTTGGCGACCCCAACGAACGGCCGGCCGTTGTGGGCGGCGTAGAGCGCCTTCACCTGCTTGCCATCCTCGAACGTCAGCACGCCCGAGCCCTGCACCTGCAGGAAGAACAGCTCCTCGGGCCGCATCCAGGCCAGCGCGTCGACTGTTGGCAGCGCCTCGATGGCCGCGCGGTCGGGGTAGGGCGCCTCGGTCCCGTCGGGCAGCACCTGAACCACCGCCCCGCCGTCCAGCGGCCGCAGGTCGGAGGGCCTGGGCCGCACGGGCGCGCTGAACTCGGCGTCGGGGGTCCGCCGCGCGGGGTAGATCGGCGCGAAATAGGCGGTGAGCACGCCTTCGCCCCCGACCCGCTCGGCCTGGAACGCCTGCTCGAGGAAGGTCCGCCCGTCGCCCGGCGCCACTTCTCCGGCCGAGCGGGCCCGCGCACAGAGGTCGGCCAGTTTCGGGTCGCGGCTCGCGTGGCAGGTCGCCCGCCAGGCCGCGAAGGCTGCGTCATGGTCCTCCGCCGCCCAGCCCGGCAGCTGCGAGAGCTCGATCCGCCGCGGCGGCTCCGGCGGCGGCCTCGGTGCAGGCGGGACGGGTTGCGGGAAGCCGGGCGGCGGGGGACCGTGCTCGGTCCCGGTCGCGCAGGCAGCAACGAGAAGGGCGGCGCAACTCGCCGCGACGGCCCCCCAACGCACGCGCGGTCAGGCCTCGGCGGCGTCGACGTGGACCAGGGTCCAGTTGGGATCGCGGCTCTTCAGCCGGCGCTCGAACGTCCACAGCTCCGCGGTGCGGCGGTCGTCCACGCCCTCGCCTTCCGGGCCCTTGGTGCGGCTGCGGAACTCGGCCAGGAAGCGCACGGTCACATGCGCCAGGTCGCCCGAGCGCACATCGGCGCGCTCCAGGTCGGCGCGCGGGCTGTGGAAGAACTCCACCTGCTCGGTGCGGCCCTCGGTCTCGCGCTGCTTGATGACGGTCTCGAAGCTCTCGAACACGCTGGGCGCCAGCAGGTTCTTCAGGGTCTCGCGGTCGCCCTCGGCGAAGGCCTTCACGATCATCTCGTAGGCCGACTTCGCCCCCGACAGGAACCGGGTCACGTCGAAGCCGGGATCCTTGGCCCGCACGGCCGCCAGCCCGGTCAGCTCCACGCCGTCGTCCACCGTGTCGCCCAGCACCGGCGCCGGCGCGCGGCGCTCCAGCGCCTCCACCGTCTGGCGATCCTCAGGCTGCAGCCCCTTGCGCCGGCCCAGCACCGAATAGAGCTGGTACAGCACGATGGCGGCGAGGCCTGCGAAGATGATCAACTGGAGAACT
>NZ_DASWTE010000332.1:0-23333 GCF_036402295.1 Phenylobacterium sp.
TGGTTCGGAATGTGGTTGCTTCCCCAACAGGGGCGCTCGTCTCGCTCGGCACGCCCGGACCGGTGCCCGGCAGAGACCCCTTCGACGTCCGAAGCGGCTCGACCTAGGTGGGTCCTTGCCTCGCACGTTCGAAGCCCGCCACTTGGCGCCGGCGCGGCGGCCCCGATCCGGTCCCGCAGAGCTCTTCCGCCGTGAGGATGCTGATGGGGTTAGGCTGCGTTCGTCGGCCATGAGCGCTCAGGCAGCGGGCGCGAACACGGTGTCTACGGCCTGGAGGATCATCTCGAGACCAAGGCCATCCTCGGCGACTAGCCGGCGGCGGCCCGCCAGGGCGCAGGCGTCAGCGCCTGGCGCAGGAGGGCGAGGAAGGCCGTCGTGCGTGTGGTTCGGCCATGGCGCGCCCCAAGCATGGCGACGACGTCGGCCGCCGGGGCTTCCCAGTCCGGCAGGACCTGCCTTAGCCGGCCGCTGGCAAGGTCGCCCGCAACATCCCATTCCGAACGAATGGTGACGCCCAGGCCGCCCAGCGCCCAGTCGCGGACCACGGCTCCATCGTTGCTCGACATCGCCGGACGGATCCGCACCGTCGCTGTTTCATGGCGCGACCGCTGAAGTCGCCAGAGGGTTACGTCCTCATCGTTTTCGCGCACCACCAGGCAGCGGTGGCGGGCGAGGTCCGCCGGGGTCTGGATCGGCGATGCGGCCTCAACGTATCTCGGACTTGCGCAGAGGATTCGCCGGTTCGGCGCCAAGGTCGTCACGATCTGGCTCGGCGCGCCGGGCGGACCGATGTGGATGACCACGTCGCAGGTCTCGATCAATCGCGCGGCGGGATAGTCGGACAGCTCCAAGGCGACGGTTACGCCGCTGTGCATGCGCGCGAACGCGCCGACGACGGGCGCCACGTGCATGCGACCAAAGCCGTGGGGCGCCGCGATCCGGAGGTGTCCGCTCACCGTTCCCTTGCGCTCGGCCAGCGCCTCGGTGAGCGACTCCAACGCATCGCTCACAACGAGGCCGTGGGTGGCGACGAGCGCGCCTTCGTCGGTCAGGCTGAGCTGTCGCGCGGAACGGTCGACGAGACGGACCCCGAGACGGGCTTCCAGCGCGCGGAGACGCTGCGTGACCGCGGGCGGTGTCACGTTCAGCTTCCGCGCGCTCTCCGCCAGCGAGGAAGACCCCGCCAGGACCCCGAAGAAGGCGAGGTCGTCGGACGTCAGCATTAAGGCTGGCCTTAATCTACAATGCAGGTGGCTTTAATTGCAGGCATTGCGGCTGAGGCGCAAGATGCGAGTGAACTGATGGGGCATCGGACCGTGAACGACACGACGCTACTCAAGCTCCCCGTCGACGCGCCGGCGACCCTGGTCGAGCTGGAGACCCCCAGCCTTGTGCTGGATCAAGATCGGATGGAGCGGAACATTGCGCGGCTGCGCGGCCGGCTCGCCAAGTTCGACGTGTCGCTGCGGCCGCACCTGAAGACCGCAAAGTCGGTCGACGTGGCGCGGCGGCTCTACCCGGAGGCGCCCGGGCCGATCACCGTGTCGACCCTCGCCGAGGCGGAATACTTCGCAAGCCACGGCTTTTCCGACATCACCTATGCCGTGGGCCTCGCCCCAGGCAAGGCGGAGCGGGCGCTTCGGCTGCGTGGGCAAGGCGTCGACCTCAAGGTGGTGCTGGACACCGTCGACCAGGCGCGCGCCCTGGCCGCCGCCGGCGCCGCGCTGGGCGTGAGCCCGGCCGCGTTGATCGAGATCGACTCCGACGGACACCGTGGCGGCCTCGTCCCGGGCGACGCGGCAATCGGCGATGTGGCGGCTTGGCTCAGGGACGGCGGGGTCGAGCTCGTGGGCGTGCTGACGCATGCCGGCGAGTCGTACGGCCTGCGCACGCCGGACGCGCTGGCCGAAGCGGCGGAGGGCGAGCGCGCAGCGGCCGTGGCCGCGGCGGCGCGGTTGCGCCGCGACGGCCATGAATGCCCGGTGGTGAGCGTAGGCTCGACGCCCACCGCGCACTTCGCGCGCAAGCTCGACGGCGTCACCGAGATGCGCGCCGGCGTCTACATGTTCTTCGACCTGGTGATGCACGGGATCGGCGTCTGCACCCTGGACGACATCGCCGTCTCAGTCTTGGCCACCGTCATCGGCCGAAAGCCGGAGAAGGGCTGGATCCTCATCGACGCGGGCTGGATGGCGCTCTCGCGGGACCGCGGGACAGCTTCGCAAGCCGTCGACCAGCGCTACGGCTTGGTCTGCGACCTGGAGGGGCGCCCCTATCCGGACCTGCTCGTCGCCGAGGCCAGCCAGGAGCACGGGATCCTGGCCATCCGCGCGGGCAGCGACCAGCCCTTGCCGGACCTGCCCGTCGGCGCCCGCGTGCGTATCCTGCCCAACCACGCCTGCGCGACCGCCGCTCAGCACGAGGCGTATAACGTGGTGCGTGGCGCGTCGCCGGTCGTCGAGGCGCGCTGGCCGCGGATGCGGGGATGGTGATGGCGGACGATCCGCGCCCGATCGCCGTGCCGGGAGCCCAACCGCCTGCCGGCCACTACAGCCCCGCCATCGCGCACGGCGGGCTGATCTATGTCTCGGGCCAGCTCGGCGCGCGCCCGGACGGCAGTCACACGGCCGAGCTTCCGTTCGAGGACCAGGCGCGGCAGACGCTCGCCAATCTCTTCGCCGTGCTCGCCGCCGCGGGCGCCTCGCCGCGCCACCTGGTCAAGGTGACGGCCTACCTCGTCGGCGTGGAGAACTGGCCCCGCTTCAACGCGATCTACGCCGAGGTCATGGGCGAGGCGCGGCCGGCGCGCAGCGTCGTGCCCGTGCCCGAGCTGCACTACGGCTATCTGATGGAGATCGACGCCATCGCCGCCGCTCCGCGGGAAGCCGAGGCGGCTTCACAGCCGCGGAGCGTCCCATGAAGCTGACGTCCTATTGGCTGCCCCTCGTGGGCGCCTGGTACCGGCTGCAGGACCGGCTGCACTGATGAGCGACATCCTCACCCGGCGGACGGCGGCGCTAGGCCTGGGGGCGCTGGGCGCGACGGGCCTCGTCGGCTGCGGCCGCAGCGGGGCCGGCGGACCCGCGGCCCAGACACAGGCGCCGCCTGCGCCCACCGGACCGCCCCGTCGCGGCGGGCGCATACGGGTGGCGAGCACCTCGAGCTCCCAGGCCGACACGTTGGATCCCGCCAAGGGCGCGATCTCCACCGACTACGCGCGCCACAATCTGCTCTACAGCGGGCTGACCGCGCTCGACACGCACCTGAAGCCGCAGCTGGCGCTTGCCGAGGCCATCGAGACCTCGGACCGAACCACTTGGCATATCCGCCTGCGCAGCGGCGTGGAGTTCCACGACGGCTCGACCCTGACGGCGCAGGACGTCGTCTATTCGCTGCTCCGCCACAAGGACCTGGGCGTCGCCTCCAAGGCGAAGACCATCGCCGACCAAATCGCCGAGGCCAAGGCGACGGGATCACGGGAGGTGCAGGTCCGGCTCACGGGTCCGAACGCCGACCTTCCGGCCGTCCTCGCGACCTCGCATTTCCTGATCGTCAAGGACGGAACCACGGACTTCCGCACGGCCAACGGCTGCGGCCCCTACCGGCTGAAGACCTTCACCCCGGGCGTTCGGACCGTCGTGTCGCGGAACCCCAACTACTGGAAGGACGGCCGGCCGTACCTCGACGAGGTGGAACTCATCGGCATCCCCGACGAAGTCTCGCGGGTGAATGCGCTGCTCTCCGACGACGTGCAGCTGATCAACGCCGTGGACGCACGCTCCACACGCCGCGTCCGCGCGACCGGCAAGCACCAGATCCTCGAGACCCGCTCGGGGCTCTACACCGATCTAATCATGCGGCTGGACCGGCTGCCGACAGGCCATCCTGACTTCGTCCTCGCCATGAAGCACCTGTTGGACCGGGAGCTGATCCGCAAGGCGCTGTTCCGCGGCTACGCCCAGATCGGCAACGACCAGCCGATCCCGCCGGGGCACCCCTACCATTTCCCGGACCTGCCGCAGCGGACCTATGATCCCGACAAGGCCCGCTTCCTGCTGAAGCGGGCGGGCCTCCTGAACGTGCGGTTGCCGATGTACGCCTCACCGGCGGCCACCGGGTCGGTCGACATGGCCTCGATCCTCCAGGAGGCGGCGGCAAAGATCGGGATGCGGCTGGCGGTCAACCGGGTGCCGTCCGACGGCTACTACTCCACGCACTGGATGAAGCACCCGCTGACCTTCGGGAACACCAACCCCAGGCCCACCGCGGACCTGCTCTTCAGCCTCTTCTTCAAGTCCGACGCCAATTGGAACGAGTCCGCCTGGAAGAATCCCCACTTCGACCAGTTGCTGCTCGCGGCGCGCGGCGAGGCTGACGAGGCCCGGCGCAAGCAGATGTACGGCGACCTGCAGGCGATGGTGCATGACGGCAGCGGGATCGGCATCCCGGTCTTCATCAGCCTGGTCGACGCCTTCGACTCGCGGCTGAAGGGCGTGTTCCCGATCCCGATCGGGGGCCTCATGGGCTACGCGTTCGGCGACCATGTCTGGTGGGATGGCTGAGGTGAAGGGCATCTTGGGCCACATCTGTGGGCCCTGTCGCAAGGCGGCCCGGGGGCTGCCGTCGAAGGTGATTGGGAGCGGAACATGGGCAGAATAGCCTCGATCGCATCTCGCCCGCTCGCGGCGAGCGCCGTCAGGGACGCGGTTCCGGCTGCGCGCGTGCGCCTACAAAACATCGACGCCCTGCGTGGCTTCGTGATGGTGCTGATGCTGCTCGACCACGTCCGTGAGACCTGGTTCCTGTATGTGCCCGTCGCGGACCCGGTCGACGCCCGCACGGCCTTGCCGGCGGTCGCCTTCGCCCGTCTCGCCGTCAGTCTCTGCGCGCCGGTGTTCGTGGCGCTGACCGGCCTGGGCGTCTTCCTGTTCCGCAGCAATCACACGGTCGAGGAGACCACCTCCTACCTGGTGAAGCGTGGCCTGCTGCTCATGGCGATCGAAGTCTTCTATCTCTCGCCGATCTATTGGACGACCACGCCGACGTTCTGGCTGCAGGTCATCTGGTGCATCGGCCTTTCCATGATCGCGCTCGCCGCGCTCATGCGGCTGCCGCGCCCCGCCTTGATCGGCCTGGGCCTGGCGATCGTCTGCGGCCACAACCTGCTCGATCCAATCCACCTCCAGCCTGGAAATCCGCTCTACGCGCTGTGGGCGCAGCTGCATCAGCGCGACCTGATCGCCCTGCCGTTCGGCGCCGTTGCGAAAACCACCTATCCGGTGCTGCCCTGGATCGGCGTGATACTGCTCGGGTACGGGATCGGTCCGTGGTTCCTGCCGCACGTTGCGCCTGAGGCTCGCCAGAAGCGGCTGCTCGCGCTGGGCGCCGGAATGCTCGCGACCTTCCTCGTGCTGCGCGGGATCAACGTCTACGGCGACCAGCCGTGGTTCGTCGTCGAGGGAAGCCCGTTGCGGACGGTCATGAGCTTCGTCTCCCTGACCAAGTATCCGCCGTCGCTTCTCTTCCTGCTGCCAACTCTCGGCGTCGGCGCTCTGCTGCTCGTCGCCTTCGAGCGGGTGCGCGATAGCGCGGTCATAAGCGCGCTTGCTGTCTTCGGTGGCGCGCCGATGTTCTTCTACATCTTCCACCTTACGGTGCTTCGCATCTTGTACCATATCGCGCTTGCGATTTGGGGGCAGAACCACGGCGAATTCTTCGGCGTCAGCAGCTATAACTGGGTTCTGGTCTGGTACGTTGGCCTCCTCGTGCCGCTATATTTCCCTGTCGTGTGGTTCTCTCGCCTGAAAAGGCGTCGCCGGGACATCGCGTGGCTCAAATACTTCTAGCGCTTCGGGCGACCGAAACGCCATGCCGGCGGAGACCGCGAATTTGGCAGAATGCACATGATGCGGGCCGCTTCCCGGCGCCGGCGCTCCAAGGCTCTCTCGTAGAGTGTGGAGCCGATCCAGGCGTGGCGCCCGGACGGCGAGCGTCGACGCCTTACCAAGGATCGCGCGACGGGCGCGTTGGCCAGGTCGCTTTGGAGCGATGTGAATGAACGAGATGCTTGCTGATCAGGTCGCGCACACCGATCGCGTCGCCGGCTTTGTCGACGTGCTTCGGACATCCGAGCAATGGCCGCCGGTCGAAGAAGAATCGGGCGTTGATGGCTATTTCCCGGATCGGCGGCGCCTCCCGCTTCCGGAGGGACCGATCACGTTAGAGATCGCGCAAGTTCAGCGTGGCGACTCTGGCCGAACCCGTCTCCCGGGCGACCAGTTCGTGCTCGTCCTGGAAGGTGACATCACGCTCGAACAGTCCGGCGTGCAATGTGCGCTGACCGCCGGCGAGGCCGGTGTGGTGGTCCGCGAACGCCCGCTGGACTGGCGAAGCGATCGCGGCGGCAAACTGGTGCTCATGCGCTACACGGGGGGAGGTGGTGCGGGCGCTGACGGGCCAGTCCGGATCGACCAAGGCGCGCCGCTCGCGCCATCCAATCCGCCGGCGCCCGACGTTTTGATCGGACCCACGCCGGCGTGTCGAAACCACACTGACTATCGTTCCGGAAGCGGGGAGCTCGTCTGCGGAACCTGGGATTCGACGCCTTACAAGCGCCGACTGATCACGTTCCGGCACTATGAACTCATGCGCTTGCTCGAGGGCTCCGTCACGTTCGTTGACGCCGCCGGGCGCGAAGGAACGTTCGGCGCAGGTGACGTCGTCCTCTTCGAGCAAGGCGGAGGCGCCTCGTGGGAAAGCCGCGAATACGTGAAGAAGATCTATTGCACATACCGACCCGCCTAGCCGCATCAGACAAGGGGACACAGGTGGGCGAAGGCATCAGCGAGCAGACTGCGGAACGACACTCCCTGAGGCCGGTCGCGCTCAATCCCGAGCACCTGCCGCAGGCTCTCGCGCTCTCGCAGGCGTTGCAGTGGCCCTATCGGCTGGAGGACTGGGCCTTCGCGCTCGCGCTCGGGCGGGGGTTCGCGGTCGAGATCGACGCACGCCTCGCCGGCACGGCGCTGTGGTGGCCTTACGGCCAGGATCATGCCTCCGCGGGCATGATCATTGTCGCGGCGGATGCGCAGCGAATGGGTATTGGCCGCACCTTGATGGAAGCCCTGCTGGCCGATGCTGCGGGCCGTTCCATGATCCTGAACTCAACGCGCGAGGGGTTCTCGCTCTACAAGTCGGTTGGCTTTGTCGAGAGCGGGCACGTGCATCAGCACCAGGCCGTGCTCACGCGAGCGCCGGCGCCAGATCCGGCATCCGCGACACGACCTTTCCAGGCAGCCGATCTCGAGACGATCCGCAGGCTAGATCTTGCCGCCAGCGGAATGGAACGCGCGACCCTGATCGACGCGCTGTTCGGGATCAGCGAGATCCGAGTCGTCGAACGGGACGGTGTCGTGTGCGGCTACGGCTGCGCGCGTAGGTGGGGCCGCGGCATCGTGATCGGCCCCGTGGTCGCCGAGACCGCGGCGGAAGCGCGCGGACTCATCTCTGCCCTGGCCGCGCCGCATGCCGGTCGGTTCGTCCGCCTGGACGTGACATCCGCCTGTGGGCTGTCCCCGTGGCTGGAGACGATCGGCCTGCCGCAGGTCGACCAGGTCGTGGCGATGACGCTCGGCGAGCCTCCGCGGCAGAGCGCCCAATCCAAGCTCTTCGCCCTCGCCAGCCAGTCGCTCGGATGAATTCCGGAAGCAGGGGATCACGGGAAGGCGCGCGGCCGCATGGCGCCAAGCGGCCATTGAAGGCGTCCGCGTTCCGGCCAGTCGATGGCGGGACGGGGTGGCGGGCATTGGCGGCTCCTTGGGCCGCAACCTTCACCAATCCGATCCATACAGCGAGTTGATTATTTTGTTCGTGACCATAGGCGCCCTATTGGAGAGCGGTGCGCCGCCACCGGTCTGCCTGTGGGCTGTCCGCCATCCGCGCCCAGGGTGAAGCGCCGTGAAGTTCACCAGGTCCGGCGCTGATTGGCCTCCCAGGCCGGACGCGCGACCGTTCCGCAGAGGCGGCGACTGTCCGCAACAGGTACTTCCCCTGCAGGGCGCCCGCAGGGCGGCGCTGCGGGAACGGCGTCACCCCTGAACAGGGCGCCGCAGGTACAAATGTCGGGCACTCCGTTCACGGCCGCGCACCGCCCCTGGTGCTCCACGCGGCCGAGCGTGGCGCTCGATCGCAGGTGCGGCCTCTCGCTCGCTGTCAGCATCCGTTGGGCTCCTCTGCGTCGACGTCCCACCCGGCGAGTGCTGATGCGCTTGCGCCGGCAGACCGGTGGAGACATCGAGGGGATCTGCGATCACCCAGATCTCGATTTCACTCCTTGGGCTGCGGCCGACCTTTCGGATCCGAGCCCACGCTTTTGGCTATGCCGAGCGTATCGCGGGCCACGGGGTTGAAGACCCCATTTGCCGGCGCGCCACGCGGCAATGTTGCTGAAAAGTGTCCACAATCGGCAGGAACGGCCGCAGTGGCGCTTGTGCCGGAATGCGGCCCACCATAGGCGAGTAAACACGAGCGAGCGCTCGTCCGCTGTCGGCCGCGGCAAGCTCGAGCCAATGAGGGCGACTGCCTGTTGGACTAGGGACGGTGGCGCCGACCGAACGCCTCCTTGAGATACTCGAACTGCCGGAGGCCAAAGAGAAGCGGCGCATCGTCCAGCAGCGGTACAAAGAACAGCAGGCCGAGACAGCAGCGACCTCTAGCTTGGATGAGAGTCCGCTTCCGGGCTTGAACGTCTCCTCGTGGCGGATTTCGTTGAAAAAGGCCGGGGTCGGCTCGGCCGGCCAGGACAGACGCGCGTCGCGGCGCCGGCTCTCAGCTAGCGGCGGCTCAGCCTTGCCGACTTCGGGAATGATCCCCGGCCTCCGCGTCGACCACAGCCAACTGCGAGTGAATGAGCGACACGGTCGTCCCCGGGTGGGCGTCGGCGACCTGGACGTGGGCGTCAAGCTGCTTGGCCAGGGCGGCCACGATGTTGGTCCCCAGGCCGGCGGTCGCGCTGGGCGCGTCCTTCGGCATCCCGACGCCGTCATCCGCGACCGACAGCGTCCAGTTGGGCCCATGCGATGTGTACCGCACGACGATCTTGCCCTGCCGGCCGCCTGGGAAGGCGTGCTTCAGCGAGTTGATCACCAACTCCGTGACGACAAGCCCCAGGCTGATCGAGACGTCCGCCGCAACCAGGCTGTCGTCGGCAATGACCTGGATCTGGAGCTGGTCGTGGTCGCGGATCATCGACGCGCCGATGCTCTCGCAGAGCTGATCGAGGTAGGCCCGCAGCGCCACTTCGCCGAGCCCCGATTGCGCGAGGTGTTGCTGCAGGCTCGCCACGGACATGACCCGGTTGTGAGCGTCTCTGAGGTATTCGCGCGTCTCTTCCGACTGCACCTTGCGTGCGCTCTGCAGGATGACGCTGGCGATGATCTGCAGGCTGTTGGCCACTCGGTGCTGGATCTCCTGAAGCAGGACGGCCTTCTCACGGAGCAGGTCGTCCTTCAGCTTGTCGGAGATGCGCGCGTCGGTGACGTCGGCGACCGACAGCAGAAGGCGCACTTGGTCGGGTTCGCCATAGGACAGCTTTTGGACGTTGACGACGAGGCGCCGCGGGACGGCGCGGTCGCCCCTAAGGTCCATCTCGTAGGCGTCGACCTGGACGCTCCCTGCGGCCGTCGCCTTCAGGAGCGCGCGGAACTGAGGAATATTCCATTCACCGGCGTGCAAGTTGAAGACCGACTGGCCGACGGCCTCGTGCGGCGCGATGTCGAAGGCGCTGAAGAACGAAGCGCTCGCGGCGACGACGGCGAAGTCCCCGTCGAGCAGGACCAACGGTGCGGCCGATGAGGAGACAACGGCCAGCGCCAGGCCAAGGCCAGTGTCCGGATCAACGGTTAGGCGGGCAGCCACGGCTGTCCCTTCAAAACACCGGAGCCTCGCGGAGCGAAAGACATACCCGGTCGATGCCAGGCAAGGTCACACCCGCCAGCGACCGCACCATAACACACCCGACGCAGGTACAGCGCCGCGAACCATCTGCAAGTTTCCTTTGGCTCGCTCCAACATCCGTCCACGAAGCGGACCCCAGGCTGCTTGCCGCGAACGTCCTGTTTGAGGAGCTCGGCCACGGTCCGCACCTCGCGAGGCCTCTACTGCTGGACTCTCTGAGCCTTCTCGCCGGCGTCGGCCGCAGCGTCTCCAGCCTTCCTGGCCTGCTCGCCCGCGGCCGCCGCAGCATCGCCAGCGGCCTTGCTCGCGGCGGGCGTCGAAGCGGTGGCCGCGTCAGCTGCCGCTGAGGCGGCCTGTTGCGCAGCCGCTTCCGCGTCGTTTGCGGCGACAGAAGCTTCACGGGCCGCTTCGGCGACCTTGGCCGACCTCTCTTGCGCGGTATCTGGCGGCTGGCTGCACCCGACAAGACCCAGGAAGACCGTTGAAACGCCTATGCCCGCGATCCGCATGGGACCTCCTGGAGATTGGTCTCCGCTCGACAGCGCGCGACCTGTTCTACTACGCAAGCAACATCAACGAGTTCCACCGCCGGAGAGGTTCGGAGGTCCGCCGTCCGGAGGATTGTGGACCTTCACCCGCCGCAATTGAGCGTCGCGACGACCCGCGCCGAACTTCCTGACCATGGCCCAAACCTGGCGGATGTGCCCAAGGTGGTTCCGCACGCCCATCCGCGCAGTTCCACCAGGAGTACAATAGCTTGTCCGCGCAGGAAGCCGCCTCCCTCGTATGGCGACCGGAACACCTGCGGCTGGCGATCGACGCCGCGTGCGTCGCGCTTTGGTCGTGGCAGGTCGATACGGACCGGTTCACCATGGATGAGCGGGCTTTCGGCCTGTGGGGTTTGGCCTGGTCGAAAGAGGTCGCCTTCGAAGAGCTGTCCGCCCACGTTCACCCCGCCGACCGCGATCGTGTTCGCGCCGCCTTCACGGCGACCCGCTCGGTGGCAGGGCCGTATGAGATCGATTTCCGTATCATGCTGGGCGACGACGTGCGGTGGATCTCGGCGCGGGGACAGGGGGCGGACGAAGGCATCGTCGATCGGGTGATGTTCGGCATCTTCCTGGACGTGACCGGACGCAAACAGGCCGAGGAAGGCCACGAACTCCTGGCCGGAGAGATGAGCCATCGGGTCAAGAACCTGCTCGCGATCGCCGCGGGCCTGACGCGGATCACGTCGCAGTCCACGACGTCGATCTCCGACATGGCTGAAGTGCTCACCGAACGCCTGACGGCGCTGGGGCGGGCGCACGACCTTGTTCGACCCGTGCCGGGTCACGAAGGCAAGGCGGTTCTGCTGGGTGACCTGTTCTCGGTCTTACTCGCGCCCTATGACGATCCCGGCGCATTTGCGGGCCGGATCAGGGTCGCTGTTCCGCGGATGGGGGTGGGAGAGAAGACCGCCACGACCTTGGCGCTGGTCATCCACGAAATGGCGACCAACTCGGTCAAGCACGGCGCCTTGTCGGCCGGGTGCGGAATACTCGACATTTCCAGCACCACCGATGACCGTGACGTATTCGTCGTCTGGGCCGAAACGGGCGGTCCGCATATCTCAGGCCCCCCAGACATGCATGGGTTCGGGAGCAAGCTGATCTCGCGCAGCATCGCGCACGATCTGGGCGGCGCGCTATCCTACGACTGGCAGGAAAGCGGACTCGTCGCGACCTTGCGCCTGAGAAAGGACAGGTTGGCCGCCTAGCCGCGCATTCGCTGATTCAGTGCGGCCATTTCCCTGCTCACGCCTCCCGGCGCCCTTGCGCGGCCAACGTGGAGTTCGTTGCGGGCCAGTGGCTTCAGCTCTCTTGACGCCTGCGACGGGCCCGCCAGCGAAGAGCGCATTCCCTGTTCCTTTCCCTGTTCTCAGGAAATCGACCGACGTTAGTGGCGCGAGACCAACCGCCATCCGCCGGAGCCTCCTGGGATGGCAGGAGGACCGAAACCCACACTTTTGGAATGGGGCCAGAGAGCGCGGCGGACGTTCGGCGGGGTTCGGCCGAGATCGGGCGTACGGAGAGCCAAACCTGGCTCCCGGATTCCCAGCATGTCGCGGACTTCTTGAGACTATTCGGGGCGCCTCTGGCAGGCGCATTGTCTCGGGGAAATGAATGGTCGGAGGGGCAGGATTTGAACCTGCGACCCCCGCGTCCCGAACGCGGTGCTCTACCAGACTGAGCCACACTCCGACTTGGGAGCGGGCCTTATAGAGGAGCGTTTTCACCCCCGCAAGCCGGCCAATGCGACGTTTCATCAGGGGCGTTGCATCCCCCGGCCTGCTGCGCTATTTCCCGCGCCTCCGAGGCGCAACCCGCCTCGCGGCCGTTCCTGCTGGGGAATGGTGTAATGGTAACACTGCGGTTTTTGGTACCGTCATTCTAGGTTCGAGTCCTAGTTCCCCAGCCACGGTCCGCGGCGCCTGCCCAAGCGGCGCCTTGGGAATCTCAAAGCACAACCCCACGTAGATGCGACAGGCTGTCACCCGGGAATCTACTTAAGCAATCGCCCCGGATTTCCCGACCCCGAATCAGTGTGGTTCTTAGTCGTCGTTAACCATACTGAACACCGGCTGAAGACGGCCCTTTCAGATGGTCCAGGGACCTGGCGCCGGGGGGCGTCGGGACAGCCCCGGATCGTCGCGGCCCCTTCGTGCCCGGTCGTTCGCTGGAGCTGGGGAGCGACATGGGCGGCAAGGTTCTCATCATCGACGACGATCCGGCGCTGCTGCGCCTGATGTCGATGGCGTTCCAGCAGGCCGGCTACAACACGGTCGCCGCCGACAACGGCCGCAAGGGCATCCGCATGGCCGGCGCGCACCGGCCCGACCTGGTGGTCACCGACATCGTCATGCCCGACATCGAGGGCATCGGCGCCATCCGCGCGATCAAGCAGGCGGCGCGGCCGCCGAAGGTTATCGCGATCTCGGGCGCCGGCCGCGCCCGCGGCGCCGACTACCTGGGCTGGGCCCGCCACCTCGGCGCCGACGCCGTCCTCGCCAAGCCGTTCCGCATGTCCGAGCTCATGAAGATCTCGAAGTCCGTCATCGCCAACGAAACCATTTCCGATCTGGGAGCCTGAAACCGATGCACATCCTCCTCGTCGAAGACAACGAATCCACCGCCAAGAGCGTCAAGCTGATCCTCTCGGGGCTGGGCCACAACGTGACCCACACCGCCTCGGGCGAAGAGAGCGTCGAACTGGTCGAGCTCTACGACTACGACGTCGTCCTGATGGACATCGACCTCGAGGACATCAGCGGCATCGAGGCGCTGCGCGAGCTGCGCATGAAGAAGAACGCCACGCCGGTGATCATCCTGTCGGGCACGACCGACGTGGACACCAAGGTCAATGCCCTGGCCGCGGGGGCCGACGACTACATGACCAAGCCGTTCCACAAGGCCGAGCTGTCGGCGCGCCTGACGGCGGTCGTCCGCCGCTCGCGGGGCCACACGGACTCGATCATCCGCACCGGCGCCATCGCGCTGAACCTCAACACCCGCAGCGCCGAGGTGGCGGGCCAGCAGATCCACCTGACGCCCAGCGAGTACAAGATGCTGGAGCTGCTCTCGCTCAGGAAGAACACGGTCCTCACCAAGGAGGCCTGCCTCAACCATCTCTACAACGGCCTCTCCGAGCCCGAGGCCAAGATCATCGACGTGTTCATCTGCAAGCTGCGCAAGAAGATCGCCACGGCGGCCGGCGGCGACAGCCAGATCGAGACCGTCTGGGGCGGCGGCTACATGCTGCGCGACGCCAAGCCCGAGAACCAGCTGGCGGCCTGATCCCCACCTCGCACACCCCTAGTAAGCACCCTGTCGGAGCGGCCGCATCTTCGGATGCGGCCGCTTTGGCGTGGGCGGTGCGGCTCTGACAATTCGCCACTATGTAGAACTACTTAGGTGTTCGCCTCGGGGTGCCGTGCCACCCCAGGGTGTGGTTCTATCGAGGCCACAATTCAGCCTTGGTTGGGACGGGGACGACGCCGATGGCGTTCAGGGCATTCGCGGACGGGAAGGTGACGGGCGAGGGCTCGATTCGCTCCGATCGCGCCGCCCGCCGCCGCGTCCGCGCCGCTGCGCCCAAGCGCGCCGAGCGCCCTTCCGACGCCGAGCGCCGGCTGGAGGCCCTGCACCGCCAGACCGGCGTCCTGGCCCACGACTTCAACAACCTGCTGGGCGTGATCCTGGCCGCCAACGAGGCGCTGGCCGCGGCCCTGCCCGAAGGCTCCGACGCCCGCGAGCTGGCCCAGATCAGCCTGGACGCCGCCGAGAAGGGCGCCGAGCTGCTGGACCGCATCGCCGCGCTCTCGGCGCCCGCCGCGCCGGAGCAAGCGCCGGTCGACTGCGCCGAGGCCCTGGTGTCGGTGAGCCGGCTGGCCAACGTCTCGACGCCCGCCGACGTGACTGTGGTGGCCATGGCCATGCCGACGCCACTCACCTGTCGCGCCGACCGCGCCGGCCTGGAATCGGCGCTCCTGAACCTCTGCGTCAACGCCGGCCACGCCATGCCGAAGGGCGGGGCGATCCAGGTCTCGGCGACGCCGGTCGTACTGACCGCCGACGCCGCCCGGGCGTTCGGCCTCGAGGCGGGCTGCTACGCGGCGCTGTCCGTGAAGGATCGCGGGATCGGCATGTCGCCGGAGACCCTGGCGCGCGCGACCGAGCCCTACTTCACCACCCGCAAGGGCCGCGGCGGCACCGGCCTGGGCCTGGCCGGCGTGAAGGCCTTCGCCGAGGCCGCCGGCGGCGCGCTGCAGTTGGTGTCGGCGCAAGGCCGCGGTACGACGGCCACGATCTACCTGCCGATCGCCTAGGCCGCGCCCGCCGAGATCGTGGAGCGGATCAGGTCGGACAGGCTCTCGGCGCGCATCTTCGACATGACGTTGGCGCGGTAGATCTCCACCGTGCGCGGACTGATCGAGAGCGTCGAGGCGATGATCTTGTTCGAGGCGCCTTCGATGATCAGGTCCAGCACCTGGCGCTCGCGGCCGGTGAGGCTCTCCAGGCGGCGCAGGACGCGGGTGCGCGTGGCGTTGGCGTCGACTGCGGCGTCGTTCTCTTCGAGGCAGGCCCGGACGGCGCGGAGCAGTTGCTCAGCCTCGTAGGGCTTCTCGATGAAGTCGGTGGCGCCCGCCTTCATGGCGTCGACGGCGCGGCTGACGTCGGCGTGGCCCGTGATGACAATCACCGGTAGCAGGCAGCCCAGCGCCTTCAGTTCGCGGATCAGCTCGATGCCGTCCATGCTCGGCATGCGCAGATCGGTGACCACGCAACCGCGCAGACCGGTGTCGAACTTGGCGAGGAATTCGTGGGCGGAGGCGAAGCCCTTGGTGGTCAGGCCATCCGACTTGAGCAGCATGACGAGCGAATCCCGCGCCGCGTCGTCGTCATCGACGACGAACACCGTTCGTTCGCCCGTTGTCGCCACCATCATCACCTGCCCGCGCCAGGACAAAACTAAAGGCGGCGCCACCCAGGCGGCTGGGTTCGACCCAAATCCGTCCCTTATGATTTTCGACTATAGCACTGGAGATCGAGAGGCCTAGCCCCATGCCCTCGGGCTTAGTGCTGGCCAAGGGCTGGAAAAGCCGCTCAGCGACCGAAGCGTCGACGCCGGGACCACTGTCCTCGACAGTCGTCACAAGCTGATTTGCGTCGTCGAGCCGCGTTGAAATGTTGATCTGGCGGTTCGGGTACTTCGTCACAGCTTCGATCGCGTTGCGCGCCAGGTTAACCACAAGCTGTTGAATTTGAATCCTATCGGCCACCACGATGTCATCGCCCTTGAAGAGATCGTAGACGATCCGGGCATTCGCATCGCGCGCCATCAGCGAAATGATGAAGTCCACTTCGCCGATGATCGCCGACAGACTCTCGGGCTTCTGCAGAGTGCCGCCCCGCGTCGCTAGGTCGCGCATCGTGCGGATGATCTCGCCGGCCCGCACGGCCTGGTCGCCGGCGCGCGCGACTGCGTCGATCAGGTCGTCGTCGTCCAGCTCCATGCGGGCGATCAGGTTGCGCGCAGCGCGCAGGTAGTTGGCGACGGCGGACAACGGTTGGTTGAGCTCATGCGCCAGCACGGAGGCCATCTCGCCCATCGAGTTGGCCGCCCACACCTGGGTCAGCTGGGCGCGCAACTCTTCGGACCGGCGCTCGGCCTCCTGGGTCGAAGTGAGGTCGCGCACGACCATGGTGAGCAGACGCCGGCCGCCGACGACCACCTCGCCGATGCGCAGCTCCATCGGAAAGCGCTCGCCGTCCTTGCGCAGGCCGGTCACCTGACGATAGCTGCCCGGGACGTCCTCGGCCGTCGGGCCGGTCAGGTCGCCGTCCTCGCCGGGCGGCATCAGGCGGTTGAAGGTCTGGCCGACGATCTCTTCGGCGGTCCATCCGAACAGGCGCTCGGCGGCGTGGCTGAAGCTCTGGATCTCGCCGCGGTCGTCCATCAGCACCACGGCGTCGGCGACGATGTTGAGGCTGGACTGCAGCAGCTCCTCGCGTTCGGCCTGGTCGGCGATCAGCCCGGCGGCGGCGTTGCGCTCGGCCACCAGCCGCCGCACGCCCCACGCCGCGCCGCCGCCCAGCAGCAGGAAGACGGCGACCCGGACGGCGCGTTCAAGCGGCTCGATGCCGCTGAGGCTGTCCAGGGCGAAGCCGCCCACGGCCATGATGGCGGTCGAGGTCAGGGCCGCGGCCGGTCCGCCCACGAGCGCGCACGCCAGCATCGCCGGCGCACAAAGCAGGTACACCGAGTGGCCGAGGACCGGGCGCAGTACAAACGCCGCGGCCAGCATGGCCACGGAGACGCCGATCGCCAGGAGCTGGCCGCGAAGTACGCCGAGACCAAAGCCCAAGTTCGCCACTTCGGTTGTGCGATTTCCCGTCCACAACCCAGGCATGTATTCTACATTCCCGCCGGCCCCGAACCGGCGGTTAAGTTGTGCAGAACTTCTTCAACCTAAGCAATTACGTACAGTTACATAAGGGTAGCCACCTCTCGGGATTTTCACCCGTAAGGCGAATGTCAGAACTGTCTTACAACTGTTGGGGCGAATTCTTGGGTCAGCTTCCCGACAGTCTGACGCCGGGTGTATCGGGTGTCGTCTGATCTCCGCCGTTCAGCGACTTCTGCATCCAGACGATATCGACCCAGCGGCCGTGCTTGAAGCCGAAGCTCTTCCCCACGCCGGCGTCCACGAAGCCCAGCGCGCGGTGCAGGCCGATCGAGGCGGCGTTGCCGCTGTCGCCGATCACCGCCACCAGCTGGCGGATCCCCAGCGCCTCACACTCGGCGATCACGGCCGAGAGCGCCGCGCGGCCCACGCCTTTGCCGATGACGTCGGGGGCGATGTAGACGCTGTCCTCCAGGGTGTAGCGATAAGCCTGCCGCGGCCGGAACGGCGCGGCGTAGGCGAAGCCCAGCACGCGACCGGCCTCTTCCGCCACCACGTAGGGCAGGCCGCGGCCGGCGATGGCCGCCCGGCGGCTCTCCATTTCGGCCGGCGAGGGCGGCTCCTCCTCGAAGGTGCCGAAGCCGTGCAGCACGTGGTGGCCGTAGATCGCCGCCAGCGCCTCTGCGTCGTCCGCCGTCGCCCCCCGTACGATCATGTCGCCTTCCAACTCCCCTCCAGCGCCCAGATGGCGAAGGCGTAGTCCAATGCGATCTCCTTCAGGAAATCGAAACGGCCGGATGCGCCGCCGTGGCCCGCCTCCATGTTGATCTTGAGCAGGATGGGGGCGTCGCCTGTCGTGTGGTCGCGCAGCTTGGCGACCCACTTCTGCGGCTCCCAGTAGGTGACGCGCGGGTCCGACAGGCCGCCGGTGGCCAGGATCGGCGGGTAGGGCTGGGCCGAGACGCGGTCGTAGGGGCTGTAGCTCTCGATCAGGTCGTAGGCCGCGGCGTCCTCGATCGGGTTCCCCCACTCCGGCCACTCGGGCGGCGTCAGCGGCAGGGTGGTGTCGCTCATGGTGTTCAGCACGTCCACGAAAGGCACCGCCGCGATGATCGCGCCCCAGAGGTCGGGGCGCAGGTTGGCCACCGCGCCCATCAGCATGCCCCCGGCCGATCCGCCGTAGGCCGCGATCCGCCCCTTCGACGCATAGCCTTCCGCCACCAGGTGCTCGGCGCAGGCGATGAAGTCGGTGAAGGTGTTGGGCTTCTTCTCCTTGCGCCCGTCGAGGAACCAGCCCCAGCCCTTGTCCGAGCCGCCGCGGATGTGCGCCGTGGCCCAGATCCAGCCGCGGTCGACGAGACTCAGGTTGCGGATCGAGAAGCTGGGCTCCATGGCGTGGCCGTAGCTGCCGTAGCCGTAGAGCAGCACCGGCGCCGAGCCGTCCTGGGGCGTGTCCTTCAGCATCAAGAGCGTGATCGGGACCTCGGCGCCGTCGGCGGCCTTGGCGAACAGCCGCTTGGCGACATAGCGGGCCGGGTCGTGGCCGGACGGCACCTCCTGGGTCTTGCGCAGCGTCCGGGTCCGGGTGGCCATGTCGTAGTCGAACCACTGCCGTGGCGTCGTCGGCGACTGGTAGACGAACCGCATTACGGTCGTGTCGTACTCGTAGCTGCCCTCGAGGTTCAGGGCGTAGGCCTCCTCGTCGAAGGCCACGACGTGCTCGCCTCCGTCGCGGGAGGTGACCACCAGCGTGTCCAGCGCATTCACCCGCTCGGCGCGAACCAGGTGGCCGGCGTAGGCCGAGAAGCCCACGACGTAGTGGCCGGGTCGGTGCGGGATCCAGTCGCGCCACGTCCCGCGCGCCGGAACCGCCGCCTCTGAAACACACAGCTTGAAGTCCACCGCGTCGTCGGCGTTGGTGCGGATCACCCAGCGGTCGGTCCAGTGGTCGAGGGCGTACTTCACGCCCACCTGCCGCGGCTCGGCCACGACCGGCTGGGCGGTCGGGTCGGCGGCGGGGATCAGCCAGAGCTCTGTGGTCTCCTGGTTGCCGACGTGGATCAACACGTGGCTGTCGTCGGCCGCGACGCCCACGCCCAGGAACATGCCCTCGTCCTTTTCTTCGTAGACCAGGGTGTCCTCGCCGCCCCGCGCGGGCCGGCGGAAGACCTTGGCGGGCCGGGCGTTCTCATCGCGCCAGATCCAGAACAGCCACTGACTGTCCGGCGAGAAGCAGAAGTCGCCGTAGGCGCTCTCGATCGGCGGCCCGACTTCCTCGCCGCTCGCCAGGTCCTTCACCCGGACCTGGTAGTACTCCGAGCCCTGCTCGTCGGCGGCCCAGGCGTAGAGCTTGTGGTCGGGACTGTGGTGGGCGCCGCCCACGTGGAAGTAGGCCTTGCCCTTCGACAGCGCCTCCTCGTCCAGCAGCACCTCCTCGCCCTCGGCCGCGCCGCGCGGGCGCCGGCCGTGCACGGGATGCTCGGCGCCCAGGTCGTAGCGGACGTAGTAGTCGAACGGGCCGTCGGGGGCGGGGACCGATGAGTCGTCCTCCTTGATGCGGCCCTTCATCTCGGCGAACAGCTTGGCCTGCAGGTCCTCGGTGCCGGCCAGCACGGCCTTGGTGTGGGCGTTCTCGGCCTCGAGGTGCTCGCGCACGTCGGCGCGCAGCGCCTTCGGGTCGCGCAGCACCTGCTGCCAGTTGTCGTCCTTCATCCAGGCGTAGTCGTCGGTCCGGACGCGGCCGAGCTGCTCGATGCGGTGGGGCTTCTTGGTGGCGACGGGAGGCTTTGGCAGGGTCATGGCCGCTAGATGCGATGCCCGCCCGCCGGTGTCATCCCCGCTGGCGCGCGGAACCCCACGAAGGCGTGATCGAATGCGACGCCGCGCGCCATTGCCGCAGGCCCCGTTCGCCACAATTTTGGCGTCTGTGGGCGTCGGGCCTTCGTATGCTGAAAAGACAGTGTTTTCCGTGGGGTGCGCGCTTCCGCACGCGACGCCCCGCCGCAGGACATTGTGGCGACTTGTGGGCAGACGGAGTTCCGTGATTCACTATTTATGCATCGAGATCGCGCATCAAAGACGCGAGGGGTAATTCGAGTTTAGGGGCCCGGCATGGTCATGGACCTTGCGGTCGAACTGATCAACGCGACCGTCCAGTTGGAGCAACCGCTGGGCGACGGCACGCGGACTGTGGGGACAGGTTTCCTGATCTCCGCGCCGGGGCCGGACGGCAAGCCGCGCACCGTTCTGATCACCGCCAATCACGTCTTGCAGAAGATGCAGCTGTCCGACGCCCGGATCGGGTACCGGATTTCGAGCGCGGACGGCACGTGGTCGTACTCGCCCAAGCCGGTGAAGATCCGCGAGAAGGACGGCGCCCAGCTCTGGACGAACCATCCGACGCGCGACGTCGCCGCCATGGTCATCAAGGCTCCGCCCGAGTTCGCCAAGGCGGCGATACCGGTGAGCTACCTGGCCAAGGACGACACGTTCGACGCCTACCAGGTCAGCGCCGGAAACGAGATGATGGCGCTGGGCTTCCCGCGCGGCCTGTCGGCCAACTCGGCGGGCTTCCCGATCCTGCGTTCGGGCCGCGTGGCCAGCTATCCGCTGGGCCCGGCGACGTCTTACCCGACCTTCCTGCTCGACTTCTCGGTGTTCCCGGGCAACTCGGGCGGGCCGGTGTTCATCAGCCGCCAGCAGAACCCGACGGGCCTGACGCCCGTGTCGGACAAGGCGCCCGATCCGGGCTTCATCGCCGGCCTGCTCACCCAGCAGGTGGAGCTGAATTCCGAGCGCCTCGAGATCGGCATCGTCACCCATGCGAAGTATATCCGCGAGACGATCGACCTGCTGACCGGATCGTTGGCGCCGTCCACGGTGGCCGAGGTCCCGGTCATCGAACCGGCGGTCCAGGGCGCCCGAACGGCCGCGGCGGACGAGTCGGGGCGCTGACGCAGCTCAGCCCCGCGGCTTGTAGACGTATTCCAGCTTGAGCCCGTCCGGGTCGGCGAAGAACACGGCGTAGTAGCCGTCGCCATAGCGCGGGTAGTCGGCGGGCGGATCCAGGATGGTCGCGCCAATCCCCAGCAGCAGGGCGTAGAGGCGGTCGACGTCCTCGCGGCTCTCCGCCGTCCAGGCCACGTGATGTAGCCCCGGCGAATAGCGGTCGTGCGCACGCTCGGCGTGCGGACCGGCCGCCTTCATGATCCCGATGGACGTGAAGCCCTCTGGCGTCTCCAGGTCGTAATCGAAGCCGCGCTCGTGGTCGGCGACTTCGCGATAGCCCATGAACCCCAGGACCGCCGCGTAGAAGCCGCGGCTGGCCCAGGGGTCTTTCACGGTGAGGTCCAGGTGGTGGATCGCTCCCCGCACGGCTAAGCGGCTCAGCCGCCGTAGACCACCGAGATCGTCTCGGCGATGCAGGCGGGCTTGGCCTCGCCCTCGATCTCGATCGTGCACTCGTTCTTGATCTGCATGCCGCCGGCCTTGGGCTCGGCGCCGATCAGCTTCTGGCGCATGCGCACGCGCTTGCCGACGCGGACCATGTTGATGAAGCGCACCTTGTCCGAGCCGTAGTTGATGCCACGTGTCACGCCCTTCACCGGCAGCATGCCGGCGCCCAGGAACGGGATCAGGCTGAGGGTCAGGTAGCCGTGGGCGATCGGGCCGCCGATCTCCTTGGTGGCGCGCTCGACGTCGACGTGGATCCACTGGTGGTCGCCGGTGGCGTCGGCGAACTTGTTGACCCGGTCCTGGTCGATGAGGACCCAGTCCGACACGCCCACCTCCTGGCCCACCATGCCGGGCAGGTCCTTGATCTCGACCGGGTTCATTCTCGTCACTCCCTCGTGTGTTCGAAGCTCTGCGTCTAACATCTGTTCGGACAAGGGCAAGGCGGACGCGGCGTCAGATGGCCGAGGGCATCACGGTCCGGCACGCCCGGGCGGACGAAGCACAGGCGCTCACCGAGCTCACCCTGCGCGCCAAGGCGTCCTGGGGATATGACGACGCCTTCATGGCCGCCTCCCGCGACGACCTGACCATGACGCCGGAACGGCTGGCCGCCTGGACCGTCTGGGTCGCCGAGGCCGACGGCGTCCTGGCCGGTCTGATCGCCCTCAGCCTCGAACGCGGAGCGGAGGTGGAGGAGTTCTTCGTGGAGCCGCGGCTCCAGGGCCGTGGGATCGGGACCCTGTTGATGGCCGAGCTGCTGGCCGCCGCCCGTGCGGCCGGCGCCGAGGTGCTGGAGGTGGACGCCGACCCGAACGCCGAGCCGATCTACGCCCGGCTCGGCTTCGAAACGTTCGGCCGCTCGCCGTCCGGCGCGATTCCGGGGAGGTGGCTGCCGCGGATGCGGCTCGCGCTTTGAGGCCACACGGCGGCAGCGCCTCAGACGATCCGCGAGCCTTCCTTGCCCCAGTACGTGTCCCGGATCAGGCGCTTGTAGAGCTTCCCGGTCGGGTGCCGCGGCAGCTCCTGCATGAAGTCCAGCTTCCGCGGCGCCTTCACGTGGCTGAGGTTCGCTCGCGCGAAGGCCATCAGCTCGTCGCGCAGCGCGTCGCCCGCCTCGGCCCAGTCGGCGGGCTGGATCACCGCCACGACCTGCTCGCCCATCTCCTCGTGCGGCGCGCCCACCACGGCCACGTCGGCCACCTTCGGGTGCCCGATCAGCAGGTTTTCGATCTCCTGCGGATAGATGTTCACCCCGCCCGAGATGATCATGAAGCTCTTGCGGTCGGTGAGGTAGAGGAAGCCCTCCTCGTCCACCCAGCCCACGTCGCCGAGCGTCGTCCAGCCGTGCCGGTTGGTGTTCTCCGCCACCTTCTCGGGCGCGTTGTGGTAGCTGAGCGGCGGGCCGTTGGCGAAGTGGACGACGCCCTCGCTGCGCGGCGGCAGCGCCTCGCCGTCCTCGCCGCAAATCCTGAGTTCGCCGATCACCGCGCGCCCAACCGTACCCTTGTGGGCCAGCCAGTCCTGGGCCGTGACGTAGCAGAAGCCGTTGCCCTCGGTGCCGGCGTAGTACTCGTAGATCACCGGCCCCCACCAGGCGATCATCTGCTCCTTCACGGGCACGGGGCAGGGCGCGGCGGCGTGCACCGCCGACTTCATCGAGGAGAGGTCGTAGCGGGCCCGCACTTCCTCCGGCAGCTTCAGCAGGCGCACGAAGTGGGTGGGCACGAACTGGCCGCAGTCGCACCTGTAGCGCTCGATCAGGGCCAGCGCCTGCTCGGGATCGAACTTCTCCATCACCACCACCGTGCCGCCCGAGCGGTGCACGCCCATGGTCCAACGCAGCGGGGCGGCGTGATAGAGCGGCGCGGGCGACAGGTAGACCGGCGTCTCGGGGAAGCCGAACAGCATCTGCGCGATGCCGCCCATGCCGGGAACCTCGTCTATCGCCAGGCCGGTGAGCGGCGGCTTGATCCCCTTC
>NZ_DASWTE010000333.1:0-4756 GCF_036402295.1 Phenylobacterium sp.
ATCCACAGGCTTGACGATGAGAACAAAAGAGGAATAAGAACGAACCCGGAACGCGCCCACAGCTTCTCCACAGGCGCTCAACAAGAGGATGGCGAAGATGGTTCGTCTGGCCCGGGAATCGCTGGCCTTTGCGTCGGTGGCCAGCTTTGTCTGGCTGGTGTGTTCGGTGGCCGGCCTCGTGAGCTGACCGCCATGCGGATGGGGGAGGCGGCCTTGGTGGGGGGAAGCGACGAAGGGTTCGTCCACCTCCGGGTCCGCTCCGCCTATTCGCTGCTCGAAGGCGCCATCAAGGCCGACAAGATCGGTGCACTCGCCAAGGCCGACGGCATGCCGGCGGTGGCCATCGCCGACCGGGCCAATCTGTTCGGCGCGCTGGAATTCTCCGTCGCCACCAAGGGCGAGGGCGTACAGCCGATCATCGGGTGCGCGCTGCCGGTGCGGGGCGTGGGCGAGGCGCTGCCCGAGCGATGGGCCAAGGTCCCGACGGTGATGCTCGTCGCGCAGAACGAGCGGGGCTACCTGAACCTCTGCGACCTTTCCTCGATCGCCTATCTCGAGATCGAGGCCAGCGACGAGCCGCACGTGCCGTGGGCGAAGGTGTGCGAGCTGAGCGAGGGGCTGATCCTGTTGTCGGGCGGGCCGGACGGTCCGGTGGATCACCTGTTCGCGGCCGGTAAGATCAAGGAAGGCCGCGCGGCGCTCGGCGAGATGAAGCGGGCGTTCGGCGACCGCTTCTACGTCGAGCTGCAGCGGCACGGGGCGGCTGCCGAAGCCGCGGCCGAGGCGGGTCTGGTGGCCTTCGCCTACGAGGAGGACGTTCCTCTCGTCGCGACCAACGACGTCTACTTCAAGAACGCCCAGGCCTATGCGGCGCACGACGTCTTGCTGTGCATCGCCGACGGGGCCTTCGTGGGCCAGGACGAGCGCCGCCGCGTGACCGCCGAGCACGGCTTCAAGTCGGCGGCCGAAATGCGGGCGCTGTTCGCCGACCTGCCGGAAGCCTGCGACAACACGCTGGATATCGCCCGGCGCTGCGCCTTCATGGTCAACAAGCGCGACCCGCTCCTGCCGCGGTTCACGGCCGGCGAGCGGTCGGAGGCCGACGAACTGGCGGCCCAGGCGCGCGAAGGCCTGCGGCAGCGGATGGCCGCCGGCCGCGCCAACGTTTTCCCCGTCGCCGACTACGAGGCCCGCCTGGAGCGCGAGATCCAGGTGATCACCCAGATGGGGTTCCCCGGCTACTTCCTGATCGTGTCGGACTTCATCAAGTGGGCGAAGGCGCGCGGCATCCCCGTGGGGCCGGGACGCGGCTCGGGCGCGGGCTCGCTGGTGGCCTATTCGCTGACCATCACCGATCTCGACCCGCTGCAGTACGGCCTGCTGTTCGAGCGCTTCCTGAACCCCGAGCGCGTGTCGATGCCCGACTTCGACATCGACTTCTGCCAGGAGCGGCGGGAGGAGGTGATCACCTACGTCCAGCAACGGTACGGCCGCGACAAGGTCGCCCAGATCATCACCTTCGGCACCCTGCAGGCGCGCGCCGTGCTGCGCGATGTGGGCCGCGTGCTGCAGCTGCCGCTGGGCCAGGTGGACCGGCTGGCCAAGATGGTGCCGGCCAATCCCGCCAACCCGGTGACGCTGGCCCAGGCTATCGAGATCGAGCCCAGGCTGCAGGAGGAGCGCCGCCGCGACGAGGCGGTGGCGAGGCTGCTGGAGATCGCGCTGCAGCTGGAGGGCCTCTACCGCAACGCCTCGACCCACGCGGCCGGCGTGGTGATCGGCGACCGGCCGCTGACGCAGCTGACGCCGCTCTATCGCGATCCGCGTTCGGACCTGCCCGCCACCCAGTTCAACATGAAATGGGTGGAGAGCGCGGGGCTGGTGAAGTTCGACTTCCTGGGCCTGAAGACGCTCACCGTCATCGACCGGGCGGTGAAGTACCTGGAAAAGCGCGGAGCGGCGGTCGACATGGCGGCGCTGCCGCTGGACGACGAGAAGACCTACGAGCTGATGAGCAACGCGCTCACCATCGGGGTCTTCCAGCTGGAAGGCCAGGGGATGCGCGACACCCTGCGCCAGCTCCGGCCCGGCTCGATCGAGGACGTCACCGCCGTGGGCGCGCTCTACCGCCCCGGCCCGATGGACAACATCCCGGCCTTCATCGACTGCAAGTTCGGGCGCAAGGCGATCGACTTCCTGCACCCCACGCTGGAAGGGGTGCTGAAGGAGACCTACGGCATCATCGTCTACCAGGAACAGGTGATGCAGATCGCCCAGATCCTGGCCGGCTACAGCCTGGGCGAGGCCGACCTGCTCCGTCGCGCCATGGGCAAGAAGAAGAAGGAGGAGATGGACCTCCAGCGCGCCCGCTTCGTCTCGGGCGCGGAGGCCAAGGGCGTGCCGGGCGCGCAGGCCGGCGCGATCTTCGACCTGGTGGACAAGTTTGCGGGCTACGGCTTCAACAAGTCCCACGCCGCCGCCTACGCCGTGGTCAGCTACCAGACGGCCTGGCTGAAGGCGAACGCGCCGGTCGAGTTCTTCGCCGCCTCGATGAGCCTGGATATCGCCAACACCGACAAGCTGTCGGTGTTCTACCAGGACGCCAAGCGCTTCGGCGTGAAGATCCGCCCGCCCTGCGTGAACCGCTCGATGGCCGACTTCGACGTGGTGGAGGGCGAGGTGCTGTACGCCCTGGGCGCGATCCGCAACGTGGGCCTGCAGGCCATGCAGCACGTGGTGGAGGCGCGCGAGGCCGGCGGGCCGTTCACCGACATCTTCGACTTCGTCGAGCGGGTGGACCCGAAGCTGATAAACAAGCGCACGTTCGAGACCCTGGCGCGGGCGGGCGCGTTCGACGCCATCCACGCGAACCGCGCGCAACTCATCGAGGCGGCCGACATCCTGGTGGCCCACGGCGTCAGCGTGAACGAGCGGGAGACGTCGGAACAGGCGGGCCTGTTCGCCTCGGACAAGTCGGACGCTCGGGTCGCCACCCAGCGCAAGATGCCCCGACGCGACGCCTGGACCCCGACCGAGCGGCTGGACGAGGAGCTGGCGGCGGTGGGCTTCTACCTGTCGGGCCACCCCCTGGACGACATGGTGGAGGCGCTGCGGCGCAAGCGGACCGACCTGCTCACGGACGCGATCGCGAAGGCGGTGGCGGGCGCCGAGGCGCTACGGATGGCGGGCGTGGTGCGGCGCAAGCAGGAGCGGCCGTCGCGCTCGGGCGAGAAGTTCGCCTTCGTCACCTTCTCGGACCCGACGGGCGAGTACGAGGTGCTGTTCCCGCCGGAGTCGCTCAGGAAGTGCCGCGACTTTCTGGAGCCCGGCAAGGCGGTGTCCCTGAAGGTGCGCGCCAAGGCCAGCGACGGCGAAGTCCGCTTCTTCGGCGACGACGTCGAGCCGGTGGAGAAGGCGGTCGAGAACGTGGTGGCGGGCCTGCGCGTCCACGTCTCGCCCAGCGCCGAGATCGAGGCGATCAAGAAGCGCCTCGGCGTGTCGAACGGCCGGGGCGGCGAGGTGGTGCTGACCGCCCAGCTCGGCGGCGGCCGCGAGGTGGAACTGCGACTGCCCGGTCGGTTCACCCTGGACGGCGCGATCCGCGGGGCGGTGAAGACGGCGCCGGGGGTGGTGTTCGTGGAAGATCTTTAGCTGGACGTCATGGCCAAGCTTCGGCTTCTCTGAGACGAACTACGGAGGATCGCGCCTTGAAGTTGATTACCACTCTGGCCGCGGCGACCGTGTTGGCCGGGGGCCCAGCGCTGGCCCAGGCGCCCGCGAGCACCGGCTTCGGCAAGCCCTACGGGTCTCCTGCAGCCTCGGCGAGCAAGCCGCGAGACTATGGCGTCGCGCCGCCAGTCGGCAGCAGCAGCAGCAGCCAGCCCAGGATCTACGGCGCGCCGGACGCCGGCGGCGGCTTCAAGCCCTATCAGCCGTACAAGCCGGGCTCCGTCTACGCGTCGCCCAAGCCACCGTCCGCTGGGGCCAAGCCCTGCGAGACAAGCGTGTACGTGAACGCCTGCGACAAGCGGCGGTAGTCGCCACCCTCGGTACGTTCGAGGGAAGGGAGTTGATTTTCCGGCGCTTTCCAACTACATGCGCCGCTCCAATCCACACGCGGGTGTGCGGGCCTGACGGGGAGACATCCCGTCCAGTCCGTTCCGGTCCTCCTTCGGGAGGGTTGCCCGCGGCGGTCCAACCGGAAGAAAGACGAGATACAGACTATGGCTCTGCCTGAATTCTCCATGCGCCAGATGCTCGAAGCCGGCGCCCACTTCGGCCACCAGACGCACCGCTGGAACCCGAAGATGGACAAGTACATCTTCGGCTCGCGCTCCAACATCCACATCATCGACCTGTCGCAGTCGATCCCGCTGCTGCACCAGGCCCTGGTGAAGGTGCGCGAAGTCGCCGCCGGCGGCGGCCGCATCCTGTTCGTGGGTACGAAGCGCCAGGCCTCGGAGCCGATCGCCACGGCCGCGAAGCGCTGCGCCCAATACTACGTGAACCACCGCTGGCTGGGCGGCACGCTCACCAACTGGCGCACCGTGTCGGGCTCGATCGCCCGCCTGCGCGAGCTGGACACCGTGGTGAGCGGCGAAGGCCAGGGCCGTTCGAAGAAGGAGCTGCTGCAGCTCAACCGCGAGAAGGACAAGCTGGAGCTGAGCCTCGGCGGCATCAAGGACATGGGCGGCATCCCCGACCTGATGTTCGTGATCGACACCAACAAGGAAGCGATCGCGATCCAGGAAGCCCG
>NZ_DASWTE010000334.1:0-2174 GCF_036402295.1 Phenylobacterium sp.
CTCGGCCTTCAAGCCCAGCACCCAGCGGCGGTCGAACTGGTGGATCTGCGCGCTCGTGCCGTCCGGGTTGGCGTAGGTCGGGTTCGAGAACATGTCCCAGTCGTAGAACTGGGCGTAGGTGTTGGCCTTCCAGCCCTCGCCCAGCAGCCGGGCGTTCAGCACCAGGCGCGTGGTCTCGCCGGTGGCGGTCGGGTCGGGCGAGCAGAAGACGTCCGGACAGACCGACGAGCCGATGACGCGCTCGGGGATCTGCTCGGTGGGCTTCCACGTCCCGCGGTAGGCGTGCGCGGTCGCCTCGAACCGGCCCAGGCTGGTCGGCCGCTCATACTTGGCGAAGGCGGCGTAGTGGCGGAGGTCCTCCGGCTGCTGCCAAGGCCCGTCGTAGGTCTTGACCTCGCCCACCAACGTGAAGCGGCCGCTGCTCGCATCGCCCACCGTGCCACCGGCCGCGATCCGCCGATGCCCCCGCGCGCCGTACTCGCCGGCCACCCAGGGCCGATCGTAGGCGTCCTTGGTGGTCATGTAGGCCGCGCCGGCCAGCGCGAAGTCGCCGCCGTCGGCGCGATACGGGCCCTTCCGGTAGTCCTCGCGCTCGATGATCTCCGGGATCAGCCCGTTGAGGTCGAGATAGCCGTGGCCGTGGCCATGCGTGCGGAAGTTCATCTGCACGTCGTCGATGTAGGTCGTGAAGTCGCTGCCATGGTCCAGGTTGAACCCGCGCAGGAAGTACTGGTTGGCCTTGCCCGTGCCCGAGTGCTGGGCGGCGATCAGGCCAGGCACCGCCTCCAACAGCTCGGCCGTCCGCAGCAACGGCCGCACCAACAGGTCCGAGCCGGCCACCGAGCCCTCGCTGGCGGCATGGGCGATGCCGATCTTGGCCTCGCCGCGGCCGAACACGACCACCTCCGAGACGCCCGGCGCATCGGCCGTGGCCGTGGCCTCTTCCTCCGCGGCGATCGCCGGGCTGCAAACGCCCGCGCCAAAGACGCACAGCGCGGCGAGACTCACATGACGCATGGACCGACAGCCCTTCCCCATTCGAAGCGGGCTCTTCGCGCATGCGACGGTCGCGGGGGAGTACGGAACGGTTGCAGGCGGGGTTACAGCGCCGTTTCAGCGCTCGCAGCCAAACCCAACAACACGTGTCATCCCAGTCTTCGGCTGCGGCGCAAACCGGGATGACAAGCGTTGGGGTGCGGGGCTTCTAAATCAGTCCCGACAACGGCGACGACGGATCCGCATACAGCCGCTTGGCCATCCGCCCCGCGAGGTAGGCCTCCCGCCCCGCGATCACCGCGTGCTTCATGGCCCGCGCCATGCGGATCGGGTCCTTGGCCTCGGCGATGGCGGTGTTCATCAGCACCGCGTCGCAGCCCAGCTCCATCGCCACCACCGCGTCCGAGGCGGTGCCGACGCCGGCGTCCACCAGCACCGGCACCTTGGTCTGCTCGATGATGAGGCCCAGGTTCAGGACGTTCTGGATGCCGCGGCCCGAACCGATCGGAGCCGCCGCCGGCATGATCGCCGCCGCGCCCGCGTCCTCCAGCTTCCGCGCATAGACCGGGTCGTCCGAGCAGTAGACCATCACCGAAAAGCCGTCGGCGATCAGCAGCTTCAGCGCCCGCAGCGTCTCTTCCATGTCGGGCAGGAGGTGCGCCGTCTGCGACAGCACCTCCAGCTTCACGAGGTCCCAGCCGCCCGCCTCGCGGGCCAGCCGCAGCGTGCGCACCGCCTCCTCGCCCGTGTAGCAGCCGGCGGTGTTCGGTAGGTAGGTGAAGCGTTCGGGCTTCACATAGTCTGCCAGCATGGGCTGGTTCGGGTCGGAAAGGTTCACGCGGCGCAGCGCCACGGTGACGATCTCGGCGCCCGCGGCTTCGGCGGCGGCGGCGTTCTGGGCGTAGTCCTTGTACTTCCCCGTGCCCACGATCAGGCGCGAGGTGAAGGTGCGGCCGGCGACGGTCCAGGTGTCTTCAGCCAACGTCTTCTCTGGGGTCGTAGCGCCGTCCAAGTCAGCCGCCTCCGATGAAATGCACGATCTCGATCCGGTCGCCGTCGGCCACCGGGGTCTTCTGATAGGCCGACCGCGGCACGATCTCCAGATTGCGTTCCACGGCGACCTTCTTCGTGTCCAGCCCCAGCGCCGCCACCAGCCCCGCCACGTCGGCGACGCCTGC
>NZ_DASWTE010000335.1:0-4445 GCF_036402295.1 Phenylobacterium sp.
CGAGAGGTTCACCTGCAGGCGCTTGTCCAGCCACTGGGTCTTGGCGCCGCCCTCGTAGCTCCAGGCGTACTCGGGGTCGTACGGCGTCGACTGGCTGACGCCCGAGCCGGCGATGCCCTGGAAGCCGCCGCTCTTGAAGCCCCGCGTCGCCGACGCATAGACGAGCGCGTCCGGCGTCACCTGCCAGTCCACCGCGAACCGCGGCGTCAGCGCGTTCCAGTTCTTGCGGCCGCGCACATCGTAGTTGGCCGACAGCGGCGGCGGCAGGCCCGGGCCGGACAGCTTCAGGCCGATAAAGTGGCCCGACTTCTCCTCCCACGTCTGGCGCGCTCCGGCTGTCACGGTGATCGTGTCGGTCACCGCGAAGCTCAGCTGGCCGAAGATGGCGTAGCTCTTGGCGACGACGTCCTGCGGATAGGTGGCGACGCCGGTAATCGCCGGCGTCGGGAAGTCCTGCTGCAGGTCCTCGATGCGGATGTTGTGCTCGCGCAGATAGTAGGCGCCGACTTGCCCGCGCAGCCGGCCGTCCATGGCGTCGAACGCCAGCCGCACCTCCTGGCTGAACTGCTTGTTCTTCTCGTGGTCGGTCTCGGTGGACTCGATCTGGTTCGGCGGATTCACCGGGTTGGAGAAGAAGGGCGTGCGGAAGTTCAGGGTCACGGCGCGGTAGCCGGTGATCGAGGTGACCGTCCCGATCGGCGTGTTCCAGCTGACCTCGCCCCGATAGGTCTGCAGCCAGCGGCGGATGTAGCCGTCGGTGTAGGCGTTCATGATCCGCGGATCGGGGTTGACGCCGACGCAATGGACGCCGGCGCGCAGGGTGACGTCGCAGATGTTGTCGCGCGGGTTGCCCCGCTGGTCCTGGTCGGTGAAGTCGGCGGCCAGCACGACGTCGAGGTCCTCGCTCGGCAGGAAGCGCAGGGCGACGGCGGCCGTCCGCAGGTCCTGGTCGTTGACGTGGTGGCCCGTGGTCTCGTTGAACTCGTAGCCGTCGCGGAACTTCAGCGATCCGCCGAGCGAGAGGTACACGGTGTCGCTGAGCGGCACGTTGCCCCGCGCACTGATGGTCCGTCGATCGTAGTTGCCGAGGCCGCCTTCGATCCGCAGGCGGGTGTCGTTGGACGGCTTGCGGCTGACGTACTGGATCAGGCCGCCGACGGCGTTCTTGCCGAACAGCGTACCCTGCGGTCCCCGCAGGACCTCCACGCGTTCCAGGTCCAGCGCGTCGATGTCGGGCGTGCCGCCGCGGCCGGCGTAGACCCCGTCGACGAAGACCACCACCGAGGCGTCGCCGCCGGCGTTCTGGCTGATCCCGAAGGCCGAGCCGATGCCGCGGATCGCGAAGTTGGACTGCACCGGGTCGACCTGGCCGGCGCTGAAGCCGGGCGTGCGGATGGCGATGTCCTGCAGGGTCTCGATCGACTGCCGCTCGAGCGCGGCGCTGCCGAAGGCCGTCACGGCGATCGGCACCTCCTGGATGTTCTCCTCGACCCGCTGTGCGGTGACGACGAGCTCTGACACCTCCGTGCCCTGGGCGGCCGCCTGGCCGGCCGACAGCAGGGCCAGGGTCATGGCGGCCCACGACACGCCATTGATCAGACGCTTGGACATTCGCAACCTCCCCGTCTTGGCCCGTCTTCAGCGCGGGACCTGGGGGCACGGTACACGAGATTCCATAGAATGCTAAGTATTCTGCTCGGCGGCCTCCACCGCGCGGGCGAACGGCTTCAGCCCGGCGGTCAGGATCAGCGCCGAGACCGGCAGCGCCACCCCGGTGACGATGGCCAGGCCGTAGCGAAGAGCCTCCGGCCGGCCGAACGCCAGGTCGGTGACCAGGGCGATGGCCGTCGGCCCCAGGCCGAGGCCGATCAGGTTGGCCACCAGGAAGTAGAGCGCTACCATCCGCGCCCGCAGGCGGTTCGGCGTGATGAGCTGGAGCGCCGCGCCGGCCACGCCGCCGTGGATGGTGCCGATCAGCATCGCGACGATCATCAGGCCCAGGGCGAGCGGCGCCGTGGGCGCCAGCGCCATGCCGACAAAGAGCGGCAGAAGCAGAACCGCGTTCAGGCGGATGACCCGCAAGTGGGCGTCCTTGAAGCCGCGGCGGTAGAGGCCGTCCGCCATCCAGCCGCCGAGCAATAAGCCCGCCGCGCCGCAGGCGGCTGTCGCCACGCCGAACCACAGGCCCGCCTGGGGCACCGGCATCGCGTAGGTCCGGTGCAGGAATTGCGGGATCCAGGCCATGGCGCCGTACATCACCAGGGCGACGAGCGACATCCCGCCGAAGTGCGCCGCGATCGCCGCGGGATGGGTCTGTAAGAAGGCGAACAGTTCACCGCGCCCCGCCTTCGACGCGTCGCCCTGGCGCGGCGGCTCGCGCACCGTCAGCGCCACCAGCAACGCCACGAGCAGACCCGGCAGGCCGACCCACAGGAAGGTCAGCCGCCACGGCGCGAGCTCGCCCACGAGCGGGAGCGCCACCGGCGGACCCTCCGTGACCAGCTTCACGACGACCGAACCCGCCATCAGCGCGATGCCTGAGCCCAGCGGCACGCCGATGGAGTAGACCGCCATGGCCCGGCCCAGCTTCTCCCGCGGGAAATAGTCGCCCAGCATCGAATAGGCGGCGGGAGACAGGGTCGCCTCCCCGACGCCGACGCCGACCCGTGCGAGGAACAGGCCGACGTAGCCGCGCGCCAGGGCGCAGGCGGCGGTCATCAGGCTCCAGGCCGCAACGCCGGCCACGATCAGCCCGCGGCGGGCGCGTCGGTCCGCCAACCAGCCCAGCGGAATGCCGAGCGCGCTGTAGAAGATCGCGAACGCGAACCCCATCAAGAGACTCATCTCGGTGTCGCTGATGCCGAGGTCGGTTTTGATCGGGCCGACGAGCAAGCTCAGGATCATCCGGTCGATGAACGACAGCGTGTAGGCCAGCAGCAAGACAGCCACGACATACCAGGCGTAGGTCGGAGACGCCGGCCGAGGCCGGACCTCGCTACTCAAGGCCGAAGATCCGGTAGCGGACGCCCTTGGCCGTGCGCCGGCCGACGCCCACCGCCACGAGCGCGTTCAGCCAGCCGTACCGCTCATCGGCGGTCTCGAAGGTGGGCTGGATGCGGAAGTAATAGCTCTCCTCCGGCAGCGCCTCGACCTGCGCCGGGTCGCGAAAGGCGGCCAGCACGGCGGCCGGGATCACCAGCCGGCCGCTGTAGGTGACGTAGATCAGCGCCCCGTCATGGGTCTTCCAGATCGAGCGCACGTCGATGAGCGTCAGGGCCGCGCCATCCGGCCCTGGCCCCAGCTCGGACCAGTCGCCGCCGCCCGGCAGCACCTCGCCGCGCAGGCGCTCGCCCTCGACGGTCCCGCCCGCGATGTAGCTGACCCGGCGGTTACGGAAGGGCGATTTGCCCAGGGCCAGGGGCGCGTCGTCGTCCAGCCGGATGTCGACGACGCACAGCGGCCGGCCTCTCAAGACGTCCAACGGCTCCTCCCGCAAATTACTTAGAACTCTACATATCTGCGACCCGCTGGGAAGCCGTCGCGCGCGCCGCCTCGGCTGCGAGGTTGGCGGTCATGCGCTTGAGTACGCTTAGGCACGTCGCCAGCTCGGCCGCCGAGACGCCCTCGCCGGCGACCTCGTTGATCCGCGCCGCCGTCGGGATCAGCTCCGTCTCCAGGGCCTCGCCGCGCGCTGTCAGGAAGACGTTGATCTTGCGCCGGTCCTGCGCGTTGCGGGCCCGCCGGATCAGGTCCAGCCGCTCCATGGCGGCCAGCACGGTGACCGCCGTCGGCTCAGTGACGTTGTTGAGCTGCGCCAGCCGCTTCTGCGTCGCCCCGTTTTCCTGCCAGAGCGCCCGCAGGAAGTACCAGAATCCGCTGGTCAGGCCGGCGGGCGCCAGGTGGGCGTGCAGCACCCGGTCGAAGGCGCGGTGGCAGCGGCGGACCTGGAAGCCCAGGCTCTCGTCTGGCGGCAGGCCGGCCATCAGATCTTGAACGCTTCGAAGGTCTCCGCCGCGAACAGTTCCTCGGGCTGCAGGCGGCGCGCCGAGAGCCCCTGCTCGTGGTGGTAGCGCAGGAAGGTGTCGAGCACCGCCCGGTTCTTCGCGAAGCCGTAGGGCCACCAGTCGTCGCCGAGTTCTGCGCGAGCCTCTTCGACAGCGGCGACTTGCCAGGGCAGCATGGACGTCAGGGCCGACGTGACCGCGAGGTTGCCGTAGGTGACCGCCTGCGCCTCGCAGAACGCCTTGAACAGCGACTGTGCGATCCAGCGGTTGGCCTCGTAGATGGACCGGCGGATCGCCACCACGTGCATGATCGGGAAGATGCCCGTGCGGCGGAAATAGTCCTTCTCCACCGGCACGAAGTCGGGGAACAGCCGCTTCACGTCGTCGGGCCGCGAATAGAACGTGGACGGCGTGCGGGCCGTGTGCAGGGCGTCGATCTCG
>NZ_DASWTE010000336.1:0-12785 GCF_036402295.1 Phenylobacterium sp.
CGGCGCGGGCTCGCGCTGAGGTCGACGGGCCGGCGGACGTGGACGCTTGAGCGGGCCGTCCGGTCGGTCGAAACGGCCCTCGCCGTTTCTCGTCGTCGCTCAGACGGAGATCCGCGCCCTGGAGGTCCACTGCCCCAAGACTCGAGCGACACGCACCGACCGGTTTCCTGGCTCGCGGGTCACAGCGACACGGGCCCTACCTTCCCAGGCCGGAGGGCCCAGTGGCTGGCGGAGGCTTCCGCCACGGTCCATGCGCTCGCCGCTCACAGTTGCAGGGACAGCCGCAGATCAGGGCCCGGAGGCTCCTACTGCGTTCCCGTTTAAGCCCGAAGGCTTCGGCGCGCATTGCAACGCGAAGGGCCAAGGCCCACCGCGCCACGCGCCGCTATTGCGCCGCTCCGACCGCAAAGTCCATGGCCGGGCGGCTCGTCGGTGACCCCGGGGAAGGCCGGCTCAGGATGGCCGGACCTGCTCCTTGAACTCGTCCTGTTTCTGCTCGTAGGTCTCGGGGTGGTCGTACTCTTCCCGGGTGGCGGCCTCGGTGAGGGGGTCGTTGGCCTTGTTGCGGGTCTTGTACTGGACGATGCCCCAGACCAGTGCGGCCAGGAGGACGAGGGCGCCCAGGCCGTAGAGCAATTCGAGTGGCTGCATGGCGATCTCCTGCTGGAGATGAATTGCCACCGGCCCAGGCGGTTCCGCCTCAGGCGATGAGGGTGCGGACCGCGGCTTCGACCACGGCTTGCGCCCGGCGCGGTGTAAGACCCTGTTCGTTGCGCAGGCGCGCCCAGGCCTCGAAGCTGAGCAGGAGGTCGAGGGCCTCCACACGGTCGCGGGCGAACTCGCGGGGCAGGTCGCGCTCCAGCACCTCGCGTAGCTCCTGCACCAGCTTGGCGTAGTCGGTGCCCAGGAACTTCGAGCGGTGCTTGAAGGCGTCGGCGGCGCGCTTGTAGGGAGCCATCTTCTCGTAGGCCAGGGCGAGGCGGCTGATCCGCTCGACGAGCCGCGCCTGCCAGGTCTCGCCGGTGAGCGGGCGGGCGAACACGGTGCGCACTTCGGCCCCCACGACGGCGGCGATCTCGCGATAGAGGCTGTCCATGTCCTGGAAGTGGCGGAAGACGGTGCGCAGGCCCACGTCTGCGCGTGCAGCCACCTGCTCTGCGCTGGGGGCGACGTCGCCTGCGTGAACGATCTCCATCATGGCGGCCACGATGCGGGCGCGGTTGTCCTGCCCGCGCCGTCGGCGACCGTCGGCGACGTCCGTCTCGGCGGGGCGGGTGGGAGCGCGAGTCATCGGACGGACTGTCGCGCGGCGGCGCAGCGGCTGTCGAGTAGCTTGACGGACGGATATAGTGACACGCATAGTGCCATTATATCAGGAGCGTGTCATGAAGGTCGAAAATGCGGTGATGCCGTCGCCGGAGCAGGCCATGGGCTTCTTCGGCGCGCCCGAGGACGGGCCTTTCGTGATGGTCAACCTGCTGAAGTTCAAAGCGAGGGCCGAGTACGAAGACGGGTCGGACAGCCACCTCAGCGGGGCCGAGGCCTACGCCCGCTACGGCGCCGAGGTGCGCAGGCTGATCGAGGGGCTGGGCGGCAAGATCCGCTACCAGGGCCAGGTGAGCGGGCTGCTGCTAGGCGACGTCGAGGAGCTGTGGGACGTGGTGGCGCTCGCCGAGTATCCGTCGCTGGCGGCGTTCCAGGCGATGGCGACGTCGCCGGCCATGCATGCGATCGAGCACCATCGGAAGGCGGGGCTCGCGGGCCAGCTGAACATCCGCACGAAGCCGGGCGAGGGGTTCTGACTCCAATTTGAACGTCGTGGGTGAAGGGGGCCGTCCTCAGTTGTCCCAGAGGACGTACTCGGCGCCCGCTTTGTGCTTCCGGCCGCCAGGCTCGTCGACGAAGACCGGCGCCTGCAGCAGCGACGGCCAGATGGCCTTGGCGCTGGCGGCGTCCTCGGCGCGGAGCTGGGCCCGCAGGCGCGCCACAACGGCGGGCTGGGCGGCGGAGAGGTCGCGCTTCTCGGTGGGATCGACGGACAGGTCGTGCAGCCAGACCTTGTTCTGCGCCTCGCTGACCTGGAGCTTCCAGTCGCCGTCGCGGACGGCCTTGTACTGGCCCGAGCGCCAGTAGAGCGCCTGGTGCGGGCGGCCCTGGGCCTGGCCGGTGACGAAGGGCGTCAGGTCGACGCCGTCGATCTTGCGGTCGGCGGGGACGGTCGCGCCGGCGGCCGCGGCGGCGGTCGAGAAGATGTCCACGTGGCCGACGGGGTGGGCGTAACGCAAGCCCGCTGGGACCTTCGCGGGCCAACGCATCAGGAACGGGGCGTGGATGCCGCCCTCGAAGAAGGTGGACTTGAAGCCGCGGTAGGGCCGGTTCACCTCGGGCAGGCCGATGTAGCTGGCCCCGCCGTTGTCGGTGGTGAAGACGACGAGGGTGTTCTGGTCGAGGCCCTCGTCCTTCAGCGCCTGCAGGATACGGGCGACGTTGGCGTCGAGGTTCCGCGTCATCGCGCCGTAGACGCGCAGGCGGTGGTCCTTGATGCCGGGCAGGGCGTCGTAGTCTGCCTTCTTGGCCTGCAGCGGCGTGTGGATGGCGTTGGGCGCGAAGTACATGAAGAACGGACGGTTCCTGTTGGCCTTGATGGCCTTCACCGCCTCGTCGGCGAGGTAGTCGGTCATGTAGCCCTTGGGCTCGAACAGCGGCGAGCCGTTGAACTGCACGGCGTAGGTCAGGTTCGGCCACAGGAAGCGGTCGATGGCGTCCCAGTCCTGCTTGGAGTTGACGACGCCCTTGTCGTTCTCGGGCAGGAACAGCGCCGCGCCGGCCATGAATCCCAGGCTCTCGTCGAAGCCCTGGTCCTCGGGCCGCGAGCCCTTCTTGCCGCCAAGGTGCCACTTGCCGAGGTGGACCGTGTGGTAGCCGCGGGTCTTGAGCACCTCGGCCAGGGTGACCTCGGCGGCGGGCATGCTGAGCACGTCCACGGCCTGCGGGCCGCGCTCGGTGCTGCCGGGCGGCATGTCCTTCAGCCGGTCGGGGAAGAACCTCGGCTTCACCAGGGCGCCGGGCTCGGCCTGCGTGCCCACCATGCGCTCGAAGGCCACCGGCGCCGGGGTGAACTCGAAGCCGAAACGCGTGGCGTTGCGGCCGGTGAGCAGCGCGGCGCGCGAGGGGGCGCAGGTGGCGTTCGCGGCATAGCCGTTGTCGAAAACCGCCCCGTCGCGGCCGATGGAGTCGATCGCCGGCGTGAGCACGGCGCCGTTCGCCACACCGCCGCCGTTCAGGCTGATGTCGTTGTAGCCGAGGTCGTCGGCGAGGATCAGGATCACGTTCGGCGGGCGCTCGCCGGTCGGCGCCGCCGCCGGCCCCTGCGCCCAGGCGACCGGGCGGTTGGGCGCGACGTCGGGCCGCTGCGCGCGCGCGGCCATGGCCAGGATCTCGAGGCGGTTCGCATAGGCGAGGCCGCCGGCCGCCGCCAGGGTGATCGCGCCGGCCGCCAGCCAGGTGCGCAGCTTCATGTCGTCCTCCCCCGCGCCGTCGGCGTTCGGTGAGGGCTTTATATATAGTGACACGATAAGTGTCGATAGTTTGCGGCCTGCGACGCTGGCGCGCGGTCCTACGCCGCCGGCAGCGTGACCCTGGCGACGAGGCCCTTCGCCGTCGGTAGCAGCTCGACGTCGCCGCCGTGGGCGCGGGCGGTGGAGCGGGCGATGGGGAGGCCCAGGCCCATGCCGCCGTCGTCGAGGTTGCGGGCGGCGTCGACGCGGTAGAACGGTTGGAACACCTTCTCGCGGTCCGCGTCCGAGAGGCCCGGGCCCTCGTCGATGACGTCGACGACCGCGTGGCCGTCGGCGTGGCTGACGCGGAGGCGGGCCTGGCCGGCGTACTTCACCGCGTTGTCGACGAGGTTCACGAACATCCGCTGCAGGGCGACGGGATCGCCCTCCACGGTGATCGGCTGGCCGGCCAGGATCTCGACGTCGCCGCCGACCATCGCCGCGTCGTCGGCCACGCACTCCACCAGGGAGAGCAGGTCAAGCTTCTCCCGCGTGCGCGGCGTGGACTCGTCGCGGATGAGGGTGAGCACGCCCTGGATCATCTGCTCCATCTGGGCGACGTCGGAGAGCACGGCGTCGCGCACCTTGGGGTCGGCGCCCTCCAGCTTGAAGCGGATCCGCGAGAGCGGCGTGCGCAGGTCGTGGCTGATGGCGCCCAGGGTGGCGGTGCGGTCGTCGATGTAGCGGCGCAGGCGCGCCTGCATGTTGTTGAACGCTTCGGCCGCCGCGCCGATCTCGGCTGGGCCGGCGAGGGTGACGGGCGGGGCGTGCGGGTCGCGGCCGAGGCGCTCGGCGGCCTCGGAGAAGCGCTTGAGCGGCGCGGTGATGCGGCGGGCGAACAGCAGGCCCGCCGGCGCCACCACGACGAAACCGGCCAGCAGGATCAGGCCCGCGCGCTTCTGCCACTCGGTCGGGAAGGGCTCGGGCGTGGAACGCACGACGGTCCAGCGCCCGTCGGGTCGCCGAAGCGCGGCCGTGAAGTCGCCCAGGACCATCTCACGCTCGCGCGCATGGAATGCGTGCGGCGGGGGCAGGGGGATCTCGAACCGCTCGGGGCCTGGCGCCGGCGGCGGGGGTGGCGGGGGCGGGGGTCCGTCGCCCAGGCGCGCGCGGTGGGCGAAGACGATCTGGAAACCCCGCTCGGGGCGGAACATGCGCTCGACGGCCGAGGGCGGGACGGGCGCGAAGCGGACCTCGGCGCGCGGCCGGCCGAGGGTGACGGCCAGGGCCTCGCCGGCCCGTCCGCTGCGGCGGCCCCGCTCAGACCGGAGCGCCGGCGCCGTCGCTTCGATCGAGCGCACCATGGGCCGGCCGAACCGGGTCTCCAGTGGTCCGCCCTGCAAGGCGCCGGCGATCTCGCTCAGCCGGTAGATCGGCGGCCGCGGCGGCGGCAGGACGGCAATGGCGGCGAACACCACCACGTGGGTCGCCGCAAGGCAGGCCAGGATCAGGAGGACGAGCTGGAGGCCGATCGACAGCCTGGGACGCCCAGGCTTCGCAGTCATGGACGGGTGACCGCCACGTCGAACATGTAGCCGGCGCCGCGCACGGTCTTGATGATCTCGCCGTCCGAGCAGGCGTGCAGCTTGCGGCGCAGGCGGCTGATCTGCACGTCGACGGCGCGGTCGAAGACGTCGGCGTCGTTGCCGCGGGCGATGTCCAGCAGCTGGTCGCGCGACAGGATCCGTTGCGGGTGGTCGAGGAACGCCGACAGCAGCGAGAACTCGCCCGAGGTCAGCAGGATGGTGGTGCCGTTGGGGGCGCGAAGCTGGCGGCGCAACGCGTCCACGACGAAGCCCTGGAACTGGTAGGCCTTGCCGCGTTTGGGCGCGCCGCCGCGGACCTCCTCCAGTCTCCGAAACACCGCGCGCACGCGCGCGAGGAGCTCGCGCGGGCTGCAGGGCTTGGCCAGGTAGTCGTCGGCGCCCAGCTCGAGGCCCAGCACGCGGTCGATCTCCTCGCCCATGGCGCTGACCATGATGATCGCCGGCCCGCCGTCGGCCGAGAGGCGGCGGCAGATGGAGAGGCCGTCCTCGCCCGGCAGCATCAGGTCCAGCACCACCAGGTCGATGGGCGCGGCGGAGAGCGCCCGGTCCATCGCCTTGGCGTCGGCCGCGGCGTGGACCTGGAAGCCGTGATCGGTGAGGTAGGCCACGATCTGCTCGCGCAGCTCGGTGTCGTCGTCGACCACCAGGATGTGGCGCGCGGGCAGCACCGAGGGGGCGAGCGTCATGGCGGGTCCTCTCCCAGCCAACTGTGGCGCCGTCATAGCGACTTCGCCACAATCGCGCAGGCGGACCGATCAGCGCGGGTCATTCGTCGTCCGGTCCGTCGTGGGGTCCGTCATGGGACCCGTCAGGGCCGCTCGGCCCATGGCGGCGCATCATGATCATACCGGGGCCGTGGCCCATCGGGCCGCCGGGACCGTGGACCATCATGCGCCGGCCGCCATGGCCGCCGCCGTGTCCCTGCAGGCGATGCAGGGCGTCGAACACCTTCTGCTGGTCGGGCGAGAGCGCGGCGTAGAACTTGGCCAGCGCCTCGCGCGACGCCTTGTGGTGAGCGGCCATCTCGGCCTCGACCTTGGCCATTTCGTCCAGCCGCTGCGGCGTGGTGAGCGAGCCGGGGTTGGGCAGGCGGCGCTCGAAGGTCTTCGGCTCGTGCGAGGCGGCGAAGGCGGCGAGTGCGGCTTCCTGGTCGGGACGCAGACGCAGGACCGTCTTCAGGTCCTCCATGTGCTGCTTCTTCATGGCCTCGTGGTGGGCCTTCATCTCGGCCTGTGGCGCACCGTGGGGACCGCGTGGCGGGGCCGGCTGGGCGGCCGCCGCGGTGACCAGCAGGGTCGGCGCAAGGGCCAGCGCCAGCATCGTGGGTCGCATCATTGGGGCGGAACTCCTTTTCCGTGAGGTCCGCCAATGTGCCACGCCGATCCACGGCCCTGATGGCCATGCCCGCGGCGCCGCTGAAATGTTCCGGCAACAGCCGCCCCAGGGCCTGGGCTTTGTGGCGGTCGCGAGTCCGACCGCCACAGGCAAATCGCATTTGGATACCGTTCGGTCACCGGCAAGCCCTATCCCGGACACACCGGGCCTCCATCGTGAGGCTGTCGCAGCGACGCGGGGTCCTTCCCTCCCCCAAACCCCCGTCGGCGACCCCGGCGCGCCACAGTAAGGCGTTCGGAACGCGGCTCCCCCCACTCTCCCCCCAAGGCGGGGAGCCGCACCTTCCGCCTGGGGCGCCTGCCTAGCGGAAGATGTGGATGCCGCCGGCCCCGCCGCCGGGCGCTTCGGCCAGGCCGCGGATCTCCAGCGTCGCCTGGCGGGCGCCACAAACGCAGCGCAGGCGGTGCTCGAGGTCATGCAGGGTCTGGCGACTGAGGCCCTGGGCCAGCCAGGGGCGGGGATCGACCGCCGCCTCGCGCCCGCATCCGCACCGCGCCCACAGGCTCGACCGCGCCGCCGTGGCCCAGCCCAACCGGGCGTCCCCGTACGTCCAGTCGCGCGTCAGGTGATGTCTGCTTCCGTCCGCCATTTGAAGACTCCCTGACATGAACAAAAGCAGAACTAATCGGACCTGACGACTCCATAGCGGATGTTTTTTTGAGTCGCCTCAACCCGTCGTGGTTGTCCCCGGTTTTGTGGCGGCGGCCCAGCGGTCGGCAAAGCCGTAGAGTGGGGTGAAGGCCGCCAGGAACTCGTCGCCGAGGCCGGTCAGGCCGTAGCCGCGGCCGGCGGCGTGGTCGACGAGGCCGGCGTTGCGCAGCTCGGCGAGGCGGGCCTGCAGCACCGTGGGGGAGGCCTCGTCGCAGGCGGCGCGCAACGCGCGGGCGGTGAGCGGGCCGTCCCTGAGCTCCCAGAGGATCCGCAGCGTCCAGCGGCGGCCCATGATGTCGAGCAGCGCCATGATCGGCCGTCCGGTACGTGAGCCGCGGACAGGGCGGGGATCGGTCATGGCTTGACTCGTGTTACGGAAAACGTAGCGTGAATGCTATCGAAAATGTAGCAAGGAGGCGAAGCGATGCCAAGGATCGCGCCATTGGCCCCCCCGTATCCGGACGACGTGCAGGGGCATTTCGACGCCATCATGCGGGGCGCGCCGCCGCTGGTGCTGTTCCGCACCTTGGCGAAGAGCCCGCGGGCCTGGGCGAAGTTCCGCGGCGGCTCGCTGCTGGACCGCGGGCCGCTCAGCCTGCGGGACCGCGAGCTGGTGATCGACCGCACCTGCGCGCTGGCTGGGGCCGAGTACGAGTGGGGCGTCCACATCACCGCCTTCGCCGCCGCCGCGAAACTGACGCCGGACGAGATCGCCGCGACGGTGCACGGCGGCTCGGCGGCGCCGGTCTGGAGCCCGGCCGAGCGGGCGCTGCTGGCGGCGGCCGAGGCGCTGCACAACCGCGCGGCGCTCGACGACCCGGAGTTCGCGGCGCTACGGGCCCACTACGACGAAGACCAGGTGCTGGAGGTGCTGCTGCTCTGCGGCTTCTACCGCACCGTGGCCTACGTCTGTCGCGGCCTGGACCTGCCGCTGGAACCGGGCGGGGCGCGGTTTCCCCGCGCGGCCTAGACCTTTTCGCTGATCTTGATGGCGACGCGGCAGCCGGCGCCGATCACGGCCGAGAGCAGCCCGTAGCCGGGGGCCTCGCGCGCGCCTTCCTCGACGGCCTGATCGCGGTGCGCCAGCTCCTCGTCGCGGAACTTGCTGAGCTCCGCGGCCAGTGCGGGGTCGCGGTCGGCCAGCTCGGCGATCTGGTCGGCGTAGTGGCCCTCGATCACCGTCTCCACGGCCTCGGTGCAGGCGTGCGCCGCCTTCTCGCCCAGGAGCGCGGTGCCGGCGCCCAGCGCGAAGCCGGCCAGCCGCCAGACCGGCGCCAGCGCCGTCGGGCGGACGCGCCGCTCGGTCAGCAGCTTGTCGAAGCGGGCGAGGTGCTCGGCCTCCTGTGCTTCCAGTTCGGCGAAGTGGCCCGCGAGCCGCGTCTGGCCGGCGGCCGCGCCCATCACCGCGCGCTGGCCGCGGTAGATCTGGACGGCGGCGAGCTCGCCGGCGTGGTCCACCCGCAGGATTTCGGCGAGGCGGGCGGCCTGGGCGCCGCGGCCGGGGCGAGGCGGGATCGGCTTGGCGCTCATCCCTTGCTCCGCTCGCGCAGGGCGGCCAGCACGCTCAGGCCCGCGAGGCCCAGCGAGATCACCGCGTTCCAGCCGGCCATCGAGAGGCCGGCGAACACCCAGGGGGCCTCGTCGCAGGCCGGCGGGCGGATCTTCTCGTCCAGGGCGGCGGAAAGGTTAGCGGGGTCGAACCCGCCGCCCGCCGCGGCGCAAGCCTCGGGCCCCGGCCAGAACTTCCACTCCGCGCCCGCGTGGTAGACGGCCACGCCGAACCCCACCAGGAAGGCCAGCCCGAGCACCCAGCAGGTGGCCTCGCGCCAGCGCGGGCCGCCGGGCAGCCGTACCAGCACCATGAACGCCGCGCCCAGGCCCAGGATGGTCCAGTAGACCTCGCGCTGGCGCAGGCAGAGCGTGCAGGGGGCGTAGCCGCCGAAGGTCTCGAAAGCGTGGGCCGTAGCCAGCATCGCGGCGGCGACCAGGACGGCGACGAGCCGCCAGCGGTCGAGGAAAGGTCGAAGCACGTTCGTCATCGGCCCGTCCTTATGGCGTATGGCGCGGCGTTAGAAAACGAACTTGAGCGCGACGATCCCGCCGACGATCAGCAGCAGCAGGATCACGCTGTAGAGGTTCAGCCGCTTCTCGAACTCCTTCAGCATGGCCTCGCCGAAGTATTTCAGGATGGTCGCCACCAGGAAGAAGCGGACGCCGCGCGTCAGCACCGAGGCCCAGACGAAGGTGAAGAGGTCGAAGCGCGCCAGGCCGGCGGTGATGGTCACGAGCTTGTAGGGGATCGGCGTCGCGCCCTTGATCAGGATGACCCACAGGCCCCACTGGTCGAACCAGGCGCGGAACTCGGCCTCGCCCTCGGGATGGCCGAAGATCCTGAGGATGGTCTGCCCGAGCGGCGCCAGCCAGACGCCGATCGCATAGCCCAGCAGGCCGCCGAAGACCGAGGCGAGGGTGCAGATGCCGGCGTAGAGGAACGCCTTGTCCCGCCGCGCCAGCACCATCGGCGCCAGCATCACGTCGGGCGGGATCGGGAAGAACGAGCTCTCGGCGAAGGAGATGGCGGCCAGGGCTGCGGGCGCCTGGCGCGTGCCGGCCAGCCGCATCGTCCACTCGTACAACTTTCGGAACATCGGGCGTCCTGGTCGAATCCGAACGCCTGCCTAGCAGCGCCCGCCCAGAATGTCGTTAAGCCGGGCGCCAGAGTCGGGGAGGCGGTTCGCGCGTTTCTGACCACGCGGGCTCTACCGCCATATAGTTTCATATGATACTACATGGCTCCGACGAGGAGGACCTCATGACCGTTCAGACCGCCGCCCCCACCCGCGACCTGTTCGACAACCCGTTGGGCACCGACGGGTTCGAGTTCGTGGAGTTCACCTCGCCCGAGCCCGAGCGGCTGAAGGACCTGTTTGAGAAGATGGGCTTCACCGCGGTGGCCAAGCACCGCTCGAAGAATGTGCTGCGCTTCCGCCAGGGCGACATCAACTTCATCCTCAACATGGAGCCCCAGGGCCAGGCGGCCGAGTTCCGCGAGGTCCACGGCCCCTCCGCCAACGCCATGGCCTTCCGCGTGCGCGACGCCGCCAAGGCCTTCAAGCTCGCTGTCGAGCGGGGCGCTAAGCCTGTGCAGGGCCCGGTCGGCCCGATGGAGCTGAACATCCCGGCCATCGAGGGGATCGGCGGCTCGAACCTCTACCTCGTCGACCGCTACGGCGCGCAGGAGATCTACGACGTCGACTTCGTGCCCATCGAGGGCGCCGAGGCGATGGTCGACAAGAACGCGGTGGGCCTGACGTACCTCGACCACCTGACCCACAACGTGCACCGCGGCCAGATGGCCAAGTGGGCCGAGTTCTACGAGCGCATCTTCAATTTCCGCGAGATCCGCTACTTCGACATCGAGGGCAAGCAGACGGCCCTGATCTCGAAGGCGATGACCAGCCCGGACGGCAAGATCCGCATCCCGCTGAACGAGAGCCAGGACGAGCACTCGCAGATCGAGGAGTTCCTCAAGGACTACAAGGGCGAGGGCATCCAGCACATCGCGCTCGGGACCGGCGACATCTTCGAGTCGGTCGAGACGATGCGCGAGCGGGGCGTGAAGTTCCAGGACACCATCGACACCTACTTCGACGGCATCGACGCGCGCCTGCCGGGCCACGGCGAGAACGTGAACCGCCTGCGCGCCGACCGGATCCTGATCGACGGCGCTCCCAGCGAGGGCCAGGGCCTGCTGCTGCAGATCTTCACCGAGAACATGATCGGCCCGATCTTCTTCGAGCTGATCCAGCGCAAGGGCAACGAGGGCTTCGGCGAGGGCAACTTCAAGGCCTTGTTCGAAAGCATCGAACTCGATCAGATCCGCCGGGGCGTGCTGCCCGCAAAGGACTGAGCCATGGCGCAATCGACGCAGCCGAAGTGGGCCCTGGTCGCCCACGGCGGCGCGGGCGCCATCGCGCGCGGCGACCTCAATCCCCAGCAGGACGCAGCCTACCGAGAGGCGATGGCCGCCGCGGCCACGGCGGGCGCCGCGGTGCTGCGGGCCGGCGGCTCGGCGATGGACGCGGTCGAGGCGGCAATCCAGATCCTCGAGGACGATCCGCTGTTCAACGCGGGCCGCGGCGCCGCCTTCACGGCCGAGGGCCGCAATGAGCTGGACGCCTCGCTCATGGACGGCCGCACGCTGGAGGCCGGTGCGGTCGCGGGCCTGACCACGACGCGCCACCCGATCTCGGCGGCGCGAGCCGTGATCGAGGGCTCGGCGCACGTGCTGCTGGGCGGCGAGGGCGCCGACGCCTTCGCCCGCAGCCAGGGGCTGGAGCAGGTCGAGCCCGTCTTCTTCTTCACCGAGGAGCGGTGGAAGAGCCTGGAGCGTGGGCTGGGCAAGCTCGGCCTGCCGGTCCCGCCGAAGCCGGTGGGCGCGCCCGAGCCGGAGGGGCGTGACGCCCTGGTCCACGAGGAGGGCAAATACGGCACGGTCGGCGTGGTCGCCCGCGACAGCGAGGGCAACGTGGCGGCCGGCACGTCCACCGGCGGCACCACGGCCAAGCGCTGGGGCCGGGTGGGCGACTCACCCCTGATCGGCGCCGGGACCTATGCGTCCAACACCGCCTGCGCGGTCTCGTGCACCGGCGCGGGCGAATACTTCATCCGCCTGGGCGTCGCGCACCGCATCTGCGACCTGGTCGAGCATGCGCGCCTGCCGCTGCAGGCCGCCGCCGACCGCGTGGTCCAGGAGCAGCTGACGGCGCTGGGCGGCGCGGGCGGCGTGATCGCAGTGGCGCCGGACGGGGCCATGGCGTGGAGCTTCAACACCTCGGGCATGTACCGGGCCCGCATCGCCGACGGCGAGCCGCTGGTCGTGGGCATCTACAAGGACGAGACCTGAAATGGCGAAGGGTGACTGGATTCCCGTGCGGGGCGCGGAGGGGACGCACTCGCGGCAGGCGCACGCCGACCTGCCGGAAGGCACCTACGAGCGCGAGGTGTCGAAGGAGGGCTTCTTCGGCCCCGCGGCCTTCCTGCACCACCGGCGTCCACCCACCGGGTGGGTGAAGTTCGAAGGCCCCTTGCGGCCGCGTGCTTTCGACCTCGCCCGGTTGAACGCCGCCGAGCCGTCGCCGTGGGCGGCGGGGGTCGTGCTGCACAACAAGGCGACTGAGGTCCGCTTCTGGAAGCTGGCCCAGGCGATGCCGGCGCTGGCCCGCAACGCCGACGGCGACCAGCTCCTGTTCGTGCACCAGGGCGAAGGGGACCTGTTCTGCGATTACGGCCGGCTGAGCTATTCGGCCGGCGACTACCTTTACCTGCCGCGCGGGACCATGTGGCGGCTCTCGCCCGCCGAGCCCACCGCGATCCTGATGATCGAGGCGGTGAACACCCACTACAAGCTGCCCGACCGCGGCCTGATGGGCGGCCACGCCCAGTTCGACCCGGCGATGCTGGAGACCCCCACGATGGACGGCGCCTTCCGCGCCCACCAGGACCAGCCGGGCGACTACCGGGTCGAGGTGAAGAAGCGCGGCCAGGTCTCGACGGTGACCTTCCCCTACAACCCGCTGGACGCGGTGGGCTGGCACGGCGACCTCGCGCCCGTGCGGCTGAACGTGAAGGATAT
>NZ_DASWTE010000337.1:0-12506 GCF_036402295.1 Phenylobacterium sp.
GATCACGATCAGCATCCGTTCAGATGGCGCGCTCTATATCGGCGAAAACGCGATCCCGTTCGCCAACTTCGCACCGCGGCTAAAGGAAATGGCTTCCGACACCACCCGGCCGATCTACGTCCGCGCCGACGGCAAGGCCAGCTACGCCGTGGTGGCGCAGGTGATGGCCTCGCTCTCCACCTCAGGCTTCACCGCCATCAACCTGATCACCGACACCGGCGGGCCGTCATCCGGCGGTGACGGCGCCGGCGCGGCGCAGGAGGAGGCCGCCCCTTGACCGCGCAGGGGATCGGGAGCCGCGCCACACCCCGACGATTCGAGGTCTCGCCGGCGGCCCTCGGGTCGATCGGCCTGCACGTCGCCGTGGCCGCGGCCTTCATGATCAGCTGGGGCACCCGCGACCTGAAGGTGGGCTCGGTGGTGCCCGTGACCATCGTCTCGACCGCCCCTGACATGGACACCCGACCCGCCGTGCAGGGGCCCGAGACCCTGACCGCGGCGACCGAAGAGCCTGTGCCGGAGACGGCCCCCGAGCCCGCGCCGCCGCCCGAGCCGACCAAGTCCACGCCGACGCCTGCGAAGCCGACCCCGAAACCCGCGGAGAAGTCCTTCGACCTCGACGCGCTGGCCGCCAGCCTGACCAAACCGGCCCGCAACCAGCCCCAACGCCCGTCGGCCGCGCCGAAAGGCGCCACCCGCGCCGAGACCGCGCCCGTCGCACGGAACACCACCGGCTCGGGGCTCGCCGCTGGCGTCGCGCTACAGGGCCTGCAGGACGAGCTGATGCGCCGCTGGAACCCCAATTGCCTGGTCCAGGGCGGCGGCGACGTAATGGTCAAGACCACGTTCCGGCTGGGCGTCGGCGGCCAGCTGATCGGCGACGTCGCCACCCAGATCACCAGCGCGCGGACGCCCGTGGCCCAGGTGGCCGCCGAGCGCGCCGCCCGCGCCGTCTACGCCACGGCTCCCATCCGGGGCCTGCCCCCCGAGTTCTATCGCGACACGATTTCCGTGACCTTCGATGCGCGGGAGTTCTGCGCCAACCGATGAGACCCTCCATGCGGCTTCCCCAACTGCTGCTCGCCCCTCTGGCCGCGCTCGCGTGCCTCCTCGGCGCCATGGCCGCCGCGCCGGCGGCGCACGCCGAGATCCAGGTCAACGTGAACCGCGGCGACGTGCAGCCCCTGCCCATCGCGGTGCCCGGCTTCGCGGGCGGTCCGCAGGGCGCCGACATCGCCCAGGTGATCTCGGCGAACCTCCAGCGCTCGGGCCTGTTTCGCCCGCTGGACCCGGCGAGCTTCATTGAGAAGGACCTGAACGCCGCGGTGCAGCCGCGTTTCCCCGACTGGAAGACCATCAACGCCCAGGCGCTGGTGAACGGCCAGGTGACGGTCGAGGGCGGCCGCATCCGCGTGGACTTCCGCCTCTGGGACGTCTTCGCCGAGCAGCAGCTGCTCGGCCTGCAGTTCACCTCCAGCCCCGAGAACTGGCGGCGCGTGGCGCACAAGATCTCGGACGCCGTCTACGAGCGGCTGACCGGCGAAAAGGGCTATTTCGACACCCGCGTCGTGTTCGTCGCCGAGAGCGGCGCGCGCGGCAAGGTGACCAAGCGCCTGGCCATCATGGATCAGGACGGGGCCAACCCCAGCTACCTGACCGGCGGCGACTCGATCGTCATGACGCCGCGCTTCTCGCCCACCAGCCAGGAGATCACCTACATGGCGTTGCGTCCCGACAGCGCCACGGTCTACCTCTTCAACCTGCAGAACGGCCGGCGCGAGAGCCTGGGCACCTTCCAGGGCATGGTCTTCGCGCCGCGGTTTTCGCCCGACGGCGGCCGGGTGGTGTTCTCGGTCGAACGCGCCGGCAACAGCGACCTCTACGTCATGAACCTGTCCAGCCGCTCGTCCTCGCGCCTGACCTCGGACCCGAGCATCGACACCTCGGGCTCGTTCTCGCCCGACGGCACGCGCATCGCCTTCAACTCCGACCGCTCGGGCAGCCCGCAGATCTACGTCATGGGCGCAGACGGTTCGGGCCAGCGCCGCATCTCCGGCGGCGGCGGCCGCTACACCACGCCGGTCTGGAGCCCGACCGGCGAATTCATCGCCTTCACGAAGCAGGAGGGCAGCCAGTTCCACATCGGCGTGATGCGCCCCGATGGAACCGATGAACGTCTTTTGACCTCCAGCTATCTGGACGAAGGCCCGACCTGGGCGCCGAATGGTCGCGTTCTCATGTTCTCGCGTGAAACCCCAGGCGGTTCGCCCAAGTTATGGAGCGTGGATGTCACCGGGCGAATCCTTCAACCGATGCCTTACCCCGGCGCAGGGTCGGACCCGGCGTGGTCGCCTTTGCTTAACTAGTCTTGCGCCCCAATCCCGCCCGATAGATGGCGATATTGATTCGCAACCTCGACCCTAGGAGACGCAGATGTTTCGTAGCTTGAGCGGCCGCACGTGGGTTCGCCTCGCCCTGGTGAGCGTGGCGACCGTGTCGCTGGCAGCCTGCGCGAAGAAGGCGAAGCCGACCTATCCCGTGCAACAGCCTGCGGCCCCGACCGCTCCGCGCACCGAGCTGCCGCCCAGCGGCCCGGTGGGGACGCAGCCGACCGGCGCGATTCCGGGCTCGGCCCAGGACTTCATCGTGAACGTGGGCGACCGCGTCTACTTCGACCTCGACCAGCACGACATCCGCACCGACGCCCAGCCGATCCTCGACGCCCAGGCGGGCTGGCTGCGGCAATACCCCAACGTGCGCGTGCGCATCGAAGGCAATTGCGACGAACGCGGCACCCGCGAGTACAATCTGGCCCTCGGCGCCCGCCGGGCGAACTCGGTGCGCGACTACCTGGTGGGCCGCGGCGTCACCGCCGACCGGATCTCGACCATCTCGTTCGGCAAGGAACAGCCCATCGATCCGGGCAGCGGCGAGGACGCCTGGCAGAAGAACCGCAACGGGCACACCGCGATCGTCTCGGGCGCCCGCTAAGGACCCGCCGATGCGTGCGCGTCTCCCCGTGACCCTGCTGGCCCTGGCCGTCCTCGCGGCGGCCGGCCCGGTGGCCTCGCAAACACCCCTGCCCGCGCCGCCGCCCGCGGTCGACCCGCTCGACTCGCGCGACGCCAAGCGCGTGGACCGGATGGAGAAGGTGGTCCGCGAACTGCGGGCCATCGTTTTCCAGCTGCGGGATACGGGTAAGCCTGTCGTCGTCCAGCCGGCCGACACCGACGCGCGCATGGCCGAGATGGCCGAGAAGCTCTCCGACCTCGAGCAGACGCTGCGCTCGCTCAACAGCACGATCGACACGGCCACCCGCGACCTCGACGCCGCGCGGCGCGAGAACACCACGCTCAAGACCCAGCTCGAGGGCCTGAACCAGCGGCTGGCGACGATGGAACAGCGGCTCGCCTCCACCGCGGTGGCCGCCGCCGAGGCCGAGCCCACCGCCGCGCCCACGGCGCCGGCCGGCGATCCCACAAAGGATTTCGCCCAGGCCCGCCAGCTGATGCTGGCCGGCGACTATGACGCCGCCGAAACCGCCTTCGCCACCTTCGTCGAAGCCTATCCCGACGCACAGCGGACGCCCGAGGCGAACTACTGGCTGGGCAAGACGCTGTCGGTCCGCGGGGCGTACGCCAACGCTGCCCAGGCCTACATCGGCGCCATCCGCGGCTGGCCGCAGACCTCGTGGGCGCCCGACGCGGTGGTGGAGCTGTCGCGCTCGCTGATCGCGCTGAAGAAGCCCGCCGACGCCTGCAACGCCCTGGCCGAATTCTCGCGCCGCTATCCCAAGGCGCCGCCCACCGTCGCCAGCCGCGCCGCCGCCGCCCGCACCCAGGCCAAGTGCGCGGCCTAGAGGCCGCTGTCCGCGAGGCGCTCGACCGACGCCTTAGGCGCACCGGCCCGCCAGTGGCCGTCGGGCTCTCTGGCGGCGGCGACTCGCTCGCCCTCACCCTGATGGCCGACGCCTGGGCGCGAGACCGCGACCGCGAACTCGTGATCCTCACGGTCGACCACCGCCTGCAGCCCGACAGCGCCGGCTGGACGGCCGGCTGCGCCGAGGTCGCCGCGCGCCTGGGCCGCCGTTTCCTCGCCCTCGGCTGGGAAGGCGACAAGCCCACGACGGGCCTCCCCGCCGCCGCCCGCGCCGCCCGCCACCGCCTGCTGGCCGATGCCGCGCGACAGGCCGGGGCCCGCGTCTTGCTCATGGGCCACACGACCGACGATGTGGCCGAGGCGACGACCATGCGGCGCGCCGGCTCAACCACGCCTGACCCTCGCCAATGGGCTCCTTCGCCGGTCTGGCCCGAGGGCCGCGGGATCTTCGTTTTCCGGCCTTTGCTGGATGTCGGCCGCGCCGAGCTGCGTGGCTGGCTGGTCGACCGCGGCGAGACGTGGGTCGACGACCCGGCCAATGCGGACCTCCGTTTCGCCCGCAGTCGCGCCCGGCTGAGCGGCGTCGCCCCGGTCAGCCGTCAGGAGCCGGAGCCCCTCTGCCTCGCCGGACAGGTGCGTGAGTTCGCCGGCATGCTGGCGATCGATCGTCGACGGCTTCAGGCCGCGACCCCGGACGACGCGCGGCGCTTCGTGGCGCTGGCAGCCGTCTGCGCCGGCGGCGGCGACCGCCTGCCGGCCGGGGCCCGCGTCCAGCGCCTCTCCGCGGCGCTCCAGGGCGACGCGCCAGTGCTCGCCACCCTGGCCGGCGCGCGCGTGGAGGGCGATAGGGTCGAAGCGCGGTTCTTCCGCGAGGCGGGCGAGTTCGCGCGGGGCGGCCTTGGGCCTCTGCAGCCGCCTGGCGTTTGGGACGGGCGCTTCGAGTTCGAGAGCGGCGGCGAGGTGCGCCGCCTCGCCGGGCTGCTACGGCGGCTCCCCGACGATCAGCAAATGGCCTTGCGCGCCTGCGCCCCGGCCGCGCGTCCGGCGCTGCCCGCAGTCGTCGGGCCGGACGGCGGGGTCACATGCCCCGCGTTGATGGGGGTCGAAAGCCTGGTTGGTGAGCGCCTGCGCGCCGCCGCGGGCCTCGTTCAGCGGGAGCCGGCCTGAAGCACGTGGTCGACGCCGCGGACGATGGCGTCGGCGTATCGGGGGCCCAGCAGGTTGGCGTGCGTCGCGGCGGTGACGTGCTCGACGTAGCCGTGGTTCGAGCGCTTCGCCGGCGTCTCCTGCATCTGCTTGATCGGCCCGCGCGTCTGGTTCAGCCCCGCCGTCACCACCGCCACCGGCAGGTCATCGGGCAGCTCGATCGCGCCCGCCATCCGCGAGGTGTCGGGCCAGGCCATCACCTCGGCGGCCGCGCCATGCGCGTGCGGGGCCGAGGCGTGGATCCGCCGCTTCTCCTGGCCCGCCTCGCCGGTGAGACCGATCAGATTGCCGCTGACGAACGAGACCGGGACCATCATCCCCAACTTGGCGCCAACGCTCGCGAGCTGCAGCAGCCGGCCGAAACCCTTGATCGCCTGCGGCCCGCCCGGGAGGCCGAAGACGTCCGGCGTCACCGGGTCGACCAGCACCAGGCCCGCGACCGGCCGCGCGCGCTCCAGCGCATAGAGCCGCACCATCAGCCCGCCCATGGAGTGGCCGGCCAGCAGGATCGGTCCCGCCTCGCCCAGCTTGCCCAGCAGGGCCTCGAGGTCGTCGTTGATGGCGCGTCCGTCGCGCGGCGCGGGGCCGGGGTCTGAGTGGCCCAGACCGGCGCGGTCGTAGGCCAGGCTGCGCAGGCCCCTGGCCGACAGCTTCTCCTGCACGATCGCCCAGTCCGAGGCGCAGCCGAAGGCGCCGTGTTCGCAGACCACCAGCGGATGCGCGCTCGCGGCCGGGCCGCTCCGCACGACGCGGAGGTTGCGGCCGCCGATGTCGACCTGTTCGCCGCGGTAATTGAGTTTGCCCAAGCTACAGCGCCAGCTGCGCCCGGGGCCGGCCGTCGGGCCCGATGGAGAGCTCGCGCAGGCCGTCGATCTTTTCCTGCTTCGCCGCCTTGCGCGCCTGGCCCTGGAGGTTCGCCTCGGCTTCGGCGAGGTCCTGAGCGTCGGTGGTCTTGCGCTTGATCACCAGCAGCGGCGGATCGTTCTTAGCCTCCATCAGCGCCCGTTTGCTCTCGGGGATGAAGGACACATAGGCCATCCGCACGCGGCCGGAATAGCGCTTGGCCTTGTCCAGCGGCAGGTCGCCGGCCTCGGCGAAGGCCTTGCCTAAGAACATCGCGGGGTTCAGCGGCCGCTTCTGGGCGTCGCGGATCTCGAAGTGCAGGTGCGGGCCCGTCGACGTGCCCGTCGAGCCGATGCGCCCGATCGCGGTCCCGGCCTTCACCGCCACTCCCGGCTTCACGTCGGCGCCGATGGCGCCCAGGTGGGCGTAGTAGGTGGTCAGCCGCTCGGCGTGGCGCACGGCGACGAAGCGGCCGTAGCCGCCCTTGGTCCCGGCGTCGACGACCACGCCGTCGGCCACGGCGATCACGGGCAGGCCGCTGTCGGCGGAGATATCGACGCCCTCGTGCAGGCGTCCGCCGCCCTCCCAGGGCAGCTGGCGCAGGCCGAACGGCGAGACGATGGCGCGGCCCGGCACGGGCTCCTCGAAGGCGATCAGCACCTCTTCGGCCGGTGGGGCGGCGGGGGTGGCGACCGCCTTGGTCAGGCGCACGGTCTGCGACGTCGGCGTCGACGACGGGACGATCAGCGACGCATGGGCCACGGCGAACGCGCTGAGGCCCGCGGCGGCCACGATTCCGGCCTCCGCAAGCACGCGATTCCTCAGGATCGGTTTCCGTTCCTGCAAGCTCGAAGAACTCCCACCACGCGCGAGCAGCCGTGTCCGCATTGGGACCGGCGAGCAGACTGCAGGGCGTTCTAGGCAAAATCCGGGCCGCGAGCAAACCAGCTCCCCGTGAGGGCGAGCCCTAGAATTGGAAGCGGACGGTGGCGCGGACGTCGTACTCCTCGTAGTCGCCGTCCTTGGTCAGGCCCCCGTTCACCGCGTAGAGCACCCGACTGGCGCCGCCGCGGAAGCCGGCGCGCGCCACATACCCGCCCTTGAACACGTTCTCGGGATCCAGGGTGAACTCCTGGCCGCCCTCGAAGTGGGCCGTCGTACGGGCCGGTCCGCCGGCCAGCTTGGCGCGGTAGCCGGCCTTGACCTCGGGCGCCAGGTAGACCTCGTCACCGAACCGCCAGCCCACCGCCAGCAGCGCCTCGCCGGTGAGCATGTCGCCGGTGCGCTTGTCGACGATCAGGTTGAAGCCTGCCCCGCCGTCCTTCTCCTTGTAGCTGTCCTCGGCCAGCCGTAGGTAGCTGAAGGAGCCTTCCGGGCGCACGTAGAGCGAGCCCACGCGGACCTCGTACGAGGCGCCGGCATAGGCGTCGACCATCCACGCGTTCCACTTGGAGTTCGCCCGCAGGTTCAGGGTCTGCGACACCAGCCGGCGGTCGCCGTCGAAGAAGGCGTAACCCACGCCGCCGCGCGCCGCGACCTGCAGCGGACCCCCGTCGAAGCGCCAATAGAGGCCGGCGCCGAAGAGGTTCATCGAGATTTCTTCGCCGGCCGCCGCGCCGCGGTCCTTCACGTCGGTGGTGACGAAGCTGGCGTTCACGCCCAGGGCGTTGGCCTCGCCCTGCAGGTCGTAGCCGGCCGCAAAGCCGAAGCCCTGGCTTTTGAAGCCCATGGCGTCGCTGCGGTCCTGGCGAATGTTGAACACCACTTCCTGGGCCCAGACGCCCGTGCCCGATGTCGCGTCGATGGCCATCGGCTGGGCCACCGCCGAGGAGATGCCCGCCGAGATCGCCGCCGCCGACATCAGCACGCCACCCGAGTGGTCGGGCAGCACCTGGTCGTAGAGCGCGTCGAAGCCCGCCTGGGTCTTCTGGTCCAGGAAGGCCTGTTCGATCGCGTCGTCCTTGTCCAGCGAAGCGAAGACCGCGTCGAAGGCCTGGGCGCCGGAGCGATTGAGGCCGAGCTCGGTGGCGGTCTTGGGCCGCACGTCCACGAACACCGCGCCGGCCGCCTGGTCGGTCCGCAAGCTGGCTTGGTAGAGCCACGGCGCGCCGGCCAGGGTCGCCCCGGCCTGGCCCACCGTCAGGCTCTGGGCCTGGACGATCTGGAACGACTTCGAGCCGCGCGAGATGCCGGTGAGCGTCACGTCCACCTGGGCGCCCGTGACGATGGTGGCGGCCCCGGCCACGTCGAAGCGGGCCGCCGTCAGGGTAGGGTCGATGTTGACCGCCAGCACGCCCTTGGCCCCGAGGGTCAGCGCCGTCAGGTTCACCGTCTCTGTGTTGCCGACCGTGAGGCGGCCGTCCTGCACGTCGATCGCCAGCCGACCGTCGGTGTCGACGATGCGGCCGGTGGCCGTGGCGCCGCCCGCGATCACCAGGGCGTCGGCGCCGGCTCCGAAGCTCATGGTCCCCGTCAGCGAGCCGGCCCGCAGCTCGAGCCGGTCGGCGCCGCTGCCGAACAGCACGTCCCCGCCGATCGCCGGGACGTCGGCCGTGGAGAAGCTGAGCTGGCGGATCGTGGCGCCCGTCGTGTTGGCCGACAGGTCGAGGGCGACGGTCTTGCCCGTCTGGGTCACCCCGGTGGGCGTGGTGATCACCGATCGGATCACGCCGGCGTTCTCGACCAGCGTCAGGCTGCCCGAGAGATCGACGACGGCGCGCGCGTCGTGCAGGCCGCCGGTCTGCTCGGCGCCGATCGCGCCGTTGTTCAGCAGGTAGGGCACGCTCGCGCCCGCGCCCACCAGGATCGAGGTCGACTGGGCCGAAAAGGCGCGCGCCACGATGGTGCTGCCGCTCCAGTTGCGCAGGCCGCCCTGGACGGTGACGCCGGACCCGAAGCGCAGGGCGTTGCCGGCGATCCCGTCGTTGACGCCGCTGGCGCTGATGTTACCGCGGTTGACGAAGCCGAAGCCGTATTCGCCGGTCCCGACGGCGCCCAGGGTGATGGGCGCAGCCCCGCCCACGTCGATCGCCGGCGCCGCGCCGAACGCCGAGATCGTCGCGGTCGACTCGGCGGTGTCGACGACGCCGTCGTCGTCCTCGTCCGTGTCGGTGGTGCTGTTGTCGACGGGCGGGCGATCCAGCAGCACGCCGCGGGCGATGCTGCCGATGATCCGCACCGCCGAGCCGCCCTGCTTCAGGTCTTCGGCGTCCAGCTTGGCGCGGACGGTGTCCGAGAGCCTGTCGGTCGATCGGTAGCCCGTGGCGGTGATCGCGTTCTGCAGCAGGAGGCCGCCGTCGATCTGGCCCACCTGCACGCCTGTACTGCCCTCGCCCTGGACGCCGACCGACCCGCGAATCTGCACGTCGCCCGAGGCCTGGTCGACCCGCACGCCTACGCCGCGGTCGCCCACCACGCTGATCGAGCCCGAGTGCGTGAGGCTGCCGTTCAGCCGCGTCTCGATCGAGATGCCACGCGAGTCGTTGCCTTCGATCTGGATCGCGCCCGCGTTGACGATATTGCCGAACGTCGTGGCGCCGCCCAGCGCGCGGATGCCGAAGCGGGCCGACCCCTGGGCGAACGCGCCGTCCAGGTCGCCGTCGCTGTCGCTGTCGGTGGGCGTGAAGTCCTCGAGGAGCGCGATCGTGCCGTTGTTGGTCAGGGCCATGGCGAAGCCCGGGTCAATCTGGATCCCGGTCGCGCCGCTGACGCCCGTGAAGGTGATCGAGCCGTTGTTGATCACCGCGTTCGAGCTGTCGATGGTGACCGCCGCGCCGGCCGCCGTCGGGGCGATCGAGCCGGCCGCTTCGATGGTGATGTGGTCCGGCTGGCCGCTGGCGACCGTCGACGTCCGCACCGGCGCCGTCGTGGCGGTGGAGATCTTGGTTTCGGCGTGCGCGGCGGTCGCGGCGAGGAGCGGCAGGACGGCCGCGGAGACGAAGAGGCGCTTCATTGCTTTCCTGGAACGGGTCGGCGTGGTAGGCACCAGACGAGCGGCTACACGTCGCGTAGTTATTTGTTGCGTAAAAACTGTACTATCTGGCTTGGCCGGTCCCCGCAAGGCGGAACTGCAAGCCTGGAGCTCCGGATGCCGAGACCCGCGACCGATCCCGCCAAAGCCGCCCAGATCAAGGTCCTGCGCCAGCAGGCCGGCCGCTGGCTCAAGACCGCGCGGGAGCAAGCGGGGCTGACCCAGGCGGAGCTCGCCGAGAAGGTGGGCCTGCGCTACTACACCTTCGTCTCCCAGGTGGAGAGCGGGTTGGGCCGCCTTCCGATCGAGACGCAGGGCGCCTGGGCCGAGGCGCTGGGTCTGGAGCCCGGCGAATTCGCCAAGGTCCTGCTGCGCTACTACGAACCGGAACTATACAGGCTGCTGTTCGGCGCCGAGGCCGCCCGGCAGGGCCGGGCTGCGGGCTAGGCTCCAGGAGATGCGTCGCTAGACGATGGGTCAGGTCGTTCCCTTCATCGCTCGCGTGCGCGACAGCGGCGACTGGTCCGCGACCGAGCGCGCGCGCCTGGAGGAGCTGGCCGACCGGCTGGCCTCGGGCGGCGTCCATGTCGAGGTGATCTTCGGCGCGACCGACGAGGGCGACCCCTGGTGCGTGGTCACCGACGCCGACGGCGACGTCCTGATCCACGTGGCGCGCATCGACGGAAAGTTCGTCGTCCACTCCGCCATCGACGACGCCGTGAACGAGAGCGTCGACCTGCACACCGCGCTCCGCGAGCGCCTGGCCGCGACCGAGGAGATGATGGCGCCCACATCGGCGGTCGTCCTGCCCTTCACCGCCCGCCAGGGTCAGACCTTCCTGGCGCTGCTGGCCGCGACAGCCTTCTTCTACGAGACCTCCGCCATCGGCGACACGGCCGAGGCCAGCGAGCCCGTCCAGGCCTCGCCGCCCGCCGAGCCGCCGCCCCCGCCGCCGGAGGCCGAGACGCCCACCCAGGAGCGCGAGAACGCCCAGGGCGTGGCGCTGCAACCGTCTGATCCGGGGCCCACGCCGATGCTGGTCGCCGCGCAGCCCGCCGTGGCCGCTCCGGCTGCGCCGGCGGTCGCTTCCCCGCCGCCCGTCGTCGAGACCCCACACGCGGCCCCAGCCGAGACGCTGGACCTGTCCGTGGGCCCTTCGGCCCCGACCGCGCCCGCCACGGTGATCCAGGGCACGGCCGGCGACGACCTCCTGGCCGGCACGGCCGAGGACGAGCACATCATCGGCGGCGACGGCGACGACACCCTGCAGGGCGGCGGCGGCCGCGACCTGCTGGAGGGTGGCGCCGGCAATGACGTCCTCGAGGTCACCGGCGAGGTCACCGCCATCGGCGGGGCCGGTGCGGACACCTTCGTGATCCACGCGCCCGTCCACGCCGGACGCCCGGAGACCCTGCTGGGCGTGATCTTCGACTACAGCGGCCTCGAAGGCGATCGGGTTCTGGGATTCGGTGGTGGTGCGATCCACTTCCTGCCCCGCCCGCGACCCGACGCCGACAAGCAGGCTCCGCCCACCGGCGACGGCCAGACGCCGCCCAAGCCGGACCCCGAGCCCGACCTCATCCCGCCGAGCGACGGCGACTTCGGCACGACCCTCGTAGGCCCGCGTCCGCCGCTCACCCGCGTGGACGTCGACCTGAACGGCGACGGCGTGGCCGACGGCTACCTGCTGATCGGGACACGCAGCGCGCCGGCCGAGCCGCCGCCGATCAACGCGACCGTCGGCGCGGGCCTGGGCGTGGATCCGTTGGGCTAGGGCTCAAAGCCCCTTCACGATCCCTTCGACCATCTTCTTGGCGTCGGCGAACAGCATCATTGTGTTGTCGCGGAAGAAGAGCTCGTTCTCAACGCCGGCGTAGCCCGCCGCCATGCCGCGCTTCACGAACAGCACGGTGCGGGCCTTTTCCACGTCCAGGATCGGCATGCCGTAGATGGCGCTGGTGGTGTCGGTCTTGGCGGCCGGGTTGGTCACGTCGTTGGCGCCGATCACGAAGGCCACGTCGGCGGTCGCGAACTCGGCGTTGATGTCCTCCAACTCGAACACCTCGTCGTAGGGGACGTTGGCTTCGGCCAGCAGCACGTTCATGTGCCCCGGCATCCGGCCGGCCACGGGGTGGATGGCGTACTTCACCTCCACGCCCTCTTCCTTGAGCAGGTCGGCCATCTCGCGCAGGGCGTGCTGGGCCTGGGCCACGGCCATTCCGTAACCGGGGACGATGATCACCTTGGAGGCGTTCTTCATGATGAAGGCGGCGTCTTCCGCCGAGCCCTGCTTCACCGGCCGGCTCTCGATCTGGCCGCCGGCCGCGGCGGCGCTGTCGTCCGCCCCGAACCCGCCCAGGATCACGGAGATGAAGCTGCGGTTCATCGCCTTGCACATGATGTAGCTGAGGATCGCGCCCGACGAGCCCACCAGCGCCCCGGTGATGATTAGGGTGATGTTCTCGAGCGTGAAGCCCAGCGCCGCCGCCGCCCAGCCCGAATAGCTGTTCAGCATCGACACCACGACCGGCATGTCGGCGCCGCCGATTGCCATCACCAGGTGGATGCCGAGCAGGAACGCGATCGCGGTGCACGCGTACAACGGCCA
>NZ_DASWTE010000338.1:0-13327 GCF_036402295.1 Phenylobacterium sp.
AAGATGAGGTTGTCGCAGCTGTCCTTGATCGCGTCCCATTGGCCCGGCTCGCGCACCGTCCAGGCGACGACGGGCATCCCTTCCGCCCGGAGCTTCGCGGCGCGGTCGCAAGGCAGCATGTCGAGGCCCAGGGCCAGGAAATGCGGCCGCGCGATCGAGACGTGCTCCAGCCGCGCGAAGGCCTGGCGCTGCGCCTCGGCCATGTTGGGGGCCTTGTCGTAGGAGTAGCTGTCCAGGCCGCGTAGGACGCCCGGATAGCGATCGGCGAACCAGGCGTGGCTGTAGGGATTGAAGCCGATCACGCAGAGCGGGCCGTTGTGGTCGGCGATCACCTCGTGCACGCGCTGCTCCAGCGGCCCCACCTCGCCGTAGGGGGTCTTGAGCTCGACGTGGACCATCGCCCGGTGGCCGATCAGCGCCAGGGTTTCCAGCAGGGTCGGGATCCGTTCGTCCGTACCGGCCAGCCGCATCTCGCCGAGATCGGCGGCGCTGAAGTCACCGATGCGGCCCTCGGCGCCGGTCATCCGGGCCAGCTTCGAGTCGTGGAAGACCATGGCCTCGCCGTCGGCCGAGAGCTGGACGTCCAGCTCGATGCCGTAACCGGCGGCGCAGGCGGCCTGGAAGGCGCCCAGGCTGTTCTCCGGCGGGCCGTCGGGGCTCCAGAGCCCGCGATGCGCGATCGCCGGGTGGAAGAGGAGGTCCCAGGCCTGGCCGAAGCCCCCATTCCCGGGAGGAGCCTTCATCGGACCTGCACCACCGCGTCGACCTCAACCGCGAAGTTCATCGGGAGGCGGTAGACACCCACGGCCGAGCGAGCGTGGCGGCCCGCGTCACCCAGGGCCTCGACCATCACGTCGGAGCAGCCGTTCACAACCTTGGGGATGTCGAAGAAGGCGGGCCCCGCCTGCACGAAGCCGCCCAGCTTCACGACTCGGACCACCCGGTCGAGGTCGCCCTCGCAGGCGGCTTTCATCTGGGCGAGCAGGTTGATCCCGCAGATGCGGGCGGCGCGTACGGCGGTGTCGAAGTCGACGTCCTCGCCCACCACGCCGCGGATCCCGCCCGAGGCGTCGACCGAGACCTGACCGGAGATGTGCACCAGCTCGCCCGCGCGGACGAAGGGGACGTAGTTCGCGACGGGAGCGTTGGGTTTCGGCAGCTCGATGCCGAGGGACGTCAGGCGGGCTTCGACTTGGGACATGCCCGAACCTCTAGCGCCCAAGGCGCCAAAGAAAAAGGGCCGGTCCAACGGGGACCGGCCCAGCACTGATACTCGGGAGAAAAGCGCCCGCCGGACGGGGGAGACCGGCGGACGGAACTGGGAGCCCTAGCCTTCGCGGCCCGGGCTCCGACCTTCCGGTACTCGGGAAGGGTTAGCGGACGGCCTGGAACTTCTCGACGGTCGCGGTGACGCGTTCGTTGAGCGGCTTCATCGATTCCTTCACCGAGGCGGACACGGTGTCCGACATCTTGGCGAACTCGGCCATGTAGGTTTCCAGAGCGGTCTTGGCGAAGCTCGTTTGCAGCTCCACCACTTCCTGCACGCTCTTGGCGCCGGCGAGCGACTTGGCGGCGCTCACTTGCGTGTCGAAGATGGCCTTCGAGAAGGCCATGGCCTGGGCGCCCAGCGCTTCCGCGCCCTTGGCGGAGGCGGTCGCCGAGGCGACGACGGCTTCCAGGTTCTTCTTGGAATGGGTGTTCAGCTCGTTCAGCGCGGCCAGGCCCTTCTCGACGCCGTCCTTGAAGGCGACGTTGGAGGCGGCGGTGAACTGCTCGACGGTGGACTTCGCGGCTTCGGCAGCGGCCATGTGGAGACTCCTGTGGGACGGGCGAAAAAGGCGTGATTTGGGGCGCATGCCCCAGATGACAACGGCCTTTTCTCATGTTGCACTGCAGCAGTCAATCGATTTTGTTGCACTGCACAATGCGCGTTGAACACAGCTTCACCGTGGGGAGGCCTTCAGCGACCGTTCATGTGGCGCCGCGACAATTGCGCCCGTTCAAACCTTGTTTACTCTCCTGCAAGGGTAACGGGGGCATGCTACCGACTCTCTTGGCGGCGCAGTGTCCGCCTCAACGCGTTGATTCGACGGACGAAGCATGATCCAGCACGCCCGCCGCCTGTTGCTTTCCCTCGGTCTGGCTTTGGCCATGACTCTCGGCTTGGCGTCTGCGCCGGCCATGGCGCAGGTCCCCTACCTCTCTCTCATCCCGCAGAACTCCTCGAAGTATGCGGCCATCGTCGTCGACGCGAAGACGGGCGAGGTGCTGTACGGCAAACGCGCCGACGCGCCGCGGTATCCCGCCTCGATCACGAAAGTGATGACGCTGTACCTGGCGTTCGAGGCGCTGGCGGCAGGCAAGATCGAGCTGGACGAGCCGGTCGTGTTCTCGCCCCGCGCCGCGGCCCAGGCGCCCACCAAGCTCGGCGTCCGCGCCGGCGATTCGATCACCGTGATGCAGGCCATGCAGGGCATGGTCACGCGCTCGGCCAACGACGCCGCGGTCGCCATGGCCGAGAAGCTGGGCGGCACCGAGCAGCGTTTCGCCACGCTGATGACGCTGCGCGCCCACGAGCTGGGCATGACGAGCACCAATTTCACGAACGCGAACGGCCTGCCGGACAGCCGCAACATCTCGACGGCCCGCGACCTGGCCATCCTGTCGCGCGCCGTGATGCGCGACTATCCGCAGTACTATCGGCTGTTCGCCACCAAGAGCTTCAACTTCCGCGGCCAGAACATCGGCAACCACAACCATCTGCTCTCGGAAGTCTCGGGCGTCGACGGCCTGAAGACGGGCTTCACCAACGCCTCGGGCTTCAACATCGCCATCTCGGGCGTGCGCGACAATCGCCGCCTGATCGTCGTCGTCCTGGGCGGCCCCACCCGAGTCACCCGCGACCGCGTGGCCGAGAGCCTGTTGAACACCGGCTTCGAGGTGCTCGACCGCCGGGCCCGCGGCGAGCAGATCACCGTGGCGCAGAACTTCTTCGAGCCGCCGCAGCTCGCCCAGGCGACGCAATCGTCGATGCAGCAGGGCGACACCGAGAGCGGCCTTTCGGTCCAGCTTGTCTCGGCCCCGCCGCCCGGTCGCGCGTCGAAGATCACCATCGTCGAGCCGAACTCGGTTCCGAAGCTGAACGGCAAGGGCAAGCGCGAAGCCGGCGGCCGCTGGACCATCCAGGTCGGCGCGTTCAAGAACCGCTCCGACGCCCGCGAGCAACTTCAGATCGTCGAGAAGAAGTTCGGTCGCCACGTGGACGACGCCCGTGCCGTCGCCGAGAAGGACGACGGGCGCTTCGTGGCCCGCTTCGCGGGCATGACCGAAGCCGACGCCCGCAGCGCCTGCAAGGCCATCAAGGCCCGCAAACAGCCCTGCGTCGTGATGGGCCCCGGCCGCGGCTGATCCCGTTCGGGTAGCGTATGCCAACGCCCCGGCTCGCGCCGGGGCCTTTCATTTCAGCAGGCGGTCGCGCGCGGCGTTGAGCTGGGCGGCAAGGCCAGCGGTGCCGCCCTTGTCCGGGTGCACCGCCCGCATCAGGCGGGTGTAGGCCGCCTGGACCTCCTCCCGGCTGGCGTCTGCGCCGACCCCCAGGATCCGTCGCGCCTCGTCGGCGCTCATCTTGGCGGTTCCGGACGGCGGGGCCGCCAGCGTCGACTTGCGGGTCGAGGCGGCGAGCCACAGGCCCACGACCGAGAGCACGATGGCGCTGCCCCACCCGCCACGCACGCCGACGAAGGCCGCCGCCGTGAAGGCGGCCAGCGACAGGGCGCCGGTCAGCACCCGCCATTCGCGGCGTTTGAGCAGGGGGGATTTGCCGCTGGTCGCCCAGACGTAGAGCGCGAGCACGGCCGCGCCGAGCAACAGGTAGGTCATGCGGCTATTCCGCCGCGATCCGCTCCTGGTCGTCCAGCCCGTTGAAGCCCAGGGCCACCATCAGCGCCCGCAGCTCCTGCCGCGCCGCCACGTGCTGCAGGCCCATGGCCACCGGGCGGATCGCGGTCGACAAGTCCGCGACCGTGAGGCCGAAGGGGAAAAGCTCGCGGTAAATCACCCGGTCGCGCAGCCCCGGCCCGACCCGGAAGCCGACCTTCTTCGAAAGCGCCTCGACGCGCTCGTCCAGACGGCGCCGGTTGCGGGCCTCGGTGGGGGCCAGGCGGTTGCGCAGCACCACCCAGTCGATCTGCTTGCGCTCCACCGTCGCCCGTTGCTTGCGGCAGGCCCAGACCGTCTCGGCGTAGAGGCTGTGGCGCTTCAGGTCGAGGGTGACGGGATCGACGACGCCCAGCATGTCGAAGTCGACGAAGCTGTCGTTCATCGGCGTCACGATCAGGTCGGCCCGCGCATGCGCCGCGCGGCTGATCGCCGTGTCGCTGCCCGGCGTGTCGATCAGCACGAAGTCGGCCGCCTCCGACACCTCGGCGAGGGCCGCCTCGAAGCGCGCCAGCTGCTCGGCGTCGGGCGCCTTGGCGAGCGCGTCGCCCGAGCTGCTCACCTCATGCTCGATCGGCATGGGGGCCTTGGCGGCGTTCGCGGCGAGCCACTTGGCCCGGTTCGCGAAGAAGTGACCGAGGGTTTGCTGGCGCAGGTCGAGGTCGAGGACCGCGACCTTCGCCTGTCCGTGCAGCAATGCGGTGGCGATGTGGATGGCGAGGGTCGACTTGCCCGCCCCGCCCTTCTCGTTGCCGACCACGATGACGCTGGCCTGGCCCATGTCTCTTCAACTCCCCGTCAGCGCCGCAGGACGGCCGCCGACTCAGCCCGCCCCTAGCTGACCTTGCGGGACCCTCGTGCGTCAACGCGGCGTTCTGCGCACGCCTGTGGATGGACTTGGTCGCTGCGCCGCAGCATAAGCCGCCCGATGAGCGCCGTCCTGCCCGTCGTCCGCACCGTCGCCGACCTGCGCGCCCAGGTGCGCGCCTGGCGCGCCGCCGGCCTCCGCGTGGGGTTCGTGCCGACCATGGGCGCCCTGCACGAGGGGCACCTGTCGCTCGTCCGCCTCGCCCGCAGCAAGGCCGACCGCGTGGTCGCCAGCATCTTCGTCAATCCGACCCAGTTCGCGCCGCACGAGGACTTCGAGGCCTATCCGCGCGACGAGGCCGGCGACATGGCCCAGCTGGCCTCCGCCGGCTGCGACCTGGTCTTCGCCCCCGCGGTCGCGGAGATGTACCCGCCCGGCGCCGCGACCACCGTCACCGTCACCGGCGTGACGGACGCGATGGACGGGATCGCCCGGCCCAGCCACTTCCCGGGGGTCGCCACCGTGGTGACCAAGCTCCTGAACCAATGCGGCCCGGACGTGGCCGTGTTCGGCGAGAAGGATTTCCAGCAGCTCCAGGTGATCCGCCGGCTGACGGCCGATCTCGACATCCCGGTGGAGATCGTGGGCGCGCCGACGGCCCGCGCCGCGGACGGCCTCGCGCTCTCCTCACGCAACGCCTACCTGAGCGCCGACGAGCGCAAGGTGGCCGTGCGGCTCAACGAGGTGCTGCGCGACGTCCTCGACCGCCTGCGCCGCGGCGAACCGGTCGAGGCCACCGAGCAACACGCCATCGCCGACCTGCAGGCCGCCGGCTTCACCCGGATCGACTACGTGGAAACCCGCACGCCGGACACCCTGGCCCGCCTCGGCCCCGGCCCGGTCACCGGCCCCCTGCGCATCCTCGCCGCCGCCCACATCGGCCGCACGCGGCTGATCGACAACATGGGCGACTAGGTCCTAGACCTCCAGGTCCGCGACCAGGAGGTCCTCCGCGAACAGGGTCCCAGACCGGATCACGTCGCCGCCGGCTCCGATGATCGCCGAGGTTCCGAAGGCGACGCGCGCCTCCGTCCAGCCGGCGACGTCGGCGCGGACGACCGGAGTTCCGCAACGGCGCGCGGTCTCGACATCGACGGCGCGCGTGAGTTCGACCACGTCGGCGATCTCCGACCTGAGCCCGTTGTTGCTGGGCACAAGCAGCAGTTGCGCTCCGCGCTTGACCATGTCGGTCGCCAGGTCCGGGAAGTTGGTGTCGTTGCAGATCATCATGCCGAAGCGACAGTCGCCGAGCACGAAGACCGGGCTCTCCGTCCCGGCCGAGTAGATCGACTCGCGCCGCGCGGGATGGCGTTTGCGATAGACGCCCCGCACCTCGCCCCGGGCATAAACTGCCGCGGAGTTGTAGAGCCGGCCGTCGCAGGCCTCGGTGAAGCCCACGATCGTCGCCACGCTCTCGCTGGCAAGTGGCCGCAGCACCTCGGGCAGGTCGCCGGCGGCGATGGCGATCTCCGAGGGCGACTCGAGGTCGTCGGCCAGGCCGCCCAGCACGCCCTCCGGGCAGAGTAGGACGTCTACGCGCTCAACCTCGCACCGCCGGACGCGCTGGTGGATCATCTCCAGCGCCGCCATCGAACCGCCGGGGAGCAGCGGCGCCTGATAGGCGGCGATCCTCACCAGCTCTACCAGGCCCCCACTTCACGCAGCTGCCGGGCCAGGTCGTCGGGCACGTCGCCGAAGGCCTCGACGTCCAGGTCGGGCGGCGCGTCCTTGGGATCCAGGTAGCGCCAACCCTGGAAGGCCCGGCGGGGCGTGGGTGCGACGCGGACGATCGTCTCGTCCAGGGTGATCTCGCAGCGAGCGGTGACGCCCTCGCCCACGGTGTTCACGGCCAGGATCCGCTGGCGGCACAGGATAACGCCCCGGAAGACCCGGTAGATCGAGCCGCCGTCCACCATCTCGGCCCCACGCTTGGGCGTCATGCGGGTGCGCAGAATCCAGGGCTCTCCCGGGTTGGAATGCCCCAGCCGCCACGCCAGCAGGTCGTCGATGGTGTCCGCGCCGACGACGAGCTTGATCATGTGCAGGGCCATGATCCCGGATTAGGGCGCGTCCGGGCGCTTGAAAAGCCTCACTCGGCCCAGGCGGCCTTTCGCCGCTCGAGGAACGCGCGGACACCCTCCTGCCCCTCGTCGCCGACGCGGGTCGACGCGATGCGGTGCGCCGTCAGTTCCATCAGATCACGGTCGATGACCCGGCCGTAGACCTCTGCCACGAGGCGCTTGGAACCTTCGACGGCCCCTGGGGCGCAGGCGATCATGTCGGCGGCGATGCGGTGCGCCTCGGCCCGTAGGGCGGCCGCGTCGAGCACGACGTCGGTGATCAGGCCGATGCGGCAGGCGTAGTCCGCGTCGAAGATGCGGCCCGTGGCGAACAGGGCCCGCGCCGCGCGCGGCCCGATGGCCTCGATCACGTAGGGGCTGATGGTGGCGGCGATCAGGCCCAGTTTCACCTCGGAAAAGCTGAACTTCGCGTCCGCCGTGGCCACCGCCAGGTCGCAGGCCGCCGCCAGGCCCCCGCCGCCGCCATAGGCCCCGCCCTCGACCAGCGCCACGGTCAGCGCCGGCAGGTCGTGCAGCGCCTTCAGCATCTTGGCCATCTCGTAGGCGTCGGCGCGGTTGTCAGCCTCGGTCCGGTCGATGGCGGCCCGCATCCAGTCGAGGTCGGCGCCGGCCGAGAAGGTCCCACCCGCGCCGCGGATGAACACCACTCGCACGCCCTCGGCGCCGGCCAGGGTCCGGAAAGCCTCCTCCAGCGCCGAGATCAGGTCGTCATTGAAGGCGTTCTTCCGCTGCGGCCGGTTCATCGTGATGGTGACCGCGCCGCCCAGGGTGGCGCTGATGTGCACCAGGTCTGTCGTGGCGCTGACGTCCGGGAATTCCACCATCGGATGGGCGAGTTCGTTAGTCATGGGCGCCTCCTTCCCGGCGCGATCTCGATCGCGCCGACCTTTCCCTGTGACGGCCCGCCCACAGGGCGGGCCTAGGGGAGCGCAGCCATAGCCCTCGCGGTTCCGGGGCGCTACCCTCCGAGGCCGTGGCGAGTCTGCCGGACATCCCCGTCGATTCGGCCCTGGCGCGGCTGTTCCGCCGACGCCAGGCCGCCGACGACACCATCTGGTTCTCGCTGCCGGGCGGCTCGAAGCTGTTCGGCCAGGGCGAGGCCTCGGATCAGCTGTTCGTGGTGCGTACCGGCCGGCTGGGCGCTTTCCGCCGCGAGGAGGGCCAGGAGCCGCAGTTCCTGGGCGTGATCCGCCCGGGCGAGCCGGCGGGCGAGATGGCCCTGATCGCCGGCGTCCCGCACTCGGCGGACGTCTACGCCCTGCGCGATTCAGAGATCTTCGCCATGCCGAAGGAGGCCTTCTTCGAGGCCTGCGACGCCGACGCCTCGGTTATGACCGAGCTGGCCCGGCTGATGATCCTGCGCAGCCGCCAGACGGCCCGCCGCGGCACGGTGGGCGAACCGTCGGTGTTCGGCTTCATTCCCGTGGGCCGGCCGGGCGCCGTCCGCCCGCTCGTCGAGCGGCTGGAACGCGAGATCGCCGCTCTCGGCTACGACGTTACCACCGTCGGCGCCGAGGCCGACTCCGCCCCCACCGAGTGGTTCTCCGAGGTTGAACGGGTCCACGACTTCGTCCTCTACGTGGCCGAGCGCGACGAACCGGACTGGGCCGCCTTCGTCCCGCGCCAGGTGGACCGGCTGTTCCGGGTGGGCCGCGGCGACCGCATGGCCGAGTCCGAGGGTTGCCCGCCGGGCGCCGCCACGTTGCAGGACCAAGGCCTGGTCGACCTGATCCTGATCCATGCCGCCGACACGGCGCGGCCGCGCGGCTCCGAGGCCTGGCTCGACGCCACCAGCGCCTCGCGCGTCTTCCACGTCCGGCGCGGCCACGCGCCCGACTTCCAGCGCATCGCCCGCGTGTTGACGGGCCAGTCGGTGGGTCTGGTGCTCTCTGGCGGCGGCGCGCGGGCCTACGCCCACGTCGGCGCGATCAACGCCCTGCGCGAGCGCGGCGTGCCCATCGACTTCGTCGGCGGCTCGTCCATGGGCGCCATCGTTGGCGCGGGCCTAGCCATGGGCTGGGACCACGACGAGATGGACCACCGGCTGCACGAGGCGTTCGTCAAGTCCAGCCCGCTCGACGACATGGCCCTGCCGCTGCTGGCCATGACCCACGGCGTGAAGGTGACCGAGCGGCTCAACACCCACTTCGGCGACACCAACATCGCCGACCTCTGGCTGCCGTTCTTCTGCCTGTCGTCCAACCTCACCACGGGCGCCTACCAGCTCCACAAGCGCGGCTCCCTCACCCACTCGCTCAGAGCGTCGATCGCGTTGCCCGGTGTGCTGCCGCCGGCCACGGACGGCCAGAACGTGCTGGTCGACGGGGCGGTGATGAAGAACTTCCCCGCCGACATCATGCGCGCCGGCCAGCTCGGGCCCATCGTTGGCGTCGACGTCACCACGTCCCGCAGCATCACCGCCAAGGACGTGGCGCGGCCGTCGTCGGTGTGGCGCTGGATCCGCTCGGGCCAATGGCGGATGGGGCCCCCGATCGTCTCGCTCCTGATGCGGACGGCCACCGTCTCCACAGGCCGCGACCTGGCGGCCGCGCGGGAGGCGACGGACGTCCTGATCCAGCCGGACGTTTCAGGCATCGAAATTCGCGACTGGGAGGCCTATGACGCGGCCGTCGAGGCGGGCTACCGCGCCACCCTCACCGCCCTCGACAAGCTGACCAAGCCGGTGACCCAGCTGCGCCGCCGCCTGAGCCTGCGCGAACAGGCGGCAGCCGGCGCCGTGCTGACGCCGTTCATGGCCTCCACCCACGCTGCGGCCGAATGAAGCCTTTGCGTGCGCCGCGACGCGGCCCATATTCCTGGGTGTCTGTTCAACATCAGAAAGGAGGTGATCCAGTGTCTCATAGTTTCAACCGCTCAGCGGTGACCGTGACCTGGACCTCCGTGAACGGGGTCCGCGCCTAGCCCAGGCTGGCAGGTCGCGAACCGCGCAGCGGTCCGACTATGGAGAAGGGCCGCCCCAGCGATGGGGTGGCCCTTCGCTTGTCTGGGTATGGCTTCAGGCCGCGTCGGTCTCGAGCGGCGCATCGGCGGCGGCCTGCAGCAGGACGCGGAACAGGGCGGCCACGAACTGGTCGGCCTTGAAGGGCTTCGACACGAAGTCGTCCATGCCGGCGGCGCGGCAGGCGTCCTCGTCGCTCTTCATGGCGTTGGCGGTCATGGCGACCACCGGCACGCGGCCCGCGGGCCCCGGCATGGCGCGGATGCGGCGGGTGGCTTCCAGGCCGTCCATGACCGGCATGTGCACGTCCATGAGCACGAGGTCGTAGCCGCCGCGGGCGACGGCTGCCACGGCCTGCTCGCCGTTGGAGACGCGCTCCACGCCCAGGCCCACCTGGCGCAGGATCTCGGTGGCCAGCAGCGCATTGACGTCGTTGTCCTCGGCCAACAGCACCCGCGCGTGCGGGGAATGCACGGCCGGTTCGGCCCGGTCGGTCGCGGGCGCGGCGAGCGCGGCTCCGGCCTCGAGCTCCAGCTCGAACCAGAACACCGCCCCGCCGCCGCGACGGTCGGACACGCCGATCCGGCCGCCCATCAGTTCGACGAGCTGGCGCGAGATCGACAGGCCCAGGCCGGTGCCGCCGAACCGACGGGTGGTCGAGCTGTCGGCCTGCTGGAAGTTCTGGAACAGGCGGGTCTTCTGGGCGTCGTCGACGCCGATGCCGCTGTCGCGCACCTCGACCCGCACCCGCGTGCGCTCGCCGACCGCGGCCCAGCCGCGGATGTCGAGATCGACGCCGCCCTTCTCGGTGAACTTCAGGCCGTTGGAGAGCAGGTTCAGCAGCACCTGCCGCAGGCGTTGCGGGTCGCCCCGGAACGGGCGTCGGGCCAGCGGGGTGATGCTGCAGGTCATCGCCAGCCCCTTCTCCTCCGCCAGCGGCGAGAGCAGCTGCACGACCTCCTCGGCGAGGTCGGCGAAGCTGAAGTCGATGGCCTCGATCTCGACCTTGCCGGCCTCCAGCTTCGAGATGTCGAGAATGTCGTTGATGATCGCGAGCAAGGCGTCGGCCGAGCCGCGGACCGTCTCGGCGTACTTGCGCTGCTGGGCCGTGAGCTTGGTACGCAGGAGCAATTCGTTCATGCCCATGATGCCGTTCATGGGCGTCCGGATCTCGTGGCTCATGTTGGCGAGGAACTGGCTCTTGGCCCGGTTCGCCGCCTCGGCCTCGTCGCGGGCACGGAACAGCTGCTGCTCGGCAGCTTCGGACTTGGCGAGAGCCTCGCGCAGTTCGCGCATGGATGCGTTCGCCTTGCGGCGGTCGTTCGCGGCGCCGCCGATCACCCGCTGGGTCGCCATGATGATCAGCGCACAGGCGAAGGCGAAGGACAGCAGGCTCAGCCCCACGCCGAAACCCGGCAGGCCCAGGAAGGCCGGCGCATAGGCCACGACGATGCCTGCGGGCACGGGCGCGGCTGTCGCCGCCCAGACCCGGCGCGACATCCAGCCCACGGCGCCGGCGGTGGCCGCCAGGGTCGCGGCGGTGAGCGCCATGAAGGCGTTGGCGCCCGGCGAGTTCAGCGCCGCCACGGCATAGACCGGCCCGATCATCCAGGCAGCGGACCGCAGGGCGCCGCAGAGGGCGAGCCTGGAGAGGCCGCGCCCTTCCGGCGCCGCGTCGGCCGATGGCAGCCACGACTTGTAGAGCGCCTGGAAAGAGACCTGCATGGCGAAGGAGCCTAGGGTCCACACCAGGGCGAACTGCGGGAGGCCGAGCGCCGCGACGGCTCCGCCCGCGAGCAGGTGGAAGATCGCCGCGATCGTCCAGGGCTGCAGCATGCCGACAAGGGTCGTCCGGAACGCGGTAGGGTCTCCCCCCTCCGCGCCGGGCAGCTTTAGATCGTCGGCCGACGCCACGGCGTCCTCTAGCGGTCGCATCCGGTCAGCATGCCATTGAGGAGTTAAGGGAAGGCAGACCGGCTACGGCAGAGCTTCTGGGACCGTTTGTCGCATAACCGACGCAACGCCTGCGGCGTCGCCATTACCTGCGAGGTCATGGACGGACGGCGGGCGGCGACTATGGTCGCGGCATGATCGCCCCCCAGAGACATGTCGGAGAGCATCTGCGCGAGTGGCGCACCCGCCGGCGGATGAGCCAGATGGACCTTGCCCTCGAGGCCGAAATCTCGACGCGGCACCTGAGCTTCCTGGAGACCGGCCGCGCCCAGCCCAGCCGCGAGATGGTGCTGCACCTCTCCGACCAGCTTGAGATCCCGCTGCGCGAGCGGAACGTCATCCTGGTGGCCGCCGGCTTCGCGCCCGTGTTCCCCGAGCGTAGCCTGGACGCGCCCGAGCTGGCCTCGGCGCGGCGGGCGGTGGACGTGATCCTGAAGGCCCACGAGCCCTACCCCGCCCTCGTCGTCGACCTGCGCTGGAACCTGGTGGCGGCGAACGCGGCGGCCCTGCCGCTGCTCGACGGCGTCGACCCCGAGCTGCTGTCGCCGCAGGTGAACGTGATGCGCGCCTCGCTGCACCCCAAGGGCCTGGCGCCCCGCATCGCCAACCTCGGCGAATGGCACGCACACGCCCTGGAGCGCTTGCGCCGCCAGGCGGAGCTCACGGCCGATCCGGGGCTGATCGCGCTGATCGAGGAGATCAAGACCTATCCGAAGCCGCCGGCCCCGGACCGCCGGCCCGAGGACTTCGGCAATGTGGTCATTCCGTTCCAGCTGATGGTCGGCGACACCGTGCTGTCGATGATCGGCACGACCACGGTCTTCGGCACGCCCGTGGACATCACGTTGTCGGAGCTGACGCTGGAGACCTTCTTCCCGGCCGATCCCGCGACCGCGGAGGCGCTACGGCAGGCGCACGAGGCGCGGCAGGCGCAGGCGGCGGCTTAGAGGACCACGCAGGCCGGCGGCGGTAGCACTACCACCGAGTCCTGCTTGAACCGGGACTTGTAGGCCGCGCGCACCGCGTCGACCTTGCCCGCCGGGTCGCCCTTCTCGGGCAGCACGATCAGCACCACCTTGGCCGCCTCGCGGATCAGGCGGTTCTCGTCGCCGCGCCACTGCCCGCCCCCGTCCACCACCGTCACACCGTCCGGGAAGCGCGGCGTGACCTCGGCGTCGACGAACTTCCGCAGGTCGCTGTCGGAGATCTTCGCGGGCGGCCGGGCCGAGAGGAACAGCTGCGCCGTGCGGAGCTGCGCCTGGCCGGCCGGGCACACCGGCTTGGGCGCGGTCATGCAACCGGCCAGCCCCAGCATAAGGATCGCGGCCCCCGCCAGTCTCATCCGCCGACCAGCTCCCGCCCGATCAGGAACCGCCGGATCTCGTTCGTCCCTGCGCCGATGTCGTAGAGCTTGGCGTCGCGCAGCAGGCGCTCCACCGGGTATTCCTTGGTGTAGCCCGCACCGCCCAGCGCCTGGATCGCCTCCAGGCTCACCTTCACGGCGTTCTCGCTGGCCATCAGGATCGCGCC
>NZ_DASWTE010000339.1:0-8761 GCF_036402295.1 Phenylobacterium sp.
TTTCGCTTGGCTCGTAAAGGGGTATAAGCGCCCCCCAACAGTTGTTTCATCTCGCAAGCGCGAAGAGGGGGTCCCATGGGCGATACGGCGAAGTTCGAAATCGACGGAAAATCGATCGAGCTCCCGGTGCAACGTGGCACCGTCGGCCCGGCGGTCGTCGATATCCGCAAGCTGTATGCGGAGGCCGATGTCTTCACATACGACCCGGGCTTCACCTCCACCGCCTCCTGCGAAAGCAAGATCACCTTCATCGATGGCGATCAGGGCGTGCTGCTGCACCGCGGCTACCCGATCGACGAACTGGCCGAGCAGTCCAGCTTCCTAGAGGTCTGCTATTTGCTGCTGCACGGCGAGCTGCCGGGCGGGGCCGAGTTCGCCGAGTTCGAGAAGAACATCGTGTACCACACGATGCTGCACGAGCAGTTCGACCGCTTTTTCCAAGGCTTCCGTCGGGATGCTCACCCGATGGCGATCATGTGCGGCGCGGTCGGCGCGATGTCGGCTTTCTATCACGACAGCACCAACATCGATGATCCGGAACAGCGGATGATCTCCGCCCACCGGCTGATCGCCAAGATGCCGACCATCGCGGCGCGGGCCTTCAAGTACTCCCGCGGCCAGCCGTTCGTGTATCCGCGCAACGAGCTCTCCTACGCCGAGAACTTCCTGCGCATGTGCTTCTCGGTCCCGGCCGAGGACTGGAAGCCCAACCCGGTCCTGACGCGCGCCATGGACCGCATCTTCACCCTGCACGCCGACCACGAGCAGAACGCGTCGACCTCGACCGTCCGCCTCGCCGGCTCGTCGGGCGCCAACCCGTTCGCCTGCATCGCCGCGGGCATCGCCTCGCTCTGGGGTCCCAAGCACGGCGGCGCGAACGAAGAAGCGCTCAACATGCTCAAGGAGATCGGGACCGTCGACCGGATCCCCGAGTTCGTCCAGGGCGTGAAGGACCGCCGCTACCTGCTGATGGGCTTCGGTCATCGGGTCTACAAGAACTACGACCCGCGCGCGAAGGTCATGCAGAAGACCTGCCACGAGGTGCTGAAGGAGGTCGGCTCGAACGATCCCCTGCTGGCCGTGGCGATGGAGCTCGAGAAGATCGCGCTCAGCGACGAGTTCTTCATCGAGCGCAAGCTGTACCCGAACGTCGACTTCTACTCGGGCATCACGCTGCGGGCCCTGGGCTTCCCGGCCGAGATGTTCACCGTGCTGTTCGCGCTGGCCCGCACCGTGGGCTGGATCGCCCAGTGGAAGGAAATGATCGAGGACCCGTCCCAGAAAATCGGCCGTCCGCGCCAGATCTACACGGGCGCCCCGCCGCGCAGCTACGTGGCCATCGACAAGCGCTGATCGACGCTGCCGACCCGACGAGCCGGGCCGGACCTCACGGGTCCGGCCCTTTTCGTTTCAGACGCCGCTGTTCGCCGAACAGTTGCAAACGTCCCTAAGACTCCTCAGGATCGCCTCGAGCCGATTGGGTTCGCGCATGGGAGGCCTGTCATGCCGGTCATGGCGATCTACGAGTTCGACAACGTCACCGCCGACGAATACGCCGAGTTCCGCAGGAAGCTACCGCTCACCGCCGCGCCGAGGGGCGCGTTGGTCCACGCCTTCGGGGGCGACGATGACGGCTTCGTCACCATCGAGCTCTGGGAGAACCGGCGCGCCTTGGAAAGCTTCGTGGACGACATCCTGGAGCCGCTGGTGACGCGGATGGGCCTACCGCTCACGAGACCTAGGATCATCGACGTCGAAGACTTCGTCATGACCGACGACCTTCCACGCCAGGCCCGCAAGATCCCCATCGGGGACATGCTAGCCGACGCGCTCTGACACCGCCGCGATCACCGCGTCCGCCGCAGCCTCGCTGGGATCAGGCCCGCCACGGCCCATCTTCAGCAGCGCGGCGTTCTGCCGTTCGACCTGGCGGCGTCGCAGCTGCACGTCGTCCAGCCGAAGCGCCACCTCCCGCGCCAGCGCCGGGCCGTTGCAGTCGTCCTGGATCATCTCGGGGGCGACGAAGTCCTGGGCAGCGATGTTGAACAGCGTCACCCACTGCGTGCGGATCAGCCGCTTCAGGATCGCGTGGGTCACCGGCGCCAGCCGATAGGCCACCACCATCGGACAGCCCGCCAGCGCCAGCTCGGTCGTCACCGTGCCCGAGCATGCCAGCGCCACGGTGGCTGCCTTCATGGCGTCGCGCTTAGCCGCGTCGCCCTCCACCAAATGCGCCCGGTGCGGCCAGCCGGCCACGCGGGCCTTCACCAGCTCGGCCACGGTCGGCGCGGCGGGGACCACCACGTGCAGGTCTGGCCGCTCGACCTTCAGGCGATGAACGGCGTCCTCGAAGGCCGGCAGGATGCGCTCGATCTCGCTGGGCCGGCTGCCCGGCAGCACCAGCAGGACAGGATCGTCCGGCCCCGCCCCGAGCTCGGCGCGCAGCCGCGCGGGATCGGCGTGGCTGAAGTCGATGGCGAGCGTCGCATCGCCCACGAACACCGTCTCGAGACCTTCACGCTCGAACGCCGGCGCGTCGAAGGCGTGGATCGTCAGGAGGAGGTCGAATGCCTGCGCCGCCGTCTTCGCCCGCCCCGGCCGCGAGGCCCAGACCTGGGGCGCGACGTATTTCACTAGCGGCAGCTTCGGGTCTTGCCGCCGCAGCCGCTGCGCCACGCGCAGGGTGAAGCCCCAGGAGTCGATCAGCACGGCCACGTCGGGCTTTTCTCGCGCCGCCAGCGCCGCCGTCTGGTCGGCGCGGCGCACCACCTTGCGCCAGGCCAGCAGGCCCTCGGCGAGGCCGAAGATCGAGAGATCGGCGATGTCGAACGGGCTTCGCACGCCCTCAGCGGCCATGCGCGTCCCGCCCACGCCCACCAGCCGGACGCCGCCTTCGCCCAGCTTCGCCTTCAGCGCCCGCGCCAGGCCGGCCCCGCGGTCGTCGCCCGAGGCCTCGGCCGCCACCAGCATCACGGTGAGCGGCCGCGCGCTCATGCTTGGCCCAGGTCCTTTGGCGGCTCGACGCCCAGGATGAACACGCCCAGCTCGTCGGCCAGCGCGATGGTCTCCTCGCGATCCAGCACCAGCAGCCGCCCCGTCTCGCCCACGATCCCGGCCAGGCCCGCCCGCGCCACGCCCTGCACGGTGGCGAGGCCGATGGTAGGCAGGTCCACTCTCGTCTCCTGCATCGGCTTCGGCGCCTTGCCGAGCACGCCTGCGGCGGCCCCTGGCTTGCCCTTCAGGTGCCCCGGCAGCTCGGCCACGCGGCCCAGCATCGCGTCCGTGCCCTCCTGAGCCTCGACGGCCAGCACCAGCCCGCGCGCCACCACGGCCGCCTGCCCCACGTCCAGCCGCCCGATGGCGCGCGCCACCGTGAGCGCCTTCAGCGCGTCGGCCAGGGCGTCCTCGCCGGGCGCATGACGGCCCAGCGGCCCGGCCGGCAGGGACAGGTCCTCCATCACGTCGTGGGCGCCCTCGACGGCGAAGCCTTCCTTCTCGAACTCCGCCACCAGCAGCCGCAGCAGTGCGTCGTCGCCCCCCTTGGCGCTGGCGATCACCTTGGGTAGCAGCGCCAGCCCGCGCAGGTCCGGGACCAAGCTCGTGAAATCCGGCCGCGCCACATTGCCCGCCAGGCAGATCGCCTGACAGCCCGCCCGCTTCAGCACCTTGATGCACTTGCCGAGCTCGGCGATCCCCACCTCGGCCCCGGCGTAGGGCGTGAGCGCCTCGCCAGCGAAGCCCTTCAGCCGCACCACGAACAGCGGCCGTCCGGAGCGCTCGCAGTGCTCCGCGATCTCGACCGGCAGCCCCCCGCCCCCGGCGATGAGGCCCAGCTTCTGCATACGCCTAGACTTCCCGCTCGGGCAGGCAGAGCGGCCGGCTAGCGTCGGCGCGGATGAAGTCGATGATCTCCATCACCGGCGCGCTCTTGCCGAAGGCGGTTTCGGTGTCGTCGATCCGCTCCTGGAAGGTGCCTTCCTCGGCGAACATCAGGCGGTAGGCCGAACGCAGCTCGGAGATGGTCTCGCGGCTGAAGTTGCGGCGCTTCAGGCCCACCAGGTTCAGGCCCTCGAGGTGGGCGTGGTTGCCCCACACCATGCCGTACGGGATCACGTCCTTCGTCACCGCGGCCAGGCCACCGATGAACGAATAGCGCCCGACGCGGCAGTACTGGTGCACGGCCGCCAGCCCGCTCACCATCACGAAGTCGCCGACCACCACGTGCCCGCCCAGCGTCGCGGAGTGCGCCAGGATCACGTTGTCGCCGACGATGCAGTCGTGGCCGACGTGGCTGGTGGCCATGAACATGCCGTCGTCGCCCACGCGGGTGACGCCGTCGTTGCCGGGCCCCCCGATGTGCATCGTGACGTGCTCCCAGATCTTGTTGCGGTCGCCGATCACCAACTCGGTGGGCTCGCCCTTGTAGCCGGTGTGGTGCGGCGGCCCGCCCAGGTTGGCGAAGTTGCGGACCGAACAGTCCTCGCCGATCGTCGTGCGGTTCTCGATGACCACGTGCGCCAGCACCTGCGTGCGGGCGCCGATTTTCACGTGCTCGCCGATGATGCAGAAGGGCCCGACGCTCACGCCATCGGCCAGTTCCGCCCCCTTGGCGACGAGGGCGGTCGGATGGATCTCGACGCTCACCGGATCACGTCTCCACCACCATCGCGGCGAACTCGCACTCGGCGGCCACCTTGTCACCGACCAGGCACTGGCCCGCGAACTTGAAGACGTCGCCACGGTGGCGGACCACCTTCACCGGCATGCGCACCACGTCGCCCGGCCGCACCGGCTGGCGGAAGCGGCAGTTGTCGGCGCTCATGAAGAAGATTGCCTTGCCGGCGGTGTCCACCTCCAACGACTTCGACATCAGGACCGCGCCGGTCTGCGCCATGGCCTCGATCAGCAGCACGCCAGGCATCACCGGATAGTCCGGGAAATGGCCCTGGAAGAACGGCTCGTTCACGGTCACGCACTTGATGCCGATGATGGATTCGTTCTGCTTGTACTCCTCGCAGCGGTCGACGAGCAGCATCGGGTAGCGATGCGGAATCCGCTGCAGCACCTCGGTGATGTCGATAACCGTGGGATCGCTCCCTGCCGGCGCCTTACGCGTCATGCCTCGTGTCCCCCTCGCCGTCTCGCCATCCGGGCGAGCCAGGCCGCCTCTTTCAGCCAGTCCCGGATCGGCCGGGCGGGCATGCCGCCCCAGGTCTCGCCGGCTGGAATGTCCTTCATGACGCCCGCCGCGCCGGCCACGCGAGCGCCGGCGCCGATCGATATGTGGTCGGCCACCCCGGCCTGCCCCCCGAACTGGACGCCGTCGCCGATCGTCACGCTGCCGGAGATGCCGGTGTGAGCGGCCATGACGCAGTTGCGTCCCACGCGGACGTTGTGGGCGATCTGCACCAGGTTGTCGATCTTGGTGTTCTCGCCGATCACGGTGTCGTCGAAGGCCCCGCGGTCGATCGTGGTGTTGGCGCCGATCGAGACCCCGTCCTGGATGATCACTCGGCCCAGCTGCGGGATGTCGATCAGCCCCTTGGGCCCCACCGTCGCGCCGAAGCCGGGCTCGCCGATGCGGGCGCCGGCCAACACCTTCACACGGTCGCCGACGAGCGCGAAGCCGATGGTCACGTTGGGCGCAATCTCGCAGTCGCGCCCGATCGCCACGCCCGGACCGATCACCGTATTGGCGCCGATCCGCGTGCCCTCGCCGATCTGGGCGGCCGGCCCCACCACGACCCCTGGCCCCAGGACGACGCCCTCCAGCTTTGCGTCGGCGGCGACAGCCTGGGTCCCGCCGGTCCGCGGCCGGTGCAGGCGCTGGGCGGCGAGCGCATAGGCGCTCTGAGGGTTGGCCGTGACGAGGACGGCGCAACCGTCGGGCGCCAGCTCGACCGCGGCCGACGGCATGAAGCACGCCCCCGGCCGCCCGCGGGCGAGCTCGGGCGCATAGCGCTTGTCAGTGAGGAAAGTAATGCTGTCGGGGCCTGCGTGGGCCAGGACGGCCACGCGGCTCACCAGGCGTTCGGCCCCGCCGGAGAGCTCTGCGCCGGTCAGGCGCGCGAGCTCGCCCAGCGGGACCGGGCCAAGGTCTTCGAAGAAGCGCGGATCGGGCATGACTCGAGCCTTTTAGGCGGACTCGATCCGCGCGTCGCCTCGTTCGCTATCGGCGCTGCGGCTGGGCCGGAGCGGCCGGAGCGGCGGCCGCCGGACGGGCCGCGGCCGGAGCCGCCGCCTGGTCGAGCCGTTCGCGGTCGAAGGCGAACTGGGTGATCTTGGCGTTCAGCGCCGTCACCACCTGCGGTGTGAGGTCGGAGGCCGGGTTGAAGAACAGAACACCGGTGCGGTTGAGCAGCACCGAGCACTGCTTCTGCTGGTAGGCGGTGCGGATCAGGGGCTCCATCTCCTCGCCGACGCGGCCGAAGGCCTTCTGTTCGGTGACCTGGATCTCGCGCTCGCGCTGCTGGGCCTTGCGCTGCAGGGCGTTGGCGCGGACCTGCAGGGCCGCCGCACGCTGTTCGAGCGCGTTCTGGTCCAGGGTGGCGCGCTGACCTTCCAGGGTCCTGGCTTCGTTGTCGATCGCCGTCTTCTCGCCATTCAGCTCGGCGTTCACCTGGCCCAGCAGCTGCTGCAGCCGGGTCTGGACGAACTTGCCGACGGTGGAGCTGCCGATCGCGCCCTCGACCGAGAGCACGCAGACGCCCGGAACGGCCGCGCCGTGGGTGACTTGCGGGGCCGCAGTGGTGGCGGCGGGGGCCGGCGCCTGGGCGAAGGCCGGAGCGCTCGTGAGCGCCAGAGCCACGGCGGTACCGACCGCGGCGAATGTCTTGAACGTCATGTTTTCTAGAACCTGGTTGATGTGGAGAACCGGAAGGTCTCGGTCTTGTCGTAGTCTTCCTTGGCCAAAACGCGGCTGAAGTCGAACCGGATCGGCCCCATGGGCGACTTCCAGAAGATGCTCACCCCTGCCGAGGCGCGCAGCGACAGGTCGTCGCGGATGCAGATGTTGCGCGTGCCGGGCGTCGCGAGGTTCGCGATCTGCTGTGTGGGATCGGTCGGGCTGACGATGGTGGGCTGCAGGCAGTCCACGTCACCCGGCCGGTATAGTTTGTCTTCCTTGTCCAGCTTGCCCAGCGTGCCGACGTCGGTGAACAGCGCCGCCTTGATCCCGTACTGCTCGGGCAGGAACGTCGGCACCGTCAGCTCGACCGTGCCGATCGCATAGAGCTTGCCGCCCAGGGCGTCGGCGCGCTGCAGGCTGACGTCGCGCGGGCCGATACCCGCCGTCTCGAAGCCGCGGAAGGTCAGGCCGCCGCGATAGTAGCGGTCGTTGATGCGCACCGAGTCGCCGGCCCAGCCGGTCACGTAGCCCGTCGAGCCGGTCACCGAGAGGATCAGGTCCTTCGTGAATCCGTGGAACCAGGCCGCTTCCAGGTCGGTGCGGATGAAGTTCACGTCGCCGCCCAGGCCCGCGACGTCCTGGTTGAAGTCGACGTAGAAGCCGCGGGTCGGGTTCAGGTAGTCGTTCCGCCGGTCGAGGCGCGCGCCGTAGCCGATCAGCGAGGTCACGAAGGTGCCCACCTGGTCGCACAGCGCCGCCGACAGCACCGCGCCCTGGGTCGGGTCGCAGAACAGGCTCTCGATCTCGATGTCGTCCTGGCGGAGCGTGTAGCGGACCGCCCCGCGGCTATCGATCGAGAGCGGGAAGTTGGCCCGCAGCGTCGTGCCGATGGTGGTCGTCTTGTAAGCCGAGAACTCGGACAGGTCGTAGCGGTAGCCGTAGAGGTCGAGGCCGGCGGCCACGTCGCGGCCCAGGAACCGCGGCTCGGTGAACGAGAAGTCCAGCTGCTGGCGCAGCGAGCCCACCGAGATCCGCGCACGCACGTCCTGGCCGCGGCCGCGGAAGTTGCGCTGGGTCACCCCCAGGTCCAGCACCAGCTGGTCCACCGACGAATAGCCCGCGGAGAACGAGAGCTCGCCGGTCGGCTGCTCTTCCACCTTCACCTGCAGCGCGGTGCGGTCGGGCGCCGAGCCCGGCACCTCGGTGACGTCGACTTCCTTGAAGAAGCCCAGCGCGCGGATCTGGCGCTTGGACCGGTCGACCAGCGCGCGGTTGTAGGCGTCGCCTTCGACCACGCTCATCTCGCGGCGGATCACGTAGTCCAGCGTCTGGGTGTTGCCGACGATGTCGATGCGGTCGACGTAGACCCGCGGCCCCTCGGCCACCTGGAAGGTCACGTCGACCACGCCTTTGTCACGGTCGGGCGTGTAGCGCGGACGTACGTCCACGAAGGCGAAGCCCGCCGCGCCGGCGGCGAAGGTCAGCGCATCGGTGGACTGCTCGATCGCCTCGTCCTGGTAAGTCTGGCCCGAGCGGATCGGCACCAGGGCGGTCAGCACTTCCTTGTCCAGCTTCTGCAGCTCGGTCTCGACCTGCACCTTGCCGAACTTGTACCGCGGGCCTTCGTCGAGCGTGTAGGTGACCACGAAGCCGTTCTTGTCGGGCGCCAACTCGGCCACCGCCGACGAGACGCGGAAGTCGTAGTAGCCGCGGTTGCGATAGTGCTTGCGCAGCTGTTCCTTGTCGTACTCGAGCCGGTCGGGATCGTAGTTTGCGTTGTTCGAGAAGAACTTGAACCAGCGCGTCTCCTCGGTGACGACCACGTCGCGCAGGTCGTTGTCCGAGAACGCCTTGTTGCCCAGGAAGTTGACCGAGAGGATGCCGCTCTTCGGGCCCTCGTCGATCTTGAAGATC
>NZ_DASWTE010000340.1:0-9860 GCF_036402295.1 Phenylobacterium sp.
CCTGACCTACTGGTCGCTCGTGCTCGCCGTCTGGGGCGTGACCTTCGCGGTCGCGTTCTTCGCGATGTTCGCGCCCGGGCTGCCCGACATCTCCTCGCTGGACGAGGCCAAGCGGCGGCCGTCGATCTCGTACCTCGACCGCTCGGGCGCCTTGCTCTCGGTGCGCGGCAGCCAGGCGGCGCCGGCGGTGTCGCTGGACCGGCTGCCGAAGCACGTGCCCCAGGCGTTCGTCGCCGTGGAGGACCGCTGGTACTACTGGCACCCGGGCTTCAACCCGTGGGGCATCGTCCGCAGCCAGATCTACAACATGCAGCACGCCGGCGAGGACCGGCCGCTGCGCGGCGGCTCGACCATCACCCAGCAGCTCGCGCGCAACCTGTTCCTCAACACCGACCAGACCTATCGCCGGAAGGCCCAGGAGCTGGTGCTCGCGGTCAAGCTGGAGGTGCAATATTCCAAGAAGCAGATCCTCGAGACCTATCTGAACCGGGTCTACTTCGGGGGCGGCGCCTACGGCATCGAGGCCGCATCCCAGCGCTATTTCTCCAAGCCGGCCGCCCAGCTCACCCTGGGCGAGAGCGCCATGCTGGCGGGCATCATGAAGGGCCCGTCGCGCTATTCGCCCGCCGCTTCGACGAAGAACGCCGCCGAGCGGGCCAACATCGTGCTGAACGCCATGGTCGACGCGGGCTTCATCAGCGAGGCCCAGCGCGCCGAGGCGGTCCGCACGCCGGTCCGGGTCAATTCCACGCTCGCCAACCAGCGGGCGCAGTACTTCGTCGACTGGGTGGACGACCAGGTCCGCCAGCTGGTCGGCGAGGAGCCGCCCGAGGACCTCGTCGTCGAGACCACCCTGGACCTGCCGCTGCAGGCCGGCGCCGAGCAGGCGCTGCAGAAGGGTGTGGCCGCCGCCAAGGGCCAGGGCGTCGAGCAGGGCGCGCTGGTGTCCCTGGACGGCGAGGGCCGCATCCGCGCCTACGTGGGCGGCACCGGCTACCTACAGAGCCAGTTCGACCGCGCCGCCATGGCCAAGCGCCAGGCCGGTTCGGCCTTCAAGCCGTTCGTCTACCTGACCGCCGTGCAGGCCGGGTACACGCCCACCACGGAGGTGGTTGACCAGCCGATCCGGATCGGCACTTGGGAGCCACGCAACTACACCGGCGAATACCTTGGCCCCATCGACCTGCAGACGGCGCTGGCGCAGTCGGTGAACACCGTGGCCGCCGACCTCGCCAGCAGGGTCGGCACCTCGAACGTGGCCGCCACCGCCCATCGGCTCGGGATCACCTCGCCGATCCAGCTCGACCCCTCCATGGCGCTGGGCGCCGTCGAGGTGAGCCCGCTTGAGATGGCCCAGGCCTATTTGCCCTTCGCCAACGGCGGCGCGGCGGCCAAGGCCTACGGCGTCGAGCGCATCCGCACGGCCCGCGGCGGCCGGGTGCTCTACGAGTTCCGCCCCACCCGCTCGCCGGTGATCGGCCAGCCGGCGCTGTCCGAGATCGTCTCGATGATGCGCGGCGTGGTGACCCACGGCACCGGCACCCGGGCGCGCGTCCCGGGCTACGACCTGGCAGGCAAGACCGGCACCACCAGCGACTACCGGGACGCCTGGTTCGTCGGCTACACGGGCGGCTTCGTCACCGCCGTCTGGGTCGGCAAGGACGACAACAAGCCTATGAAGCGGGTGACCGGCGGCGGCGCGCCGGCCGGCATCTGGCGCGACTACATGACCGCCGCCCTGCCGCGCCTGAAGGTTCAGCCCATCCCCGGCGGCCAGCCGCCGCCGCCTCCGCCGGAGGAGGAAGGCAGCGAGGGCGGCCCGATCGGCCGGATCATCGAGGGCGTGACCGACTTCTTCCGCGGCGACCGCGACGAGCCGCCGCCGTCCGAGTTCGAGGACCGTCCGCGACGCGAGCCGCGCCGGCGGGAAGAGCCGCAGTACTAGCCGGCAGCTAGCGCCCGAAGGCGTGCAGCCGTGCGCCTTCCTCGCGCAGCCAGGCCCTGTGGCGCCGCTCGTCGCCGACCAGGTTGCGCACGTGGGCCCAAAAGCGCGGGCCGTGGTTCAGCTCAAGCAGGTGGGCGCACTCATGGGCGGCCACGTAGTCGGCCACCTCGAACGGCGCCAGCGCCAGGCGCCAGGAGTAGCGGATCGAGCCCGACGTTCCGCGCGGGCCGGGCTTGCAGGAGCCCCAGCGCGATTTGGCGTCCGCCACGGTCACCTTCGGCATCGGCGCGCCGAGCCGCAGCGCGTAGTGGCGGGTGCGCTCGGTGAGCACCTCCATCGCTCGCTTGCGGATCACCAGGATCACCGCGCGGGTGAAGCCCTCGCCGTCGCCCATGGCCGCGATCCGCGGCGTCGAACCGTCCAGCGGCTCGATCCAGCGGGCGCGGCCCGCGCCGGCCTCCAGGCGCACCGGCCGGCCGAACACCTCGATCAGCATGCCCGGCGCCAGCGGCTCGGCGCTGGGCAGCTCGGCCAGGCGCTCGGCGATCCAACCGGCGCGCTCGCGGGCGAAGGCGGCGGCTTCGGGGAGGCGGCGCAACGAGGGTGCGGTGGCGACGATCTCGCGTCTGGTGCGGTCCAGCCGCAGCGACACACGCCGGGCGCGGCGGTTGACCTTTAGCCGCACGGCCGCGCCGGCGACCTCCAGCCGGTCGCCATCAGACAAGGCGGGACGCCCCAGAAGACTCATCGCCCCGAAATCTAGGGTGCGCCGGGGCGATCCAGAAGGGGCGCGCTAGCTCTTTGCAGCGCCGGAGCGCAGCGGCACGACCTCGGCCGACGCCGGCCTGGCGCGCAGGTGCGGGATTTCGGTTTCCATCCGCCGGATGAACGCCCGCACGCGGGGATAGATCTCCTCGCGGAAGCGGCGGCCGTTGAACACGCCGTAGTGGCCGACGCGCGGCTGGATGTAGTCCTCCTTCAGCTCGATCGGCAGGCCGAGGCAGAGGCGATGGGCGGCCTGGGTCTGGCCGATGCCCGATATGTCGTCGTTCTCGCCCTCGACCGTCAGCAGGCCGATATCGGTGATCCGCTCGGGCCGCACGCGGCGGCCGCGATGCTCGAGTTCGCCCTTGGGCAGCAGGTAGCGCTGGAACACCACGTCGACCGTCTGGAGGTAGAACTCCTCGGTCAGGTCCAGTACCGACAGGTACTCGTCGTAGAAGTCCAGGTGCTTGTCGGCGCTGTCGCCGTCGCCGTCCATCAGGTGGGCGAGATACCTGCGGTGCGCCTCCTGGTGCTTGTCGAGGTTCATCGACATGAAGCTCGCAAGCTGCACGAAGCCCGGATAGACGCGCCGGCCCGCGCCCAGATAGGGCGGCGGCACGTTGTAGATCATATTCGACTCGAACCAGGCGAACGGCCGCTCCTCGGCGAGCTTGTTCGTCACAGTCGGCGACAGGCGGGCGTCGATCGGCGAGCCCATGAAGGTCATCGACGCGGGACGGCTCTCCTCGCGGTCGTCGGCCATCAGCGAGGCGGCCGCCAGCACCGGCGGACCGGGCTGGCAGACGGCGACCACGTGCGGCCGCGGACCCAGTTGGCGCAGCATCTCGCGGATGTGGTCGATGTAGTCGTGGAAGTCGAAGCGACCTTCCACCACCGGCACGTCGCGGGCGTTGGTCCACTCGGTGATGAACACCTCGTGATCCTGCAGGAAGGCCTCGACCGTGCCGCGCAGCAGCGTCGCGTAGTGGCCTGAGAGCGGCGCGGCGATCAGCACCGCCGGCTCCAGCTCGGTCTTCCCGGCGCGGCGCAGGTCGCTCATGTCGCGATCGAAGTGGATCAGCTTGCACCAGGGGGTGGACCACACCTCCTGCTGGCGCACCCGCACCTGGCGGCCGTTGATGGTCACCGCATCGATGTTCCACTCGGGCTTACCGTAGCGGCGCGTCAGGTTCGCGAAGAGGTCGGTGGTGGCGTAGATCCGCCGGCCCAGGTCGCTCTCGGCGGCCGGATTGAGCGGCGAGCTCCAGAAGTCCCGAGCGGCCAGCGCGGCCCACCGGAGCGGCGAGGCGGCGTAGTAGCCGGCTTCGTAGAGGGTGTAGAGCATGCGCGGATCTGCCTTGTGCGTCGCAACATAACATGCGGGCGGTTAACAGGCTCCGCAAGGTACAGTTTCGCAGCGCCGCTATGCGTCAACGGCGCGCATCCGAGGCGCCGAGTGCCGATTCGCCGCGCAGTAGGGTGGGCAGCTCCACAGGGCAGCGGGTTGCTGCATCGCAGCCCCAATGGGCTAATTGTTCTTCTTTTGTTCTTGCCCGAAGGCCTAGCTTGTGGGAGAATGCCTAATGTCGAGGCGCTGTGGCCGGTCGTCGGAGAGCCTCCAACTCAATGAACCATAGAGGAGTGCTCGATGGCGCAGCCGCCAGGTGGAAGGTCGCCGTTCTCTTCGCCCGCGGTTGGCGCTCCACGGACCCCTCTGCCGCCAAGTACGGCCTTCGCGCCGTTCGGACTCGTTGACTCAATCCGTCGCGCACCGCGACTCAGCGACACCGTCATAGTCGGGCAGCAAGCCTATCGGGAAGTCGACAACGGACGAGCGAACGTCCTGGTCCCCGTCGATGATCCACTACGCGCGGCGCAGCGCGAAGGCATCGTCCGCGCGCTGTTCATGGCCGAACATCCGCTTGGCGCCGTCGCCTATGGGGTGGCCGCAACGGCCGGCGCGCCACAACGGACTCGCGACGCCATACTTCAGGTCGGAGGACTGGTCGATGAGGCGGCGGCGGGAGGCGTGTCTCGCTCTAGGGTCATTCGCCCGCGGGCAGACCCGCCTCAGCAGGCGCTCAATCTAACACGACCCAAAATCGTGCTCCGAAGGCCCAATGCGGACAGGCAGGCGACGGGCGCCACAGCGACACTCGCGCAAAGCCTGCCCGAAAGAGGGACGAAGGCCAGTCGCAGGATCAGGCCCGTTGGCCATGTCAGCCGCGATCCTCCGTGGAACCACGACAAGGGTCATCTCATCGCAAGTCGTTTTGGCGGCTCAGGCAGGGATGAAGCGAATCTGATGACGCTCGAGCGACGCGCCAACCAGAGGCACATGAAGGAGTTCGAGAATGACGTTGCGCGCAGGGTGGGAAGTGGAGAGACCGTCGACTATTCGGTAACGCCGCTCTACGCGGACGGGCGTTCGCCGCCCTCCATGGTCTTGATGACTGCGTTCGGCCACAGCGAAGGACCGAAGGCCCGCCTAATACGCAATCTTGCCGGGCCCCTCCGATGACAATCGAGAACCTGGCCCGGGTGGCGCCGCCGCCCGCCGCGCCGTTCGAGGCGTTCGTGGGACCCTGGCAACCGATCGAAACGGCGGTCGGGACACCCCTACCGCAGGACCTCAAGGATTTCGCCCGGCTCTACGGAAGCGGCGGCTTCATGGATTTCATGTGGATTGCGGTTCCCTGGCCCTCTGATCGCGGCGTGACGTATGCGCGATGGGTCGGTGAAGCCTGTCGCACCTTCCAGGCTTTGTCGCTTCCATATCCTGTATGGCCCGATGCTGGCGGCCTTTTCCCTGCGGGCTCGACGGAGAACGGAGATCAGATCTTCTGGCTGCCTCGACGCGACACTGAGGCTTGGCGCGTCGTGGTCTGGGATCGCGGCGGCTGCGAGGGCGAAGACGTCGAGACATTCGACTGCGACCTCACCGACTTCCTTGCCGGGCTCGCGACAGGCGCAATCATCCCCAAGGCGTTCCCGGACGACTTCTATCCCTTCGAGCCGATCTTCCAGCCGGGGCGGTCGTGAGACCCCGCCTCAGCAGCGCTCGGCGTTCGGGCCTTGCTGCATCGCAGCCTGAATCTTCGCCGCGGTCTGTTCCGGCGTGAGCTCGTAGGGGAGGACGCAGGCGAAGCGGCCCTTGGGGTTCATCAGGTAGCTGTAGGCGGCGTGGTTGACGGTGTAGTCCGCGCCTTCGCCCTGCTTTTGGTAGAAGACCCGATAGGCCTTGGCCGCCGCGTCGGTCTGGGCGGGTGTGCCCGTGAGGCCGATCAGGCGCTTGGGAAAGGCCGGGTTCGCCACATAGGCCTTCATCTGGCCCACCGTATCGCGCTCCGGGTCCACGCTGATCAGCACGGCCTGGAAGTCGGCGGCCTTCGCGCCCAGCAGCGGCTCGACCTGGCCTAGCTCGAACAGGGTGGTCGGGCAGATGTCGGGGCAGTGGGTGAAGCCGAAGAACACCACGCTCCACTTGCCCTTGAGCACGGACTGGTCGACCGTGCGACCGTTCGTGTCCACGAGCTGGAACGGTCCGCCCACGGCGGCGGTTTGCGGTTGGGGGCCCAGGACACCTTTGCGGACGGCGAGACCGGTGAGGATGGCGAGCGCGAGCGCCAGGACCGCAATGAGGGCCAGGATTTTCCTGGACATGGCTCTAGTTCCTTGCTGCCGGCCGTCCGGCCGCCGGGAGGGCTCAAGGCCATGACCGACGCCGCCGCGTCCCAGGCCAAACCCCTGCCTGCGGGCCTCGATACGGCCGGCGCCTCCGACGCGCAAGACGTCTGGGACACCGCCGACATCCGTCGCGGCCACCTGCGCGTCCGCACGCTGGTGCGGCTGCGCTGGGCGGTGATCGCCGGCGAGGTGGGCCTGCTGGCGCTGATGGCCTTCGCCCTGGGCTTCCAGGCGCCCTACTTCGCCTGCGGCCTGGTGGTGGCCGTAGGCGCCCTCATCAATGTCCTGACGGCCGTGGCCCAGCCGCCCCAGCGGGTGATGGGCGACCGCGAGGCGGTGGCGCAGCTGTCGCTCGACATCGTGCAGATGTCGGCCCTGCTGGCCCTCGTGGGGGGCACCGCCAACCCCTTCACCCTGATCCTGATCGCGCCGCCGACGCTGGCTGCCGCCACGCTGCCGTTGCGGCCGGTGTGGGTGCTGGGCGTCATGGCGTCGGCCGCCTCGATGCTCTTGGCCGTCGTGGCGCTGCCCTATCCGTCGCCCGAACCCATGCTGTCGCTGCAGTTTCGGCTGGTGGCGGGCCTCGCCAACGTGGCCGGCATCGCGCTCGTGGCCAGCTATGTCCGCCAGTCGGTCGAGGAAGCCGCGCGGATGGCGCTCGCCCTCGACGTGACCCAGAAGGTGCTGGCCCGCGAGCAGCGGCTGTCGGCCCTGGGCGCCCTGGCGGCGGCGGCGGCGCACGAGCTGGGCACGCCTCTCGCCACCATCTCGATCGTCGCCAAGGAGATGGCTCGCGAAGCCGTCACGCCGCAGGTGAAGGAGGACGCCGAGCTTCTGACGAGCCAGGCCGAGCGCTGCCGCGAGATCCTGCGCCGCCTGTCGGCTACGCCCGAGACCGCTTCCGACGAGGTGCACGAGCGCCTGTCGCTGCGCCAGCTGGTGCAGGAGGTGATCGAGCCGCACGCCAATGCCAGCAAGGAGGTGCGCGTCGAGGCGATCGTCACGGGAGCCAAGGACGTGAAGACCCCCGACATCCGCCGGCTGCCCGAGATCACCCATGCCTTCACCACCTTCGTCGAGAACGCGGTGGACTTCGCCAAGTCCGAGATCCTGGTCTCGGCCCGCTTCGACGCCGAGCACATCTCGATCGAGGTCCGGGACGACGGCCCCGGCTTCGCGCCCGAGATCCTGGCCAAGCTGGGCGAGCCTTACGTCACCAGCCGCCCCGGGGCCGAAGGGTCGCGCACGGGCCACATAGGCATGGGCCTGGGCTTCTTCATTTCGAAAACCCTTTTGGAACGAACCGGCGCCGTCGTGACGTTCCACAATGCCAAGCCACGCGGCGCCGTTGTGGCGGCGCGCTGGCCTCGCTCACTGGTTGAAGCTGTTTGACCTACACGCAGCAAAGCTTGCAGAAATGCGTTTAGGTGCGACATTCTGTCCTAGCCCCTAGAGGGAAGACGCATGACTGACCTGTCCGCCGAAGTCACCGCGCTCTCTGACAAGAGCCTGCTCGTCCTCGACGACGACGCGCCGCTCAGGACACGATTGGGGCGCGCCCTCGAACAGCGCGGCTTCGAGCCCACGCTGGTGGGAAGTGTCCAGGAGGCCATCGCCGCCGTGAAAGTCCACGCGCCGGCCTACGCCGTGCTCGACATGCGGCTGGAGGACGGGTCGGGGCTGAAGGTGGTGGAGGCGGTGCGCGACGCCCGCCCCGACGCCAAGATCATCATGCTCACCGGCTACGGCAACATCGCCACGGCCGTGCAGGCGGTGAAGGCTGGCGCCGTGGACTATCTCAGCAAACCCGCCGACGCCGACGACGTGGTCCGTGCGCTGCTCGCCAAGGGCGACGCCGCCCCGGCGCCGCCCGAGAACCCGATGAGCGCCGACCGCGTGCGGTGGGAGCACATCCAGCGGGTCTACGAGCTCTGCAACCACAACGTCTCGGAGACCGCGCGCCGGCTGAACATGCACCGGCGGACGCTGCAGCGGATTCTGGCCAAGCGGGCGCCGCGGTAGCTTTCCCCCCTTCATGGGGAGGGAAAACTAAAGCTCTGTCGCCGCTACGCCTCCAGCCCTGAGCGCCGCGAGCCTCGCGAAGGCCAGCGTCAGGGCCTTCCTTCGCGCTCCGGCCAGGGGCTCCACCGGCGCCTCGCGCAGGATCGCGCCGCCGAATCCGTCCGCGACGATGAGGCCGGGCTCTTCGGGCAGGATCTCACGCGGGAACTCAGGCGCGACAGCGAAGGCGAAGGCGTCGCAGTAGGGGCGGTACTCGGGCCACTTCAGGTCGACCCGAAAGTCCTCGATCCCCGACTTCACCTCGACGATGAAGATCTGGCCCTTGGGCCCCAGGGCCATCAGGTCGGCCCGGCGGCCGTTCGGCAAGGTCACCTCGGCCAGGGGCGCATAGCCGAGCGCCGTCAGCAGGCGCGCCGCGCCGCGTGTGACGGTGGCCGTGGTCTCCGGCCGCGAGAGGGTGACGACAGTGACGTCCACGCCACCACCCTGTTCCGCCTTCGTTCTGAATTCAAGAGGCCCGACGGCCGCGGCTCAGGTCCGGGGGATCGGGAATTCGAGCCGCCCGACGTCGAAGCCCAGCTGGCGGATGCGGCTCAGCGCCTGGGTCTTGATGGGCGCGGGCAGCACGGGCTTCTGCGACATCAGCCACAGGTACTTGCCGTTGGCGGTGGCCAGCACGAGCCAGCCCTGCTCGGGCCGATGCTCGACGACCACGTAGTCCTGGCTCACGACGCCGCCGAAGAAGCTCATCTTGAGGCGCGCGTTGGTGCGCGGGTCAGAGACGGTGGCCTTGGCCTTCCAGGTCTTCAGCGGACCGCTCGTGGTCTGCTTGCGGCACGACTGCACCACGGCGAAGCCCTGGGGCTGCGGCGTCCAGTCGGACGCGCCGGCGACGCAGCCATTCTGCAGCGAGTTGGGCACGCGGGCCACCTCGTACCAGCGCCCCATCATCTTGGAGAGCTCGATCCGCCCGGTGGGCTCGACGGTCATCGCCCCCGCCGAAACCGGCGCAAGCGTCAGGGCGGCGGCGAACGCCGCAATGGCGAGGCGGAGGGTCATGTTGCAGTGCGATATACGAAGGAATGCGGCGAGAAAACGCCCCAAGGCGCGCGATATAGGGACGCACCTGCGAGATGACTACCGCCTGAACGTGTCAGTCAGATGTGTGACCAAGCTGGGCCTTGAAGGCGCGGCCGCTACTCCGCGGCCACCGCCACCCGCGCCCGGTCCTTGAAGTTGATTTCCTGGAGGTACCGGATGCCGTCCTCGGCGATGTCGTCGCCGACCATCCGGTCGCCCTCGCCGGCCAGTTCGTCGAGGTCGACGTACATAGCGTAGAAGCCGCGGGTCCGCTCGGTGATCAGGCCGGCCTTAAGCAGGGTCTTGATCAGCACGCGGAAGACGTTGGTTTCGTTCGTGATGCGCCGGCTCGGGTCGCGCG